>CAZGZO010000057.1:0-13201 GCA_964529695.1 uncultured Lentimicrobiaceae bacterium
AACTGATGTTCAAAGTAAAACACATGATGATTGCCAATGTAAAAGGCGAATTCAGTACCTTTCAGGCAGAAATTGACGGTGAAGATTTGTTAAAATCAAAAGTTCATGTCAAAATTGATGCAGCATCTATTTTCACCAACGAAAAGGATCGTGACAATCACTTAAAAAGTGCTGACTTTTTTGATGTAGAAAACAACAAAGAGCTGCTATTCGAGAGCACTTCTTTGGATAAAACTGAAGATGGGGACTATAAAATGAAAGGCTTGTTGACCATTAAAGGCATCACCAAAGAAGTTACCTTGAATGTGGAATTCGGAGGCGTTAACAAAGATCCGTGGGGCAACGAAAAAGCAGGTTTCTCACTGGAAGGAAAAATCAACCGGAAAGAATGGGGGCTGAGCTGGAATGCAGCTCTTGAAGCTGGTGGTGTATTGGTGAGCGATGAAGTCAGACTAAGCGCTGATGTTCAATTTGCGAAACAAGCCGCATAAACTGATTATCTTTGATATAATTAATCGGAGAAAATCATAAAGATGAACGAGTTAAATAAAACAACAACCTTTAACAGCACAGCGCGCATGCCTGTGCTGTTTGTGGGTCATGGCAGTCCGATGAATGCCATAGTGGAAAATGAATTTGTTTCCGGTTGGCGCAACATCGCGAAAAATATTCCCCGACCCCTGGCTGTTTTATGTATTTCGGCACACTGGGAAACCCGGGGAACGTTCGTTACTGCCATGCAGCAACCTGCTACCATTCATGATTTTGGCGGCTTTCCACAGGAGTTGTTTGATGTTCAATATCCTGCATCTGGAAGTCCCGAACTTGCAACAAAAGTCAGGGAACTTGTTCAGAAAACCACGGTAGAACCCGATGAAAGATGGGGACTCGACCACGGTGCATGGAGTGTTATCAAACGCTTTTATCCCAATGCCGACGTACCTGTTATTCAATTGAGCCTTGATTATTATAAAACCCCGCAACAACATTACGGACTGGCTCAGGAGTTAGCTTCACTTCGCCGACAAGGTGTCCTTATAATAGGTAGCGGAAACATGGTACACAACCTTCGCCGGGTGGCCTGGAACAAATTCAACGAAAGGTTTGGATATGATTGGGCACAAGAAGCAAATGAAAAAATGAAACAATTTATTTTGGAGGGTAACTATCAGGAACTGATTAAATTTCAATCACAAGGCACCGCTTTCAAAATGGCCATTCCCACTCCCGAACATTTTTTGCCACTGCTTTACGCACTGGCGCTGAAAGAAAAAGAGGAACAAGTAACTTTATTTAATGATGATTATGTAGCGGGTTCTCTTTCAATGACTTCATTGAAAATCGAATAATTCTTTTTTGAGACTCTTGAAAGATTTTATGAATCAAGAAACCCCGAAACCCAGCATCTTTTTCGTTTCTAATTCAAGAATTCGTGGCTAATTTTGACGCTAATTTGCGGATATCAGGTTCAAGCAATCATTAGTATTAATTCATCATAAGTAAACTGTCAGGCAGTTGTATAACAATAAAATTGGGCTATTTTTTGACGTCTCAACTTACCCCTAACCCCTAAAGGGGAATGCGTTACGAATGTTAATAATAATCTGATTTTTTACCTACCTTGATTTCACACCCTTTAGGGCCGGGGTGATTTCAAAAATCTAGTTCCTATATCTCCCCTTTCAGGATTTTCCAAGCCAGGTCTGCCTGAAAACCTTTCTGCACTGCATAACGCACCAGCTTATTCTGGCGGACAAAATCATTATTTCCGTTAACTTTCTTGGAAGATAAAATAGCTTTTAATGTGTTGATGTATTCGTCATCGTCGATTTCACCCAATCCGATTTGGATATACAGATCAGGAATCTGCTTTTGCTTCAGGGCATAAATAATCTTGTTCCTGCCCCATTTATTGTAGCGCAGTTTTCCAACAGCAAAAGCCCGTGCAAATCTTTCTTCATCCACATAATTTTCTTCTTTGAGTTTAACAATTATCTCTTCTACGGTATCTTCTGAGGCCTTCCATTGAGATAATTTAGCTTTGATATCTTCGATACTACGTTCCTGGTAAGCGCAAAAGTTCCGTACTTTTTCCATTAAAAAATCCGGTGGAGGAGTCATTGGCTCAATCTTTTATGGTGCATTCGAAAATACGAAATATTTTGGTTCCTTTAAAATTTATCCTTATTTGCTTCTAAATAAGCTATAACTCAAGGTGAGCTGTGGGGTAAAATAGTGGCGGTAAAAAATACGATATACATCTCCATTCCCTGCATTTACTATCTGTTTTAAGAAAAAACCGATGTCTTCGTTCAGCAGAATTCCAACCCTAAACCTTTCGGCTGGCGCATATTCATAGCCCAAATGAAATCCGAGGAAAAAAGGATTGTCACGATACGTAAGATTCGCCATGTATTCCGGTTGGCTGGTTTCATACTGATGATGCCTGAGATTGATTTTAGCCGAAAGGCCGGCCTGGAAGGTTGACCTTCCGGCAGTACCAGGTTTCCAGAGCAAACTTACAGGCACATTCAGTGTCTCTGAGTGCCAGTATTGTTTCATTTGAAATTGATTAGCATAACCATCCATACTCCTGCTGTAAGAATATAGAAGGCCGGAACCCAGGCCCAGGTGCTTTGAAAAGGAATATTCAACATCAATACCGCCAAAGTAGGAATATCCGGGCCTTGAAAAAAATGAGAATGATATCCCGGCACCTGGATCGACTTCTTTTTCAATTTCTTTTGCATAACCCGCACCGGCTTTTAAATTTACCGACCATTGGGCAGATGCCCAGAAGGGGCACAACAATAAGATAATAATAGTTATTGACTTTTTCATCGTTGTTACTGTTTTAATAAAGATCATAATTAATGCTGGCATAAGTACTTTCACTGGTACCTCTTGTCCAGGCTTTTACATGAACATGTATAAGGTGTGCCTCTGGTCCGGGATATGACCATAAAGTTTTTACCCCTAAACTATAAGGGGAGTTCGTTTTAGCATCAGATTGATTTAAATATGTAAGTAGAGGAATAGAATAAGATTTCACTCCCCACGCAGTTTCTACAGAAAAATCATTTGTCGTGCCGGTAGTTCCTTCAATGTATATATTAGTAGAATATTTTACCCAAAAAAGTCCCAATATTTTTTTCTTTGCTATTGCCTCAATGAAACACCAATAATCAACATGCGTCTTGTCATTTGAGCCTAGTGCTTCCCCGTATGCAAACAAATTTATTCTCCTGGTAGATGTACTATGTTGATTACCTAGAGTATATTTATAATCTGGTGTAGATCCACCACCACCGCTGCCGCTACCACCGCCAGCTTCTACATTCTTCTCATTGTTCTGACCAGTAAGTGGGATAATGTTCAAATACTTTTTAACCTTTATATAGGAAGGGATATTGTTATTTTTAATGTCTGGGTAATGAACCGTAAGAAGCTCAGCTATATTATTAACGTTGGTCTCCAGCCTATAATTTCCTAATAAACGGTATGCTTTTTTGTCAATAATATACAATCCGTCTTTATTAGCTACATCTGTAAAAATATTGGGTCCCACAGTTAAATCAATATCAGATTCTCCATTTTGACTTTTAAGAATTATGAAATCCTGATATTTTTTTAAGAGGCTATACAGTTCACTTTTAGAGGTCACATTTCCCACTGAATCAAGTATTGCATCAGTTCTCTTATTATAGGAATCAAAGCCTTCTGATTCTGTCCAGGAACTTAATTCAGTTTTAGTATAATTGCCTAATGCCTCTATCGTTTTACGATATTGACTTGCATTTTTGAAAGCAAGTACACCATTTTTAACCGGTATAACGGACAAACTTTTTAAAGTATTATCTGTTAAATTGCTTTTGCTCTTGCCTGTCTTGAGATTGGAATTCTTTTGACACGAAGTAATCATGCCTATTGTTAAAATAATTGCAGTTATAGTTGCTAATTTAGAAAAAACATTTTTCAATTTTCTGTTGATTTAAAGTTTTCAATTGAATTAATTTTGTTTTCATCGTTAAGCCAACCCTTTGAATCGCCAACTGCTATAACCAGCAGCCAGAAAAGGATAGCTAACTATTTTTTCATACAACCTCCTTTCTTTGTTATGTATTATTGATTTGCAATTTCAGTTCATATCAATTTAAGGAGGTTTTTCTCCTCCATCAAGCATATTTTATAAAATCCTTGGGATCGAATTGGGGGTCGAAAGGATTTTTCATTTTGGTTTTGGTTCTACAAAGTAAAAAAAAAACGAAAAATCCTTGTTTTTTAGATAAATTTTCTAATTGAGTACTGGAATGAGTTTTCTTTAACTTATAATTCAACAAGTTATAATTAATAAAGAAAGATGCGTTTTGAAATCTGATATCCGCAAGCTAAAGCAAAATTAGCCACGAATTCCCTAATTAACACAAATAAATCAAAGCACACTAATGAATTCATGTTCACTATTTTTGGTGAATATGAATTCGTGCCAATCCGTATTATTTGTGGCTTCCAAACTATATCTATGGATTTTAGATGAAAACGCAAGCAAGCCAATATGCTTCAATGAGTTGCCACGAGTTTAAACCCGTGGCAACTCATTGATAAAACTTTCTCTATTTCCACGTAACAAATCGATACCCCAACTTTGAAAAGTGTTCCAAATACTTAGGTAACACATACAACACATTTTTCTCTGCCTTCAGACTATCATGGAAAACAACCACATCGCCTGGCCGGGTTTTCTGAATGGCTTTTTTCAAACAGACTTCAGAATCATAGTTCGAATCATAATCGTGGGTGATGATCGTCCACATCACAATGTTGTATTTTTTCTTCAGTTCTTTGATTTGTGAAGGTTTAATCTTCCCGTAAGGGGGTCGGAAATAATCTGAATGAACCTGCTCGTTACATTGCTTTACGTTTTCGAAATACATTTTGTCAGGAATCTTCCACCCATTTAAATGGTTATAGGTATGGTTTCCAACCTGATGGCCCGCCTCTAAAACCTTCTGAAAAGTTTCGGGATGTTTGTGAACATTTTCACCGACGCAAAAAAAACAGGCCTTTGCATCAAATTGGGCGAGAATATTCAATATTTTTGGAGTAATGTTTGGATGAGGACCGTCATCAAAGGTCAGATAAATTTCTTTTGATGTAACATTCTCTTTCCAAATAAGTTGCGGAAAAATTTTATGTAAAAACCGTGGGGTTTGAAATTTCATTCTGTGACAATTAAAGGACAAATTTAAACGAAATTGATTTTCGGCAGCAAGAAGCGAACGGCTAAGTTTTAAACACAAATTATTTACGGTAAAAAGTAATAAAATGAAACGATTGGTATTATTAAGGCATGGTGAAAGCGCCTGGAACAAAGAAAACCGCTTTACCGGATGGACTGATGTACAACTTTCGGAACAAGGCATCAAGGAAGCAAAAAAGGCAGGTCAGGTTTTGAAAAAAGAGGGCTATACTTTCAGAAGAGTTTACACTTCTTATTTGACTCGTGCAATAAAAACTTTGTGGCTGGCGCTGGAAGAGATGGACCTGATGTGGGTAGAAGAACGCAAAAGCTGGAGGCTGAATGAGAAACATTATGGCAATCTGCAAGGATTAAACAAAGCTGAAACCGCCAAAAAATATGGTGATGAGAAAGTATTGATGTGGCGCCGCAGTTTTGATATTCCACCGGAGCCGCTTTCTGACGACGATGAAAGAAATCCACGTTTTGATCCACGTTACGCTGACCTCACACCTGAGGAATTACCTGTTACTGAGTCCTTAAAAGAAGTTATCGAAAGAATGCTTCCCTATTGGGAAAGCGAAATCAAACCTTCTGTGGACGAAATGGGTGATCTGCTTGTAGCCGCTCACGGAAACAGCCTCCGTGCATTGGTAATGCATCTGAAAGGCATGAGCGAAGAAGAAATCATCAAATTCAATATCCCGACAGGAATTCCTTATGTCTTCGAATTTGACGATGACATGAACTTTGTAAAAGACTATTTTCTGGGGGATCCGGAAGAAGTCAAAAAGCTTATGGAAAAAGTGGCCAACCAGGCCAAAGGAAAATAAAACGAATACTACCTTTTCCAAAGTTCAGAACTTTGGAAAAGGTTTTGTCTCTTTTCTCAACAGTCTGACGCCTGGCCATTGCTATTTTTATTAATTTAGTATGCTATGGAAAAAATCTGGGCCATTCCTGACACACACGGCTGTTTAGAGACTTTGAAATCTCTTATATTTCAACAAATTAAGCCAGATAAAGACGACCATCTGATTTTTCTAGGTGATTATATCGATCGTGGCCCGGACGGTAAAGGCGTATTGGATTTTATCATGGGGCTGAAAAAAGAAGGCTTCCATGTAACTGCCTTAGCCGGCAACCATGAGTCTATTTGTATTCAAGCATACGATGAATACAAAAAAACCAAAAAATCTAAGATTTTTCCACGGTTAGGCAGATATCAACAGCACTGGTTTGGATTGGGAGGAATGCAAACGCTGAAAAGTTTCAAAGTTGATTCACCCGGAGACATTCCTAAAAAGTATATTGATTGGATGCGCTCTCTCGATTTTTTCATTGAGTTAAAGCATTTTTATGCCGTTCATGCCGGTTTTAATTTTGATGTGAAAGATCCATTTTCTGATACAGAATCCATGATTTGGATTAGAAATTATATTGTAAAGCCAGGAAAAATCAATTACAAAAAAGTCGTTCACGGGCATAATCCTTCACCTTTGGAGATCATTAAGCTAAACATCGAGGACAAAGATTCCTTATCCTTTAATCTTGATAATGGTATTTACCTTACAGGCTTTCCCGGATATGGGAACCTGGTAGCCATGGAGTTAAATAGTTTGGAATACATCGTCCAGCCTGTAGTGGATAAGGTGGATTTCTTTTAGAAGCCAAATCTCACCCCTCTTCATTGGAATGTTTTATCAGATTATCTCTTAAGACAAGAGATTTAGAAAGATTTTCAAATTGTTCCAAATCCATGGGCTTCACAACGTAATCGGCTAACTCTATAAATCTCTCAATATATCCTTTAGAAGCAGCGTTATCCTCTCCTTTTATCACGAAAAAAATTGCCGGTTTCATCACACTTCGCAAGCTGTTTGATTCACAAACCACAATTTCATTGCCCTCAAGCTGTTGAATCATTTCTTGAAATGCTTCCTTTACAAAGACATCACCGGTTTGAATAAAGAATGCCTTTTTAGCACCTGCTTTCAGGAAACGCATACTGTCCTTATTTCCTGAGCTGCTGGTTTCTTCCCCGATAAAAAAACTCTCACCATTTTTTACTTCATGCGTTCCGTGAAATTCCAACCCATCCGGTTTAATATTTGAAATTTTAACTCCGACAACCGTACCGAAATTGCTTAAGTGATTGATAAGCATTTCCGCCAAGGTAGTTTTTCCAATATTTCTTCCGGTTCCTCCAACCAAAACCCACAATTTAAAAAATTCCATCTTATTGTATTTTAATACATTATAAATACATTTTTATTGTTTATAAATTAACAATAAATAATGCTTTTACGGTTAACCGTTACCAATATGTTGTAACTTTGCCATGTCAAATAAAACACAAAATTATGGACAATATATTCAGAAAAGACGCTTTTAATTATCATGCGTTGGGACGTCCGGGAAAAATAGAGGTTATTCCCACAAAACCTTATTCCACACAACGTGATTTATCATTAGCTTATTCACCTGGTGTAGCAGATCCATGCCTTGCCATTAAAGAAAACCCAAGTGATGTATATAAATACACAGCCAAGGGGAATCTCGTGGCAGTTATTTCCAATGGTACGGCTGTTCTTGGACTCGGAAATATTGGTCCGGAAGCCGGCAAGCCTGTTATGGAAGGTAAAGGCCTGTTATTTAAGATATTTGCTGATATAGATGTTTTTGACATCGAGGTAAACGAAACCGACCCCGAAAAAGTTGTTCAAATTGTTAAAGCCATTGCCCCTACATTTGGTGGTATAAACCTCGAAGACATCAAAGCCCCGGAATGTTTTTACATCGAAGAGAGACTGAAAGAAGAACTGAATATTCCCTTGATGCATGACGATCAACATGGTACTGCCATTATTTCTTCAGCCGGTTTATTGAATGCTGTTGAAATTCTGGGTAAAAAAATTGAAGATTTAAAAATTGTAGTGAGCGGTGCCGGAGCTTCAGCGGTCTCTTGTACAAAATTATATATCAGTTTAGGTGCCAAACCTGAGAATATTATCATGCTTGACAGCCGGGGCGTTATTCATAAAGATCGCACCGATTTGAATGAAACCAAAAAGCAGTTTGCAACAGACAGACCTGTTCACACGTTGGAAGAGGCCATTAAAGGTGCAGATATGTTTTTAGGATTATCCGTAGGTGGGCTTTTGAAACCTGAAATGTTATTGTCGATGGCTGAGAACCCCATTGTTTTTGCTTTGGCTAATCCGACTCCGGAAATCTCTTACGATTTGGCCGTTTCAACGCGTTCCGATGTATTGATGGCGACCGGACGTTCTGATTATCCCAACCAGGTGAACAATGTTTTGGGATTCCCATTTATTTTCCGTGGTGCTTTAGATGTAAGAGCCACCAAGATTAACGAAGAAATGAAACTTGCTGCAGCAAAAGCGTTAGCAGCACTGGCAAAAGAATCTGTACCGGAAGAAGTTAATGTAGCTTACGGAACAAACAATTTAAAGTTTGGGAAAGATTACATCATCCCGAAACCTACCGACCCGAGGCTTATAGAAACAATAGCTCCAGCTGTCGCAAAAGCAGCCATTGACTCAGGAGTTGCTCAAAGACAAATCGAAGACTGGGAAAAATATCGTGAAGAGCTGAGAAAACGTATGGGCCTCTCAAATCCGCTGAAAAGGCAAATGCGAGGTGCGTGTAGGAAAAATCCTAAACGGATTTTACTGGCTGATGCCGAAAACTACAAAATACTTAAAGCTGCGGAAATTGCTGCCAATGAGAAGCTTGCCATTCCAATCTTGTTGGGTAATGAAAAGAAAATCAAAGAAATCATTGCTGAGAACGAATTGGAACTAGAGGGAGTTTCCATTGTAGATCCCAAATCGAAACAGAACAAAGAGAAAATGGCTCATTATGTCCAACAGCTCTTTGAAAAAAGAAAACGTCGGGGGATGACGCTTTCCACTGCCAAAGAACGTATGAGTCATTACAGCTATTTCAGCTGCATGTTGGCTGATAACGGAGAAGCCGATGCGGTTCTTTCAGGTTTGACCAGAAACTATCCTGATACCATTCGTCCTGCTTTACAGGTAATTGGCAGAAGACCTGATGTGCAAATTGTTACAGGCTTATATATTGTCCTGACAAACGACGGGCCACTTTTCTTAAGTGACTGTACAGTAAACAAACAACCTACAGCCGACGAACTGGTTCAGATAACGCTCCAGGCGGCTGATGTGGTAAAACGTTTCAATATGGAACCTGTTATTGCCATGCTTTCTTATTCAAACTTTGGTTCTGTTGAAGCTGAAGACCCCATCAAAGTAAGACAGGCGGTTCAGATGCTTCATAATGATCATCCCGAACTATGCGTAGATGGTGAAATTCAGGCCAACACAGCTTTGGATCAGGAATTGATGCAAGAAAACTTCCCGTTCTCAAAAATCCTGGGGAAAAGAGTCAACACATTAATTTTCCCCGATTTGTCGGCTGCAAATATTGCTTACAAATTATTACATAAAACATCCGGTTTTGAGGTTATTGGCCCAATATTGAACGGAATGAACAAACCTGTTCACATTCTCCAGATGGGTAGTAGCGTCAATGAAATTTTAAACATGATGTTGATAGCAGGAATGGACGCTGCACAACAATAATAATATATTTTTTGAGGTTAATATTTCTAATTACGAAGCTGTCTCTGTAGTCAGAGACAGCTTTTTTATTGATGATTCTTGATTTTGGAATGATGAGTAAACCACTTTGACAATCCTAAAATTTTATGGTTACTTTTGCCAAAAAAATTTTTATGCACGAATATCTAAATCTGGGGATTGTTACATTACTTACCTTTCTTTTTAATATGCCTTTCGGATATTGGAGGGCTTCCGTTAAAAAATTCTCATGGAAATGGTTTTTAGCAGTCCATCTCCCCATTCCATTCATAGTATTTTTGCGATTCCATTTTCATTTAGGTTTTCAACTTTACACCTACCCTTTCTTAGTAGGTGCATTCTTCCTGGGTCAATTTGTTGGAGCCAAATATTATAAAAAACGGAAAAAGGCTGGAGTCGTATCAGAGGCAGAATAAGTGCGATAGACTCGAATTTACTTTCTATTCCAGAAATAAAAACGAACTGAAAAATTCCTACGAACTATCTTTTCAGCTCAAACCTTACAAACAAGGATAAATTTTCTATAAAACGAATTTACCGGTTCCTTTACAGTAAACTTTTCTGAAGAACAGGTTAAATATGCTGATTTTGCCGGCAAGAATACTGAATGTTGCCGGGCAACGTATAAAAATTGCATCTATTGTCTAAATTTGTGAAAAAAGTTGCGTATGAGGAAATTTTTACTTTCGATCTTTTTATTTTCGTTTCTTTCTGCCACAGCCCAGGACTCACTAAATATGGGTAATTACAATGCGTTAAACAAAGGAGTTTCTACAAATTACCAGACCCGGGCTAAAGCACAAAATCAGGAAGAATACAGTGATAGCATAGTCAACTATGTTAATCCGGTGGGAAACAATTTCGTTTTCACTGTGGACTCAAAAACACAAACTTATCTGACCGTAGAGATATTTTCCATCCTTGGTCAAAGCAGGATGCTCAAACATTTTAATCCCGGAATCGGAATTTCCAAATTTTCGATGGATGTCAGTAGCCTGCCAAGGGGATTATATATTGTAAGGTTTACAGATAAAAGTCGACAGATAAGTTTGACACGGAAACTATTAAAAGAATGAAATCAAATTGCTTTGTGATGATTGCAAAAAAGCCGACGTGTGAAGCGCCGGCTTTTACTTTTATTCTCTGAAAAGAAATTATTAATCTTCTTCCTCTTTCTGAGATTCTTCGTATTCTTTCAGCAGTTTATCCTGAACATCGGTCGGAACCTGCTGATACTGGTCAAACTTCATAGAGAAAACACCGCGTCCAGAGGTAATGGAACTAAGTGAAGTAGAATATCTTGCAAGCTCAGCTCCTGGGACTTTTACACGGATTACCTGGTTCTTACCAACAGCATCCATTCCCATAATCATACCACGGCGTCCCTGTAAATCCGTCATAACTGAACCCATTGTATCTTCAGGAACCAAAACTTCTACATCATAAACCGGTTCCATAATTTTTGGCCCTGCTTCTTTAAATGCCTGGCTGAATGCATTTCGTCCTGCCAGTTTAAATGAGATTTCATTGGAATCAACCGGGTGCATTTTGCCATCATAGATGTAAACTACAATATCACGGGCATAAGAACCTGTTAACGGGCCTTCATTCATCCTTTCCATGATACCCTTCAGAATAGCTGGCATGAAACGTGCATCAATGGCACCACCAACAATACAGTTATGGAATACAAGTTTACCACCCCAGGCCAGGTCATGGACTTCAGTTCCTCTAACCGGTATATCTGTAGGTTTTTTATAATCTTCTACAAAGGGTTGAATCCGTAAATGAACTTCACCAAACTGTCCTGAACCACCAGACTGCTTTTTATGACGATAACTAGAGTTGGCAATTTTTGTAATTGTTTCACGATAAGGAACTTTTGGAATTCCAATTTCAACTTCAACATTATTGGCTTTGTTCAAATACCATTTTACGGTATTTACATGAAATTCACCCTGGCTTTGAACCAATTGTTGTTTCAGCTCACGAGAAAACGTAACACCAAGACTTGGATCAATTCTATGAAGTTCGTTGAGAATAGCGCCCATCTTTTCATCATCAGCAGAATTAACAGGCTTGATCGCAACGGTATATAAAGGATCCGGCATAACAAGTGGCTCAAATCCATTATCTGCCTTTTTAGGGTCCATCAATGTATCACTGGTATGAACGTCTTTTAATTTAATAGTAGTAGCAATATCGCCAGCTTCTACAGCTTCCACCTTTTCACGGCCTTTGCCGTTGAGCACAAAGATTTGGGTAATTCTTTGTTTATCACTGGTTCTGACATCAACAAGGTCCATTCCCTCTTTTATAGTGCCACCATATACTTTAAAATAAGAAACTTCCCCTAAATGCTGCTCAATAGAAGTTTTGAAAATAAAAGCGGCAACGCTATCTTTAGAATCACATTTAAATTCCAATCCATCAACAGTTTTCCGGGCAGGCATTTCGGTAGGTGCCGGGCAAGACTTACAAATGAAATCCAAAACTCTCGTGACCCCAATACCGTGTTTTGCAGTAGCAACGATTACAGGAAAAATAGAACGGCTAATCAACCCGAGACGAAGACCTTCACGCATTTCTTCAATTGACAAGGTGTCATTTTCAAAATACTTCTCCATCAGCTCTTCAGAACCTTCAGCAGCATTTTCGATGAGCTTGAGGTGCAATTCATTAGCACGATCCTTTTCAGAATCAGGAATATCAGAAACTTCCGGTTCCCCACCACCATCTTTATATTTTAGTTGCTTCATCAATACCAGATCTATGAGGGTACTGAAATTTTCCCCTGCATCCACAGGATACTGTGCAACAGTAACTTTATCTCCAAAATAGTCTATCAAAGAAGTTACTGTATCATTAAAATTAGCCATATGATGATCCAGCTGATTCACCACAAAAACAACAGGGCTGTTGGCAGCTACTGTTTGCCTCCAGGCAGTCTCAGTAGTTGCTTCTACACCAGACTGCCCATTAATTAGCACCAAAGCTGTATCGGCAACATTCAGAGCTGCAATTGTCTCACCAACATAGTCAGCAAATCCTGGTACATCTATCAGGTTAATTTTTTTGTTGTTGTAAATCGTGTGCATTAAAGAGGAATGAACCGAGTGCTCTCTTTCCTGTTCTATGGGTCTATAATCGGAAACGGTATTCTTGTCTTCTACGGTTCCCTTTCTGGTAATTATTTTTCCCTCAAATAACATAGCTTCCGCCAAGGTAGTCTTCCCTGACTTCGCTCCTCCGATTAGTGCGACGTTCCTGATTTCACTAGCTTGATATACCTTCATATGCTATAATTTTTTTACGT
>CAZGZO010000058.1:0-13133 GCA_964529695.1 uncultured Lentimicrobiaceae bacterium
GATTATTTGGCTATCTTCCACAGCAAATCTAATGAGTGCAATCGGTGGGATATTTAAATCGAAATGAACCCGCGTAGTATTGCTCTGTTGCCCCACAGCCATGTTAGTCAACAACTGAAATATGAAAATAAATGCAATAAAGATTACGCTTTTCTTCATAATTTGTCATTGTTTTTTTGTCCCATTGTAAAAGTATATTCAATCTGATAATTAGCAGGTAAGAAAATTACTGATATTTACTTCCGAAATCCTGATATTTGCTCAAAGACAAAGATTTATTTGGACAAGAACTCATTATAAATACTTGATTTATAGTTATTTAAATTAATTTGTTTTATGGTATCAAGGAACAAAAATGAGTGTTTCAAGAAAATCTTCACCACAAAGAAATAATACCTTTTCTAATGGCATATTTTACCAATTCTACATTGGAACCAATATCTAATTTTTCATAAATATGTTGCTTGTGTGTTCCAACTGTTTTAACGCTTACAAATAGTTCTTCTGCTATTTCATTGCTTGATTTTCCATCTGCAATTAGTCTTAAAACCTCTAATTCTCTTTCGGTCAGGATGGGATCTACCACTTCAACCCCGCTATTTTGCTTTCCGATATACTCGTTAACTAAAATGTCGGTAATTTCATTGCTAAAGTATTTGTTTCCGGAGTTTACAGTATTAATCGCCAGAATCAGTTCTTCGTAAGCACAGGTTTTAAACAAATAACCATACGCTCCCGCTTCTAACATTCCTCTAACAAAATTCTTTTCAGCATGCAAAGTAAGGCCAATGACTTTCAGTTCGGGATATTCCTTTTTTAAAATTCCGGTAGCTTCAATTCCATTGATCACAGGCATTCCAATATCCATTATTAAGATATCCGGTTCTAACTTTTTTACATTTTCGATGGCTTCCTTACCATCTTCGGCCTGGCCGACAACCTCAATGTTTGGATCATCTGACAATAAATTTGCCAAACCTTCCCGCACTAATTGATGATCATCCGCAATAAGAATCTTTATAGACATCTCTTAATTATTTAAAATAGGTATACTTACGGTTACTTTTGCTCCCTTTTTAATCTCCGACTCTATATCCAGGTGCCCCTGAAGTGAATCTAGTCTTTCTCTGATACTAAATAATCCGTACCCCCTGTCATTTTTTGATTTAGTTTCAGAATAGCGGCCCTTAAATCCTTTTCCATTATCAATTACAGAAATACAGTATTTGTCTTTATCGCTGTAAACTTTCACATTTACTAAACTTGCTTCAGCATGTTTGGTAACATTTATTAATAACTCACTTATAACACGATACAATAAGATACGGGTATCACTATTTATTTCCAGTCTGGGAAGCTCGCTCTGGATAGCCGTTTTAATTTTATTATTACTTTCTATTTCATTTAATTTCCATCCAATGGCAGGGATTAATCCGAGCTCATATAAAATTGGGGGGCTTAAATCATAAGTCAGGTTTCGTGACCTTATAATCGCTTCACTCAAAAATTCTAAAGATTTACGGACAACTTTCTTAACTTCATCCGGAAGACTTTTCTTTTGCAAAGAAGACAAATTAATCCGGGTGATGGAAAGCAGTTGACCAATGCCGTCATGCAAATACTCTGCAATTCTTCTGCGCTCTTTTTCTTCGGCCATACCAAGTTCTGCATTCAACCTTTTCAGTTTTTTATGATCCTCACGAATCTTTCTCAGGCTCTTATTCAGCTCTTCCTCAGCCTGTCTACGTCCGGTAATATCGTGAGTCACCCCTCTGTATCCAATAAAATTAGAAGCTTTATCGTATATTGGGAAGCCACTTACAGTAAGCCAGATTTTTCGATTGGTATTATCCAGGCAAAAAATCTCAATATTGTTGTAGTATGATTTATCCTCAAAAATATCAGACAGCTTTTTATTTAGTTCCTCTTTTTTATTTACAGCCCTGTAAAAATCGAAAATGTATTTCTTACCAATAATTTCTTCACTTTTTAAACCCAGAATGTTTTCAACCACAGCACTAACATAGGTAAACTTCCCTTTTGAGTCTACCTCCCAAAAAAACTCGTGTACATAATCAGATATCTGTAAAAACCTGGTTTCATTATTATTAATCTCTTCAGACTGGTTCTTGATAAATAATTCGAGGCTCTCATTCTTTTTTCGTAATAGCTCTTCAGCTTTATTTATTCGTAGCAACACTTTAACCTGAGAAATCAGTTCAGAATTTTCAAAGGGTTTTGCCAACAAAGCTTCAGCGCCGATATCCAATCCTTTTATCCTGTCACGGGTTGTCTGCATGTAAGCTGAAACCAACAAAACAGGGATATGTTTTGTCGACTCATCAGTTTTAAGGGCTTCGCAAACCTGAAATCCATCCATTCCCGGCATAACAATATCAAGCAAAATGGCATTGGGTTTTAATTCTTTTGCCAGCTTGATTCCCTCCTTTCCTGAAAGCGCAGTATAAACATCGCACTCCGGAATATTTCTGGTTAGGACAAACCTTATTAAATCCAGGTTGACACTTAAATCATCAATTGCCAGAATCTTATTCATGTTGTCGGTTTATGAACCAATCATTTTCTTAATAAAGACATTTCTCTTTTTACAAAGCTTTCTTTTCGCCAGGCTGAGTTATAAGGAATTGTAAAGTGAAATTTGGAACCTTTACCCACTTTACTTTCAACCCATATTTTTCCTCCAAGCATTTCAACAAATGCCTTTGAAATGGGTAACCCTAAACCCATCCCCTGAAATTCACGGGTAATCGTTTCGTTCCCCTGTCTAAATTTTTCAAAAATAATTTCCTTTTGTGCCTCACTAATTCCTACGCCCTTGTCTGCTACAAAAAATTCCAGGGTTGAACCTTTTTTCACATACCCCAGCTCTATTTCTCCTTCATAGCTGTATTTTAGCCCATTATTGACTAAGTTAGCCAGGATAAAGTTCAGCTTATCACTGTCTGAAATAATCATTGCCTGTTTAGATGATAAAGGCAAATTGCAAGAGAGTTTTATTCCTTTTTCATCAGCTTCCGGTTTAAAGAATCTATGCACCGACTCAATGGTCTCATTTAAACTTATTGCTGACATTGTGACCTTAGTTTGACCCGTCTCAATATTAGCCATTTCGATAAGTTCATTTACTGTATTAAGTAAAACATGGCCACTATTTTCTATTATTTCTATAAATTCATTTCGTTCCAGGTCTTTGAAATCACATCCCTTAAGGAGATCCGCAAAACCCAAAATTGCATTCAAGGGGGTGCGAATTTCGTGGTTGATATTATTGAAGAAGACCGTTTTCAAACGCTCACTTTCCTTCGCCTGTTCTTTTGATATTTTCATATCATCCATCATTTTCTTCATTTCAGTAACATCTTCCTTCATCGCAATGAAATTAATTATACCTCCATCCGGATTAAAGATTGGTGAAATCAAAACACTTTCCCAATATAATTCACCATTTCTCTTTTTGTTATGAAATTCTCCACGCCATTCTTTACCAGATAGAACTGTATGCCATAGATTCTGATATACTTCTTCAGGCGTTTCTCCTGACTGGAAAATTCGAGGATTTTGTCCATGCAACTCCTTAACAGGGTATCCTGTAAGTTCAGAGACTTTTGGATTGCAGTAAACAATGTTTCCTTTAACATCAGTAATCAGCACTGATACCGGACTCCGATCCAATACTTTATAAACCTTTTCTAATTCCCACTCAAGTTCATTAACCCGCAATTTCTCATGATTTGTTACCCCCTTGTCTTTCGACAAAAGCTTTTTTGCATCTTCTTTATACTTTATTATGGTGGAAATCTGGGCTACCAACTCAAAAGTATCGATAGGCTTATTTAAAGATAAAAGAGCACCGGCTTCCAGTGCTTTTATTCGGGTCAAACTATCAGAGGTTGTAGAGCTTATCACTATTACCGGAATTAATAATAATGAATCATATCCTTTCAAACTTTTACAAGTTCTTATGCCTTCTTTAGCAGGCTTATCAAGGTTGATTATTATTAAATCCGGAATCTCTGCCAGTGCTTTCTTTATGCCTTCTTTACTTGATAATGCAGTAATGATCTTAACATCTGGAAACGCATTGGTAATTAGTTTTTGACATGCAATCAAGCTTATTTGCACATCGTACATTAGTAGAATCTTTGTCATTTTAGAAGGTTTTAGTCAATTATTAAGTTTCCAATACATTAGTTATTTAGAGTTCAAAATTCACTTTTTGTAAATGTGTCATCGAAAAGTCATGCATTTGGTGGTTTTTCATGCCAAAAAAGAGAATCAAATCGATTTAGCAGGATTCATAAAAAAATTTCATAAAATCGTTTTAGGTCAATTAAGATTAGATCATGTAAATCTAACTTCACAATTTTGAAGAAATCCGTCAATCCACGACTTTTTTCCAATTTGTAAATGGTAAATAGTACAATCGAAAAAGGGCCCTTCCTATTGGCACCTCTTCAGGTAATAACCCTAATTATCCTCCATCAAAGTTGCCTTTTCTTCAAACTACTCTAGTTTCTTAAAGAGTAAATCAGCAAAAAATTTATTTAAAATAGTCTATATTTATAGTGTTATTTCAATATTATCGGCTTGTCCTGATTACAGTATCGTTAATTTTTATACTTCAAACTTAAATTAAAACTCGAATTTATTAAAGCTTTCACCGTCCTTTCTGTTAATTTTAAGCTAATTTTAAGATGATTTTTAGTCAATTCTTAGATAAAAATGAAAGCAGCATAATTTTTCATCAATTTCACCGTTACTAAAGTTGGAGTTCGATACCGGCGGAGCTACAACGCCTGCAGTGGAAGTGTTCAGGGATAATGAGATCGCAGGGTGATTAGAACCTGTCAGTCCTACTGTTGCAACCTATCGCCGGAACCGAGCCTCCTGGAATATGATTGGGCTTTTAGATTCGAGGCAATATAAATTGTTTACCCAAGCATAAGTCTCAAAATGTCTTTCCCTATTTCCTTTAATCAATCTGAAAAATGCTGAAAGAGAAAAATCCTTATACATAATTGAATTATTCTCTAAAACAATATTCATAAAAGAAACGGGTTGTTGTACTGTTCGAAGTGAAGCCATCTCAACTGTAAAATAACTTTGTTTCGAAATTTCTTCGTTAACAAAATCAACCAGTTTTCTTAGAATGTATTTTACTCCACTTTCCATAGACATAATATGAACCTCAAAAATCGAAGTAAAACTACAGAGAATTCACTGCCCCCGGCATAGGCAATATGCTGAACTTAGGGTTAAAAAAACTGATATTTTGGTCTATTTCAATGAAAAAGGTTACACGTTACCCCCATAACACTCTGAATTTATGGTAAATAACTTGAAAAAATTTATCGGTTTATCAGCGGTTTTACCACAAAGAAACCAACCCTTTCTTTATCGCATATTTTACCATGTCAGCTGTGGAATTCAGATTTAGTTTATTGAGAATGTGTTGTTTATGAGTTCCTACCGTTTTAACGCTTACAAATAATGTTTCTGCTATTTCACGACTTGATTTCCCTTCGGCGAAAAGTTTTAACACTTCAAGTTCCCGGTCAGAGAGCACCTCATCTTTATCCAGAATGTCTTTTTGGTTGCTGACATAATCATCAATAATAACTTCCGTTATTTCATCGCTCAAATATTTCTTTCCTGCATAAACAGAATTAATAGCCCGGATTAACTCGTCATACGGACAATTTTTAAACAAATAGCCATCAGCCCCTGCTTCAAGCATACCTTTAACAAAGTGTTTCTCCGAATGCATCGTAAGGCCGATAATTTTTAAATCAGGGAGTTCTTTTTTTAGAATACCGGTGGCGTCAATTCCGTTTATCAAAGGCATTCCAATATCCAAAAGCAACACATCCGGATTCAATCTTTTCGTCTTTTCAACCGCTTCCCTCCCATCTTTAGCCTCATCAACAACTTCAATATCATCATTATCCGACAATAAAGTAATCAGTCCCTCTCGAAATAATTGATGGTCGTCAGCAATAAGAATTTTAATAGCCATATTTTAATAGTTTTTTACCGGAACACTCACTGTTGTTTTAGTACCCTTTTTTAATTCTGATTCAATTACAAGATCTCCTTGTAAGGGTTCAAGTCTTTCATAAATGCTGAACAATCCATAACTGCTATTTTTCATCAAAGTAGATTTTCCGCCAAAATTAAATCCTTTACCATTGTCCTGTACCGAAAAATAATAATACTGCTCGTCTTTATCGATTTGCACCTCTACAAGAGAAGCTTCCGCATGTTTTATGACGTTCGTAAGAAACTCACAAATAATACGATACAACAATATACTCAGATCCGTATCTATTTCAAGCTTTGTAATGCTGGATTTCAGATTCGTGCTTATTGAATGCGCCTTTTCAAACTGATCGAGTTTCCACCTTATGGCAGGTATTAACCCCAATTCATAGAGAACCGGGGGACTTAAGTCATAAGTCAATGATCTTGACCGCACAATGGCATCATTTAAAAGCCCGGATGCCTTAAGAATGGGACCCTGAACTTCCTTTACCAAGTCCTTACTATTTAAAGAAGATAAATTAATGTTTGCCAAAGACAGTATCGGGCCAATTCCATCGTGTAAATATTCTGCAATTCTACGTCGCTCCTTCTCTTCAGCCGAAAGTAGTTCAGAGTTTAACTTCTTCAGTTTTTCCTGATCATTTTTAATGGCTTCAAGGCTTTTTTCCAAATCTTCATTCTTCTTCCGAAGCATATCTTCTGCTTCCTTTATTCTTAAAAGCACCTTAACCTGTGATATCAGTTCCGGATTTTCAAAAGGTTTAGTAATAAAAGCTTCAGCACCCATATTCAGTCCCTGAATCCTGTTTTCGTAATTCTGCCCCAGGGCCGAAACCAAGAGAACCGGTGTCCTTTTGGTAGCCTTTTCTTCTTTTAAAATCTTACACACCTCAAAACCGTTCATGCCTGGCATCAAAATATCAAGCAATATAGTGTCGGGGTTTAATTCCTTTGCAACCTTAATACCTTCGGCTCCGGATTGTGCTGTAGTAACTGTACAATCAGGAATATTCTTTGTTAGAATTGTCTTGATTAACAACAGGTTATGTGTATCGTCATCTATGGCCAGAATCTTTTTCATCGCGTCCTTTTCCCCGGCGGCAATTTATAAAAAATATAATATCGATGTTTCATTTGTTGATATCCTAACTTTGTTTTGGAACGGAAATGAGTCTGAAGCAGACGTTGTTTCGCAGTCCAGTAAAGAAAAAATGCGCAAAATTTTGCTCCAAACTATTAACAGAAAATTTAGTCTTAATATCGAAAACAACTTCGTGTTTTATTTACACAATCCATTTATTATTAACTTTGACAGATTATACATCTATCATTTATTTTAAGCTCAACATGAAGTATAAAATCATTCAAACGTCAAACACCCTGCTTTTAGTTTTGACAATTCTGTTTTCTTTGAAAACAAATAGCGTTTTTTGTCAGGAATCGAAAACTCCAATTTCCGGGAGACAAATTCAAACCATTGATACCCAGTGGAGATTTATCCGGCAGGATATTGAAAACGGAAGTAGTATTGGATTGAAAGATAATACCTGGAAAATTGTAAATCTACCCTATTCCTGGAATAGCAAAGATGCTTTTACCGATGTTCGAGGCTACTACCGAGGGCCGGCATGGTTCCGAAAGAGCCTCTTTATCAGCACTCAAGATTCTACAAAACAAATATTTATAAAATTTGGTGCTGCCAACCAACAGGCGGATGTCTTTGTCAACGGGCATCATGTTTTGCAACATAAAGGCGGCTACACAGCTTTTGCAGCAAACATTACGAAATGGGTCCGTTTCGGAGAAGACAATATCATCGCCGTAAGAGTTGATAACCGTTTCAATGCCGACATCCCTCCGTTGACAGCAGATTTTACTTTTTTCGGAGGTATTTACCGGGATGTTTGGATAATAAAAACAAATCCCGTCCATATTGCTGTGGACGATTACGCTTCCCCGGGTGTTTTTATTCATACATCCAATGTTTCCGATAAAAAAGCTACGGTAAATATTTCAGCCATGTTGGTAAACAATTCAGGTAAGAACCAAACAATTACGATGAAAAATATCGTGATGGATGCCCATGGGAAACCGGTAGCTCAAAGTTCAAAGGAAATTAGTATTCCGGCACATCAGAAAAAGACGATATCTCCTGTGCTTCCGGTGATGGACAATCCTCATTTATGGTCGCCCAAAAACCCGTATTTATATTCCGTGAAAACGGTTATAGAAAAGAATCATAAAGTAGTTGATGAAGAAAGCAATCCGCTGGGCATCAGATGGTACCGTTTTGATCCAAACCAGGGGTTTTTCCTGAATGGGCACCACCTGAAACTCAAAGGTGTTAACCGGCATCAATCCTATCCAGGGTTGGGAAATGCATTGCCTGCTCAGCTCCAGATTCAAGATTTCAGGAGGATAAAGAAACTGGGTGCCAATTTCGTCAGATTGGCTCATTACCCTCAGGATCCTTCGGTGTTGCGGGCCGCTGACGAGCTAGGCATTTTGATCTGGCAGGAAACACCCAATGTCAACTTTATCCATGTTTCCAAAAATTACACGGCCAATGCTTCTGAAGCCCTCCGCGAAATGATTCACCAATATTACAATCATCCATCCATTATTTTATGGGGTTTTATGAACGAAATCTTCCTGCTTCATAACCAGGGAAGGAAATTTAACCACATGAGTGAAAAAGAATATGATCAAAATGTAGTGAATCTCGCAAAAAAGCTAAATCAAATTGCACACAAACTGGATCCAAACCGAGAAACGACTATGGCCATGAATCCCGATCCACTGTATGACAAAACAGGGCTTTCTAACGTTACCGATGTGATTGGCTGGAATTTATATTTCGGATGGTATTATCCAATGTTCAATAAGGAAGGGGCTAATTTGTTCGGGAAATTCATGGATGAACAGCACAAAAAATATCCAAATAAAATATTGATTATCAGTGAATATGGTGCTGGATCCGATTCACGTATCCATACACTGCACCCCAAACCATTTGATTTTTCCATCGAATATCAGAATGAATATCATGAAAAGAGTCTTAAGCAGTTACAAGAAAGACCCTTTATTGCAGGATCTGCCTTATGGGTCATGTATGACTTTGCTTCGGAATCCAGAAATGACACACGCCCCTGGATTAATGAAAAGGGGTTGGTAAACAGAAACAGGAAGCCTAAAGAAATATACTATTTCTATAAAGCCTCCTGGTCTCATAACCCCGTAATTCATATTGCATCCCATGACTGGACAAAAAGGACGGTTCCGTACAGATTACACACACAAAAATCTTTTAAAGAGCGTATAAAGGTTTACTCCAACGTTTCCTCTGTAAAGCTCTATATAAACGGACACTCGCTGGGGACAAAGCACCCCAAAAATGCCGTGGCCATTTGGAGTGTTCCTATGAAAATTGGAGAGAATCAGCTGTTGGCAGAAGGAAAATCAGGGGGAAAAATGTTTTCAGATGAAGTAAACGTTCATTTATCATACCGGGGCGATTTTCAACCAGACAATCACAAAGTTGATCAGCTTTTTGTAAATGCAGGTTCTCACTTCCAGTTTTACCCCAAATCAGGAGTAATCTGGGAATCGGATCAAGCCAAAGAAAATCATGACTGGGGTTATGTTGGTGGTAAAGAAGGCCACACTTCAGATAATATTCTGGGGACATCGAACGATCCGGTATTCCAATATTACAGAAGCGACATGAAACAGTACCATTTTGATGTTCCGCAAGGCACTTATTCGGTAACGGTTTACCTGGCAGAACCAAAATTCGGTATCAAAGGTCAACGTATTTTTTCAATAGATGCCAATGGAATGCCTGTCTTTACTAATATTGATTTAGCTGGAAATTATGGTAAAGACGTTCCAGTCAAAAAGAGTGTTATCCTAAATGTTGACGACACCAACGGCATCAATATTAATTTTCATGCAACAAAAGGCAAAGCCATTGTGAATGGGATTAACGTAAAGAGATTGTAATTATCTAACTTTTCCAAAGTTTGAAACTTTGGAAAAATAACAAATAAAAAAGCCCTCCGAAGATGTACGGAGGGCTTTTGTTTTTGAGGTACCGAGCGGATTCGAACCGCTGTATAAGGTTTTGCAGACCTCCGCCTAGCCACTCGGCCACGGTACCCTTTAAAGGACTGCAAAAGTAAAGATTTTTTTGGAACTGCCTTAACTTTTTATTGGATTTCACCTTTTGCGGCCAACTCTTTTAAACAGCTGGGGCAAAGGCAGGTATCATACTTTTTATCTATCATTTCCCGGACATTTTCAGGCACATGCACAGAAAAGCACCAACACTTCCCGGATTTGCTGCAGGTAAATTCAGCGCCGCAGCGGGGACAAGTTTCAGGTTCAATCAATATTTTGGGGGGATTCGGCATATAAAAATACTGTATCTAAATCGTCATTTTCAATTTTCAAACTCCAGGCTCACAAAATCCATTTTTCCACCCAAAGGCGGATTCAGTTTTCGGATTTTGAATCGAACCTTTTTCACATCAGGAAAATCATTTTTTATCCGATCCACAACGCGACGTCCCACATGTTCCAGCAAATGTGATTTGGTTTGCATTTCGTCTTTCACCACCCTGAAAATCTCCTGGTAGTTGACGGTATCTTGCAGATTGTCTGTTTGTTCTGCTTTTGTAGTATCTACCTCAAGAAACACATCGCAGCGGAATTTGGTGCCTATGACTTGCTCTTCTTTAAAGTGGCCGTGATAGGCGAAAAATTCCATTCCTTCTATTGAAATAACTGACATCTTTTTGACAGTTTGAGTTGTTTTTATTCTTTTCTACCCAGTTCATGCAAACCTGCTTCAAGACGACGCAACGTTTCTTCTTGTCCCAGCAGGCTAATGATATCAAACATATGAGGCCCTCTCAGCGCTCCGACGATAATCAAACGGAATGCATTCATGATGGCGCCCATACCGTATTCTTTTTCTTCCATCCAATTCTTTACGATGCTTTCAATATTTTCGGAAGAGAAATCTTCAATCCCATTGAGAATTTCCTTCAATTCCGTCATCTGGCCGTATGAACTTTGTTTCCAGCGTTTTTTTACCGCTTTTGCATCGTATTCATCAGGAGCACGGAAAAAGAAATCCGATTGATCCCAAAGTTCATGAACAAAATGTGCTCTTTCTTTCACCAGTCCTACCACCTGAACCACATAATCAAAATCAACACCAAACCCTTTTTCTGCCAGGATTGGCAAAAACAGCCGGGCTAATTCATCATTTTCTTTTTTCACAAGGTACTGATGATTAAACCATTTTGCTTTTTCAGGATCAAAGCGGGAACCTGATTTTCCAACCCGCTCGATGGAAAAAGCTTTGGAAAGTTCTTCCAGGTTGAAAATTTCCCGTTCATCACCGGGGTTCCAGCCCAGAAAAGCGAGCATATTTACAAATGCTTCAGCGAAATAACCGTCTTCGCGATATCCGCGAGAAGTCTCACCGGATTTTGGATCTTTCCATTGCAATGGGAAAACAGGAAATCCCATACGGTCACCATCACGTTTACTAAGCTTACCTTTACCATCTGGTTTCAGCAATAACGGTAAATGAGCAAATTCAGGAGCTTCCCAGCCAAAAGCTTCGTAAAGCAAAACATGCAAAGGCAGCGAAGGAAGCCATTCTTCACCACGAATTACATGACTGATTTCCATCAGATGATCATCTACCACATTAGCCAGATGATAAGTGGGCATTCCATCAGATTTAAACAGAATTTTATCGTCCAGAACACTGGTATTTACCACCACTTCTCCCCGGATAAGATCTTTCATGCTGATAAGCCTTTCTTCCGGGTTTTTATATCTTACCACAAATGGGGTACCAGCTTCAATCAATTTCCGCGTCTCATCTTCTGCTAAAACCAATGAGTTTTTCAATGACTTTCTGGCTTCATAGTTATAGACGAATGTCTTCTTCTCCGACTCATATTGTTTCCGTAAAGTATCCAGTTCTTCGGGTGTATCAAACGCATAATAAGCATTCCCGGAAGCTATTAAATTTTCAGCGTAAGCTTTATAACTTTCTTTTCGTTCCGACTGTCTGTAAGGTCCATAAGGTCCTCCAACATGGACACCTTCGTCGAATTCGATGCCACACCATTTGAATGCTTCAATGATATAATCTTCGGCACCCGGAACAAACCGTGTCTGGTCGGTATCTTCAATCCGAAGAATGAATTTACCACCGGAATTCCTGGCAAACAGATAGTTATATAACGCCGTCCTGACTCCTCCAATGTGCAATGGTCCGGTTGGACTGGGCGCAAAACGCACCCGTATTTTGTTCTGATCCATGTTTTGATTTTAGCCCAGCAAAGATATACAAAAACGATGGTCATACAATAGTCAGGCGGTAGTCAAACCGTGGTCATACAATTGTTTGACAACTGCTTGACAATAGTTTGACGAAATTTTTTCTCTACCTGAGAAAGAAATTCGTTTTTCAGTTCACAACTTTGTGTTTCAAGTCCCCAAACCCCCTATCTTTGCAAGACTCAAAAAACGAATGTTCCGTGATTATTGATATAATTCCTTATGCATCAACTATCCGTCCGGATTTAGTAAAAAATCGCAGTGTTGTAGTAATTGATGTGCTTCGTGCCAGTTCTGTGATGATTACGGCTCTGGCTCATGGTGCAAAAGCTTTTATTCCGGCTGCCACGGTGAAAGATGCATTTCAAAAGGCATCCGGGACTCCCGCTGGCGAGTGTTTGCTGGGAGGAGAACGTGACACCAAAATCATTAAAGGTTTTGATTTAGGGAACTCTCCGCTGGATTACACCGAAGAAAAGGTAAAAGACAAGACCATTGTGCTGGCTACTTCCAATGGAACCAAAGCTTTGAATGCCCTGAAGGAGGCAAAGAGAATTTATATCGGAGCTTTTTTGAATATGAAAGCTTTGACGGAAAAACTGATTGACTTTGATGAACTTGTGCTGGTTTGTTCCGGCACCAACAACAATTTTTCTATGGATGATGCCTTGTGCGCTTCAAAGATTATCGAACACATCACTGCAAAG
>CAZGZO010000059.1:0-4101 GCA_964529695.1 uncultured Lentimicrobiaceae bacterium
GACACATTATGGCAGTACTTAAAGCATTCAGGGGACTGAGGCCCCCTAAAGAGCTCGTGAAGCAGCTCGCCTCTCCCCCTTATGACGTTCTCAACTCCGCTGAAGCACGGGTGTTAGCAGATGGCAATCCTTATTCCTTGCTACATATTATCAAACCGGAAATCGATCTACCGAAAGATACAGACCTTTACAGTTCAACGGTTTACAATAAAGCACAGGAAAATTTCAAACGTTTTAAAGACCAAAAATGGCTGGTTGAAGATGCAGATGAGTATCTGTACATCTATGCCCAGACCATGAATGGGAAAACCCAGTATGGAATTGTGGGCTGCGCCAGCGTGGATGACTACTTGAACGGCATCATTAAAAAGCATGAGCTAACCCGCAAAGACAAGGAAGAAGACAGAATGAAGCATGTGCGGGTTACCAACGCAAATATGGAACCTGTTTTCTTTACTTATCCGGCTGTGAACGAAATTGATAACATTGTCGCAGGTTTCGTAAAAAATAATGATCCCGAATATGATTTCGTAACCGATGATGGATTTGGACATCATTTTTGGGTACTTAGTGATAAAGGATTAGTTGAACAAATCATTGGGCTTTTTGAGAAACTACCGGCAACTTATGTCGCTGATGGTCACCACCGTACAGCTGCGGCGGCATTGGTAGGGAAAGAAAAGCGTATGGCAAATCCAAATCACAGAGGTGATGAAGAGTATAATTATTTTTTGGCAGTACATTTTCCAGCCAACCAGCTGACGATTATCGATTATAATCGGGTAATCAAGGATATGAATGGTCTGACAAAAGAGGAATTTATTGGAAAACTTGAAAAAGGTTTTAACATCAAACCTATCGGGAAAACATTAAGAGCACCGGAAGGATTACATCATTTCACCATGTATCTGGATGGGGAAGCTTATGCATTGGCAGCTAAAAGCGACACTTATGATGATAATGATCCCATCGGAGGACTTGATGTTACAATTCTGACCAATCAGGTACTGGATCCCATATTGAATATCAAAGATTTACGAACAGATAAAAGAATTGATTTCGTAGGTGGTATTCGTGGACTGGGTGAGCTGGAAAAACGTGTTGATAGTGGAGAAATGGCCGTCGCATTCGCACTGCACCCCGTAAGCATGAATCAGCTAATCAATATTGCAGACAGCGGAAAAATTATGCCGCCCAAAACAACCTGGTTTGAACCAAAACTAAGATCAGGATTGATTGTTCATGAATTAGAATAATCTTCTGATCTTTTCAGAATGATGTTCTTATAATCAAAGAATTATAGCTAATTATTCTACATTACTTTTAGTTTACTAAAAAGTTAAGAATAAATACCTGGGGTTAGCGATGGGAAAATTGTCTAACTTGGCAGCTCTAATTATTTATTGAGTACTATGAGAATATTTATGAGTATACTCCTGGTTTTTGCATTCACATTTGCAAAAGGTCAGGGAAAGACAAATTTCAAAAAATTTGGAATAGATACTACCCAACACGTACCCCAGGGTTTAAAAGTTGGGGATAAAGCACCTAATTTTAGTTCCATCGACCAACACGGGAACCACATTGAGCTCAGCAAGCTCCTTAAAAAAGGTCCTGTGGTTCTATTCTTTTACAGAGGTTACTGGTGTTACTATTGCAACAAAGCGTTGGCAAAATTTCAAGACTCACTTAAATATATTACAAACAGAGGTGCCGCCGTTGTTGCCGTCAGTGCACAACTCCCTCAAAACAGCGAGAAAATCATTCAAAAACATCATGTTACATTTCATGTTATATCAGACACCACAGATAAAATTATGAAAGACTATGATGTACTTTTCCATGTCACGAAACCCTATCAGCTTATGATTTGGAAAGTTTTAAAAACCTCTATCAAGAAGGTAAACGCCCAGGCATCTGCTCATCTTCCGGTACCAGCAACATTTGTTATTAACCAGAATGGTAAAATTGTTTACCGGCAATTCAACTATAATTACGGTAAAAGAGCTATGATAAAAGATGTGTTAGCGCATCTCCCTCAGCGATAAATTAATGAAAACTTTTCCCGGGAAAACAAACCGGAAAATATTGATTAAAATATAGGACTTAAATTTATTTTCATCATGAAGAAATATCTTCTTTTGATTGTCTTGTTTATATCCACAGGACTCTTTGCACAAAACTCCCACCCAAAAGATATCCACATTAAGATTATGGAAACCAGCGATGTACATGGATGCATCTATCCCCAGGATTTGGTTTACCAGCGAACACGAAGAGGCTCTCTTGCGCAGGTTTTTACATACATTAAACAACAGCGGGCCAATCACAATCAATCCGTCATCCTGCTTGACAATGGTGATATTTTGCAGGGAACGCCTTTTGTGTATTATTATAATTACGTGAACACAAAAGGGATTCATCCGCTTGCATATATCATGAATTATATGAAATATGACGCCGGAACGGTTGGTAATCATGATATTGAACCGGGGCACGCTGTTTATGATAAATTCAGAAAAGAACTCAATTATCCATGGCTGGCAGCTAATGCAGTAAATACCAAAACAGGTAGGCCCTATTTTAAACCGTACACAATCATCTACCGTAACGGACTTAAAATTGCCGTTCTGGGAATGATTACCCCTGCTATTCCAAACTGGTTGCCACCATCCATCTGGTCCGGGATGCGCTTTGATGGAATGGTAAAGACTGCAAGATATTGGGTTAGCTACATAAAACAACACGAACATCCCGATCTACTCATCGGTTTGTTTCACTCAGGAACCGATAAAAATTATGGTCTTCACGGCCCGGGAGAACCCATAGAAGATGCCTCCAAACTGGTTGCAAAGGAGGTCCCCGGTTTTGATGTTGTGTTTGCCGGTCACGATCATAAAGATGATAATGAGATCGTCACCAACACGGCTGATAAAAAAGTGGTATTGCTGGATCCGGGGGCTCATGCCGAAACCGTTTCTTTGGCGGATATCCACTTGACTTACAATCCAAAAACCGGAAAGTACTCCAAAGAAATCAAAGGCAGTCTGGTAAGTATGAAAAATTATAAACCGGATAGCGCGTTCATGGCACGTTTTATGCCATATTTTGTGCAAGTTAAAAAATTTGTTTCCCGTCCTATCGGAAAATTTACGCACACTATTTACGCTGAAGATGCTTTATTTGGACCATCATCTTTCATGGACTTAGTTCATAAAGTTCAGCTTCAAAAAACCGGAGCTCAGATTTCTTTTGTCTCCCTGCTTTCCACAAAAGCAAAAATTAAAAAAGGCCCCATTTACGTGCGTGACCTTTTTAAACTTTATCGTTATACAAATTATCTCTACACCATGTCTCTGACAGGTAGGGAAATAAAAAATTCATTGGAATATTCCGCGTCCTTATGGTTCAACACCATGGCCAGCAAAACCAGTCACATGCTGTTATTTAAGCATAATAGCCAAGGGCATGTTGTGGTTTCAAAATGGAACGGGAAACCGGTTTTGAAATATCCATATTATGACTTTGTTTCTGCAGCAGGAATTCGTTATTCAGTAGATTTGAGCAAAAAGCCCGGAAACCGCATTCATATCACTTCACTCAGTAATGGGAAGCCATTTGATATGAATAAAACCTACACTGTTGCTATCAACTCTTATATTGGGAATGGTGGTGCAGGCACCCTTATTGAAGGTGCAAAAATCCCTAAAGATCAGCTGGCTAGCCGGATTATCAAAAGTTCAAAAAAAGATATCCGATACATGATGATGCAGTGGATTGAAAACAAAAAAATAGTCGATCCGAAACCGCTAAATCAGTGGGAGGTTCTCCCTAAAGCCTGGACTGTAGTTGCTGAGAAAAGGGATCGCGCATTTCTGCGTGGAGATATGAGGAACGATATGGATGATAATTAAGAACAAACTGCCATAAAAAGTAAGATTGATGTAGATTGAACCGATTGATGAAGATTGATAGAGATTGAGTGGTAGTAGCTGTTTTTTTTAAGGAACAAGATTAGCTAAGTCCCATCAATCACTTCAATCTCCCTTCAATCTTTTCTTCAATCTTACCTATAAATTGTAGCTTTCAACACAGTTGTAT
>CAZGZO010000059.1:4201-13107 GCA_964529695.1 uncultured Lentimicrobiaceae bacterium
CTTCAATCTTTTCTTCAATCTTACCTATAAATTGTAGCTTTCAACACAGTTGTATTACCAACCATATCATGAACTACGAGCCGGAATTCGTTCTTGCCTTTTTTTAGGTAACGGTCAAAATGATAAATCAGCAATCTCTTTTTGGGAAGGTATTCCATCAAAATCCAGTGACCGTTTAGGGTCGGGCGATAGTCTCTAATTCCGGTTTGCCTGTCATCAATCCAAACCCTTAAAGTTTTCTGCTTTTTGAGATGGGTAATATGTTTGAAATTAATAGCCCTGACTTCAGGACGCACAGTATCAGCTTTGATTGCATAACAACCTAAATCCCTAACTTTAGCTCTCAACCAACCATCTTTATAATTACCTCCCACGTAACTATAGCTATTCCATTTTCTATCAGGAACATAGGATATATACAATTTCTTTTTCTGATAAAGGGATTTGTCTGCCGCCGGGACTTTTATAGCAAGTTTAAAATATTTCTGAACTGGAACAAAGCGGGTTCCAACTGCATAAATAGTTGACAACAAATATTTTTTCTTCGGGAACTTCTTCAGATGAAAATCAAACGAACGGTAAAATGTATTTACCGGAAAATTCAGATAAATATCAGGAGTGTTTATTTTTTCATCCCGGTTAAACCTGAAAGGGTGCCCGCCTTGAGATTTCTTTTTAAACCTCTTCTTTTTCCCCTTACATGGCTTTTTCGAAGCTTCTTGCATGTCGAATTTGAAAATAGCTGTATTACCATAAATATCAGCTACTTTATATTCAAAATGATGCACTTTTCTATCGTGAAAACGAAAAATCCCATCGTTTTTGACCGAAAAATAATTGGGGACTCTGTTATTGGAGTCTATCTGGGTCCGTACCAGACGGCGGTTTGTTTTTTCGTAATAATTATAATCTATCAAACTGTTGATGTAACGGGTCGTATAAAATGAGATTTTATTCATTTCAATGCCCCAAACCAGTTGTTTGTCTTCATAGAGTTTGATACTGTAAACTCCATCGTGGTTGGAGGTATGATCTAAAACGTCATAGCTTTGCAGGCCCAGCGAGAAAGGTCCGGTAACCTTTATCACAGGGTGGTTTCTCAGGTAACATTTCTTTCCCGTACCTGCCACCGGATAAATCAAAGTATCCATCTTCTCCCCTTTACAAGTCGCTGTATTTCTGAAAAACACACCCAGCCGATAGATTTTTGGATGCCGATGATCCGACACATGAATTCCCTGAAATAATAAAGGATTTACAGGATGTTCAGTACTAACCTCACGAACTTCAAAATGTAAATGGGGGCCATCAGCTCCGCCCGATTCACCTGAGAGCGCTATCACTTCCCCTTTCTTTACAGGGAGCTTTCCTTTCGGAGGAAATATTTCAAGGGTAAAAGACTGCCGACGGTACTGAACCCTTCTTACATATTGTTGAATTATAGGATTGAAGCGTTTTAGGTGCCCGTAAACAGTCATATAGCCATCAGGATGTGTGATATAAATGGCATTTCCATATCCTGTTAGCGACACATTGATGCGTGAAATATAACCATTCGCTACTGCATACACCTTTTTTCCGGTAACTTCATGAGTTTTTATATCGATACCTGAATGAAAATGATTGGAACGTAGTTCTCCGAAAGTGCCGGCAAGATACATCGGGAAAGCCACCGGCGAACGGAAATGAGTTTTAATAGTTTGTTCCTGCGCCTGCAAGGATGAAAAGGGAAAAAGAAAAGTTATAGCCAGCAGAAAACTGAGAAAACAGTATTGTCTGCGCAGTAAAGTTCCTATCATAGTTGTGCCTCAAATCTAAATAAGTACCCTAATGGGAAAATGCAAAATTAAGAAAATAGAAGGAAAGCTCATGTTAAATCTGACCCCACACTCTTAATAAAGGCAAAAATTCGCAACAATTTTTATGAGCCTTTGAATCTGATTTTATTAACTTTGCGTGTTTTCTAATGTCATAAAAATCAAAATGACATTTTCAGAAAATCCCATAAATTACTGACCCCAAAAGAGAAACAATTTCAAATGCAAGAGGCTCAAGAAAAAACTAAAAAAAACATCCTTTTCATTATCAATCCTATTTCCGGGGTAAGACGCGGCAATCATTTAACAGAAAACATTGAAAAATATATCGATAGTAAAAAATTCAATTACGAATTAAAATACACGCAACATCAGGGACATGCCGTTACATTAAGCAAAGAAGCTGTAGAAAAAAATATTGACATCATTGTAGCCGTTGGCGGCGATGGGACTATTAACGAGGTTGCTTCTCAGATGATTAACAGCAAAGTAGTTCTGGGGATTGTTCCATTGGGTTCGGGTAACGGGCTGGCGAGGCATTTGGGCATTCCAAGACTTGCTCCATCTGCACTGAAACTAATCAACGATTATCAGGTTACAGATATCGATACTGCTTCTATTAATGGGAAACCTTTCGTAAGCATCGCTGGTGTAGGTTTTGACGCTAAAGTAGCTAGACTGTTTGCGAAAGTGAAACGTCGTGGTTTTTTCTCGTATGCGAACCTCATAACCAACAATTACATCCGTTATAAACCAAAAAAATACAGATTAGAATTCGACGATGGCAAAATCATAAATACGGAAGCCCTTTTCATCAGTTTTGCTAATTCCAATCAATTTGGATATAATACAGCGATTGCACCTAATGCACAACTGAGGGACGGACTGTTAGATATTTGTATTATTCAGAAGCCCAATATTTTCAGACTTCCCATTATTGCTAATTTGATGTTGCTACGTGCCATTGACAAATCGCAGTATGTGGAAACCATCCGAGCTTCACATTTTCAGGTTAGGCAGACAAGAAACCGTGTTGTAAACATTGACGGTGAAGCCTTTAAAATTAGTAAAAAATTAGAAATCAAAGTGAATCCGCTTTCACTGCAAGTAATTATTCCCGATCATGAAATCAAATAAAAATAACAGAGTAGTTTATTCCACAGACCCGGATTTTGTATATGAAAATGAGGAAGAAGAAGTTCCCGTTGTTCCGCCGGAAAAGCAGATGCTTCGCATTTCTCTGGATAAAAAACAAAGAAAGGGCAAAAAAGTAACGCTAATCACCGGCTTCCAGGGATCTGAAGACGCTTTAAAAGAATTAGCTAAAACACTGAAAACACAATGTGGTGTCGGGGGTTCAGCTAAAGACGGAGAAATTCTTGTCCAGGGGGATTTTCGCACAAAAGTCAGGGACGTATTGGAAAAAAAGGGCTATAAGACAAAAGCTTCCTAGACATCCGTCTGCAAAATCTGTAGTAATGACGCCATGCATTGCGTCATTACAGAATACACTTATCACCCCTTTTCCAAATATTTAAAAATAGCCGAGAAGTCTAAACGGCCCATTCCCTGAGTCTTGGCTCCTTCAAACATCTCTTTTGCAACATTGGCAAGATAAAGAGGCTGGCTATTTTCATAGGCTGAAACAGCTGCCAAATGTAAATCTTTGTGCATCCATTCCAAAGGAAACTGAACCTCGTATTCACCTTTTGAGATGTTGTTTACCTTATTCTTGATGAATGGCGGTGTAACGATTAGATTTGGCAATGTTTCTAACAGAAAATCTCTGGATATTCCCATTTTATCTCCTAATAACACCGCTTCAGAAAACAAAGCCATGGACTGCGCCATCATCATATTGATAATCATCTTAAAGGAGGCCCCTTTTCCGGCTTCTCCCATATAAAAAGTCTTCTTTCCCATCATATTGAAAAAGCCATCCAATTCACGTGCATTTTCCTTTGTGGAACCCACCAGAAAAATCAGTTCTGCATTTTGCGCTTGTGGTTTAGAACCTGAAACAGGAGCATCAAGAAACTTAATCCCAGCCATTTCAGCATCTGCTTTAGATTCCATGCTGAAAGAAGGGTTAACTGTAGTGCAGTCCAGCCACCAAGCGCCTTTTTTCATAGACTGGAGTACCTTACCTTCACCCAAAAATACATCTGCAACTACCTCAGGTGTAGAAAGCATACTAAAAACTACATCCGCATCACGAACAGCTTCAGTTGCAGAATCAGCCACCTTCGCTCCATGGTCTTTCAGCAGCAAAGCGCTTTCTGAGGTTCTGTTGTAAACCGTTAGATCGACACTATTTTTCAAAAGATTGGCAGCCATACGACTACCCATAATTCCCAAACCTATAAATGCAACTTTCATTATTACTGTTTTTGCTTCAAAATTACAATAAAATACCCCTTGGAGAAGTAATTGTAGAGGCACAAAATCTTGCTTCTCTAATTTTCATGCTGGCAATTTTCTTCTTCATTTTTGCTATTTTTACGCAGAAAAACACCTGATATCCAACCCTCAATATAGAAGCTTAATATGGAGTCAATCAACAATAAAGTCCGGTTAAGGAGATTAAAACTCACTGACAAAAAAGTAATTGCCCAATTATGCAATAACAAAAAGATATGGAATAATCTTACGGACCGATTCCCCTTTCCCTACCTGGAAAAAGATGCAGAAGCGTTTATTCGCCTTACCCTGAAAGAAGTTTTACTGTATAATTTTGGCATTACCTATAATGGAGATTTAGTAGGAGTTATCGGTTTGATAAAGCAAAAGGATGTTTACAGATTATCTGCAGAGTTAGGTTACTGGATCGGAGAACCATATTGGGGTCTTGGTATTGCAACCGAGGCCGTAAAGTTAATGATAGACTATGCTTTTGAAAGGCAGAAGCTGATAAGATTATATTCCGGAGTTTTTGATTTCAACAAAGCATCACAACGGGTACTCGAAAAAGCAGGTTTTAAACTGGATTGCATTCTTGAGAAAGCGATTATTAAAAATGATGTCATTTGCGATGAATACAGATATAGTATTGTCAGGAAATAAAAAACAGTCTCTGAGCTTTTTCCACAAGAATAATCTTACACTTCAGTTAGAACTGATTTTCTGTGTTGCAAACCCCATTCAAGCATTTTATCCAAAACCTCACCGATGGATTTAGCAGAATCAGTTAATTCATATTCAACCGAAACAGGTATCGTATCATGAACGGTCCGTTTTGCTATCCCATTCAACTCAAGCTCTTTCAATTCTTTAGATAACATTCGGGGTGTTATTTTAGGAATAATCTTTTGTATTTCAGAAAACCGTTTTTTATCAAACAACAAAGTTCCGATAATAGGCAATCTCCATTTTCCGCTAATCACATTCAAAGTATCGTTAACTGCCAGTACGAATTGTGTCGGACATGATTTAACTTCCTGAAAACTCATCATCTTTTTCATCATAACAAATGTCTGACAATGGAGAAAAAAGCGGACAGATTATTGCCCGATTTTTTTGGATATGAGCATTTTATAATATATTTGTATGTAGCCTATTTTCAGTTGGTATAGCAAGGTTTTTCAGCGTATGGAACAGAAAGATTATATCCTAAGAGAAATTGAAAAAATTGGTACTGTAGTCCGTGCTATTTTAGGCAGGATTACCGGCAACGAGCAAATGGAAGCCATTCACGTTGGTCAGGAATTTGAGCAAACGACAGAGTGGATGATGCAAGAAACGGATTTGAATCTGTCAAAAGTTCTTACTTTAGAAAAAGAACCTTTAAAGGAGTATCTTTCATCTTATAAAGGTTTTAATGTTGCTAATCTGGAACTAATAGCTGAAATTTTCTACCAGACCGGAATCCGTTCCCCGGAAGACAAAAAAGAAAAATTCCTCAGAAAGGCATTGCAAATCTATGAGTTATGTAGTGATGCAGATCATACTTTTTCTTTTGACCGCGAAAGAAAAATGAATGAGATTAGGAAATTGCTATATGAAATAAAATAAACAATATTATTGCTGTCCTTATTTATTCCTGGGAAATGTAAAACAGAATGTACTACCTTTTCCAAGTTCGCTTTCGACCCAAATATGACCTCCGTGCTTTTCTATAAATTCTTTACAAATCAGTAGTCCCAATCCGGTACCTTTTTCATTTAGAGTCCCGGGCACGGAATAACTTTCATCAATACGGAATAATTTCTCCATGTCCTCCTTTTCAATTCCAACACCTGTATCCTGAACTTTAAACAATGACATTCCGTTTTCCTGTTCCGATGATAGCCTTATCTTTCCACCAACATTGGTAAATTTAATAGCATTGGATAGCAAATTTCGTATCACAGTTCCAGCCATAGCCTCATCTGCATAGACCATCTCATTTTCCGAAATATCAACACTGATATCAATAGATTTATGATCTGCAACATCTTTTAATGAGCCTACAGCTTCACTGATAACTCCATTAACAGGAACCATTTTTGGTTTAAACTCAACTTTTCCGGTCTGACTACGCGCCCAATCCAACAAACTCGTCAACAAGTTCATTGTACGTTCAGCAGAGGTCTGTATTAATCCAGCCAGCTCTTCAATATCATCATAGTCCTTTTCTTTTGTTTTCTCGTTCAGCAAATCACTAAATCCAAGAATTGCATTAAAAGGGGATTTAAGATCGTGCGCAATGATTGAAAAGAATTTATCTTTGGAGGCATTCAATTCCCTCAGCCGGAGTTCACTTTCTTTAAGTAAATCATCGGATTTCTTCCTTTCGGTAACATCACGAACCACAGCCTGAAGAAAATAGACCCCATTCACTTCAACGCGGTTCAAGACAACCTCTGCATCAAAAAGTCTTCCGTTTTTTGTCATGTGTTTCCAATAAAATCGCTGTGGAGTACCGTTGAAAGCATCTTCAATTTTTTCTTTAGCTGAATTCTCTGAAGTTCGTCCATCAGGCTGATATTCAGGGCTCAATTCCCAAGGAGTAGATCCAATAAAGCCAGCTTTATCCTCACAATCAAAAATTTGAAGCGTCATCTGGTTACAATTGACAAAACGCTCCCGCCCCATGATAAAAATGGCATCATTAGCACTTTCAAATAGCGTCCGATATCGATTTTCCTTTTCCCTCAAATCTTTTTCCGCTTGTAATCTTTCCGTAATATCCTGTATCAACATCAGATACCCTGAAATAGCTTTATCATTTGATTTTAAAGGAGTGATCGAGTAATGCAATTCGGATTTTCCCTGTTTAATGGATTCATATTGATTCAGCTTTCTAACTTCCTCAAAATCAAAAGAAGCAGTATAATCAACCTGCTCTCCCTGTAACAATTTCTCCTTCAGCTCTGTATTCATGCTTGTTCCTGAAAACAGGTCAAACCCCAGACTCTCTTCTTTTTTAGTAATTCCAAAGATTTCTAAAGCAGCTTTATTGATATCTAATTGAATCCCATCTGCATCATATATTTCAATTCCTATAGGCGATTTTTCAAAAATTGTGCGGAACCTTTCTTCGCTGTTCTGTAACTCACGCTCCGCTTTTCGTCTCTCAGTTATATCTTGATAACTCCAAACTCTTCCCAAAACCTTTCCTTCAGAACGCTGCGGTTGGGAGTATCTTTCAAAAACTCGGCCATCCGTAAATTCAAGAAAGTCAAAAGAGGTTTTCTCTTCATCATTATAGATTTCTTCAGTAACCCTTTTATAGGCATCAGGATCATTCAACCCGTTGAACATAAAGGACCTGAGCTTCGAATCGTCTCTTTTGTTTAATACCGGTTTAGGAATGTTCCACATTTCGACGAACTTCTTGTTGTAATGCGTAATCTTTTTAGATTTATTCACCACAACAATTCCATCAGCAGTAGCCTCAAGTGTTGCAGCCAACAGCGAAAATGATTTTTCAAGCTCCTCTTCTGCCCTTTTCCTTTCAATTACATTAGCAACTTGACTTGCAATAGAATCAAGAAACCTAAGATGCCCTTCATCATACACATTTTCTTCTTCATAATGTTGCAACACCAAAACTCCAATTGTTTTGGAGGATGTCTTCAACGGAATCCCAATCCAAGATGGAGAATTTGAGCCAACTAAATCTACTTTTCCTTTATCAACCAGCGTTTGAAAAACATTTCCAGGTATGGACATAGGTTTACCTTCTCTCAAAACATATGCTGTACAGCTTTTAGACCATGGCACATTGTCGTTTGGGGGATCATCATATTTATCTACAAAATACGGAAAACTAAATAGTTGCGATTCCTCATCATAAAGTGCAAAAAAACAATTCTCTGCATAAAGTACTTTACTGATGGATGTATGAATAAGTTTCAAAAGCTCTCCAAGATTGGAAGTTGAGCTGACCCCTTCAGTTATTTCGTACAAAACCTGATCTTCTTTTTGAAGCCGTGTACTATTAACCAAAAATTTCAGCATCGGCCTAAATACCAGAAAATAAAGGGCAGGCCCTATAAGAATTATCAAAACAAGGCCATCCAACAGCCCCGCTATCTTATCGTAGTAAATTGGCAACGCTCTTAGCAGAAATGTTATACCAACATCTATAACAAGTATGACCAGGATTAAAGAAATAACAAGCCTCGCAGGAGACTTGAAGACTTCCCTGGTTATCTTAGATGAGTTATTTGAAGAAGACTTCCTCATACTCAGGCTAAATTAATAATCATTTCGGATTAAGTTGGTTTTCTGGCTAAAAAATTTCTCTTTTAAAATTTAAGGTCAACATATTGAACCACATTTCATTGAAAATTCAATGAATGATTTAAAGCTCCCAATACTTCCACTTCCTGTGTCAAATGTACTGAAGTTTCCTTTTCAATACTAACTTTAACGAATTTCTTATAATGAAATTATCTGTTTTAAATTGATTACTGAAACCTTGCACATATAAAATTTATCGGGAAATATTTGGCTATCAATAAATAAAATATCTATCAAAACAAATCTCACTAAGGAAACCAGATGAGACAAAAAAACCTGACAAACTTATTTGAAGTTTATCAGGTTTTAAAAGTGATCCCACCGGGATTCGAACCCAGATCATCAGAACCGGAATCTGACATT
>CAZGZO010000060.1:0-13046 GCA_964529695.1 uncultured Lentimicrobiaceae bacterium
TTCCCGATGGATACTGTAATTTTCACAGGATTAGTTCCTTATGAAGATTATAAACGCGAACGTCCGAGAGAAGTGGAAGAACTGAGAAAATCAGGCAGGCTGAAAAAAGTTCTTGTTAAAAAGGATAAACCTCCCAAATGGTTACCATGGATTAAGGGATTTGGATATTTCTTCCTGACATTCGGTCTAACCTTGATTGTGCTGATTATTTATTCAATGTTGTTCGGCTATCATTAAAACCTTTCTAAATAAGCCTTTGAGGATTGATAAACGGACAAAATTTAGATATGTAAAGAAAAAAAGCTTTTATTTTGTGATTATAAATATGAGTAAAATTTAAGACCCAAAAAACAACGATATTTATTTTTAAATATAATAAATTTGAATTAACTTAAAAGAAAGGAGTAACTCTATGTCAATTAAAAAACTGCTAATGATGCTGAGCTTGAGCCTCTTAATTATCCCTGCGCTCAATGCCCAAAGTTTTAAGTATGTTGGATCGGCAAAATGTAAAGTTTGTCACAACTCACCACGAGTTGGCGCTCAATACAAAATCTGGGAAAATTCGAAACATGCTCATGCTATGGAAGCTCTGAAAGGCGCCGATGCAAAAAACCCAAAATGTTTGAAATGCCACTCCACTTATTATGAAGTTCCTGCTAATTTAAGAGCCGGTATCAAACCGAGTGAAGGTGTTTCCTGCGAATCATGCCACGGCCCGGGAAGTGCTTACAAAAGCTATGGTGTAATGAAAAACCGCAAAAAAGCTATTGAAAAAGGTTTACTGATTCCCAATGAAAAAACCTGTATTAAATGTCATAATAAACAAAGTCCTAATTTCAAGGGTTTTGATTACAAGACATATTTTGCAAAAATTGCGCATCCAACACCTAAACATTAATAGGATTGTTTGTGCATAAAATGTTGGTGTGGAAATAATCAACACTTTATTATCAATTAGAATGAAAAGAGGTTTGTTCAGGCATGCCTGACATTCACGGGGAAAGTTCTGATTTGTGTCTGTAACATAAACATCTGTTCGCGACGGATAATAAACAGATTGCAAGAAGATAAAGTGATTTCACCACCCTATTGAAAAAGGCCGACTCAAATATTTGAGTCGGCCTTTTTGGTTAAAATGTAAAATATGATTTTATTCCAATGGTCCATACTTCTTAAACGGAGTAATTTTAGCCGTTTCTGCAGCTTTCTCATAGGCAGCCCACTGGTTGTCAAAGAAGTTCTGAATCCGTTTTATGGTTTTTTCAGTAAGAATCTCCGACTGGTTCAGAATGATTTTCTCCGTTCCATCCAGCGGTTGCTGTTCGTAAATGACATTGTACATCTTTTGCAGCTGACTAATTACCAGGTATGGATTGTCATATAATCCCTGGGTATGTTTTGGCAGGAACAAATCTGCATGGATAGCTTTCAAAGAATCAGCCGTTACTTTACTGATTTTCATCAGGTTTTTAACTGCTTCATTTTTCTCTTTAGGTATCATGGATTTCACCTGCTTCATCACCCGCTGACTTTCCCTGATTCTGTCGATGGCTTTTGCCAGAATGCCCATTTTTTTCAACACTGGCTGAACCAAGCTATAATTCTTCATCATATCTTCTTTTGTGATGTGCATTCTGGGATCTGTTTTAACGGTAAGCATGGTAGAATCGGAATGGCCCTGGTAACTGAATACAAGTTTGTAAGTTCCGGGTAATACATAACCACCGTTTCCAATTTGTGGCGAACCTTTTTTTGGTTTATGACTGCCGGGGAAACGGTATCCCTTCCGGTCAAGCGGCCAATAAAAACGGTTCATGCCGGTTTTAGGAACGTATTGTAATGTTCGTACCGCTTTTCCATTGCTGTCAATTACTTTGATTGTAACTTTTTTGGCTTTTGCCCAAAGTTTGCTGTTTGCTACTGAGGATCTTCTGTATCTCTGACCGCCATGTTGATGATTAATTTTATCAGCCAGCGTGTCCCCTTGTTTCACCGAAAAGGTGATCATGGCTCCCATCGGTTTGTTCTGACCGTGGTAGTAAGTAGCTCCTCCAGCAAAAATTCCCGGCGCGGGCTGCCAGTTTGCTTCGTAAGCCGTGGGCGATTGAAAAGCAACAATTGGTTTATCCAGAATTCCTGCGCCTTTTGCAGCCAAAGCCCGTAGTGGCCTGATGTTATCCAACACGTAAATCGAACGTCCGAAGGTTCCAATAACCAGGTCTCCTTCTCGGGGTTGAATGGCCAGATCCATGGTAGAAACACCGGAAGGATATCCGTTGGTCCAGTGTATCCACTTCTTTCCCGCGTTGATGCTGAAATACAGCCCGTTTTCTGTTCCCAGGAACATCAAATTAGGTTGCACCGGATCCTGGATAAAAGAAAGGCAATATCCCGGAACCTGTCCCGGTTTGACAAGAGGCTCCCAGGTCTTTCCATAGTTTTTTGTGTAAAATAAATAAGAAGCATAGTTGTTTTTCCTATAGTCATTTGCTACCACAAAAGCTTCTCCTTCATGATATTTTGAAGCTCGGATTTGTGGAATCCAGCTTCCTTTCGGGAGGTCTTTTATTCTTTTTACCACATTTTCCCAGTGTTGTCCTCCGTCGGTGGTAACCTGAACATTGCCGTCATCGGTTCCTACCCAAATGACATTTTTATTTAGCGAACTGGGAGCGATGGTTATAATCGTGTTGTAGTTTTCAGCACCTGTGGCATCAATCGTTAAGCCACCACTTTCCATTTGGTGTTGCTGGGCCGTATCATTGGTGGTTAAGTCGGGCGAGATAACTTTCCAACTATTACCGTTATCCGTGCTTTTGTATAAGAATTGACTTCCAAAATAGACCCCTTTTGGATTAAAAGGATCTTCTGAAATGGCTGAATTCCAGTTGAATCTCAATTTTTTTCCAACCGGGGTTACAGGTCGGATGCTTTTCATAAAGCCTGTATTCACATTCATATGAACCACATAACCTTCCTGCGCCATGGCATAACAAAATTGCGGATTACTTCGATCGGGAATAGCTCCGAAACCATCACCACCATAAAGGTTTTTCCAATCGGAATTGATAATTCCGCCACGTTTCCAAACGTAAGCAGGCCCCCGCCAGGAACCATTGTCCTGCATGCCACCGTAAACATGGTATGGAAGCTGATTATCCACAGAAACATGATAGAACTGTCCCACAGGAAGATTTTGCACATAACGCCAGGTTTTTCCCTGATTATAGGTAATAGCCAAACCGCCATCATTTCCATCCATCATAAACTTCGGATTCGTAGGACTAATCCACCAGGAATGGTGATCGGGATGAATATTGCTTCCGATGAGCTGTTTAAAAGTCTTACCTCCATCAATACTTTGATTAACGCGTTCAAATAAAGTGTAAACGATATTTTCGTTTTTCGGATCAACGTAAATGTGTGAGAAATAGAAAGGCCTGTCGCCAATGTTTTTGGTGGTCATCAACTTCCAGGTTTTGCCACCGTCATCAGAACGATAGAATCCGTTCTTTTTGGATTCGATGATTGCATAAACGCGTTGGGGATTGCTCTTGGCAATGGCCAGGCCAATACGGCCGAGTTGGCCTTCCGGCAAACCGTCTTTTGAAGTCAGTTTTTTGAAAGTGTTCCCTCCGTCATAAGTCACATACAATCCTGAACCTGGACCGCCCGACTTAAAAAACCAGGGCCAGCGCTGATTCTGCCACATAGCTACGAAAAGCTTGTTCGGATTGTTGGGATCCATCACCATATCAGCTACACCGGTCAGATTGTTTTCATACAATATTTTCTTCCAGGTTTTGCCACCATCGGTTGTACGGTAAAGCCCGCGTTCGGAATTGGGGCCCCATGGGGAACCCAAAACGCCTACATAAATATCATTGCTATTTTGCGGGTTTATGATGATATTGGCAATGTTCTTAGAATCTTTCAATCCCATAAATTGCCAGGTGTCGCCTCCGTCGAGGGAGCGGAATACGCCTTTACCTGAAGAAACGCTGTTACGCGGATTATTTTCTCCGGTTCCAATCCAGATAACGTCTGTATTGTTTGGATCGATAGCTATGGCGCCGATGGATAAATTATCTTGTTTATCAAAAACAGGTTTCCAGGTAACGCCTTTATCTGTAGAACGCCACAAACCCCCGGAAGCCGTTCCAATAAACATAACGTTCTGGTTTTTGGGGTTCACAGCAATGGCAGTAACCCGTCCGCTCATGCCTGCCGGGCCGATACTTCTGGGTTTTAACGCACTCAACTCCTTCATGTTAAGTTGCTGAGCCGACAAGGTTAAGGAGAAAGTAAGACTTAAGATTGCCGTAATGGTAAAGATTACTTTTCGCATAAATTTAAGATTTGTGATAGTTTGATAAAATACATTTGGGAATAGTGTATTTTTACATTAAGCAGAAGCGTAAAATTAAAAAAAATCAAAAATCATTCTTTGTGTGAAATTTTACGCCTTCTGATTTTCTACATGGAAGTCTTTTCTTACCTTTCATGAGTACAATACTAATATCAAACTACAATCAATGCCGGTGATTGCATGCCGCTGACCCGGTATATGGTTCGTTAATAAAATGATTCCACAACGAAAAGCAGAACCTGCGTATAAATTGACAAAGTGATAAAAATATGTTAAATTTACAATAAAATAATAACCCTGGCATGGAAACGAAATCATTCAATAAATGGGGACTGCTTGCAGTTAATGGAATTATTGCCCTTGTTTTTGGCGCACTGGCTATTTTTCTTCCCGGACCTACATTGCTTACGGTGGTAACTTATTTTGGAATCGTTATTTTGCTGTTAGGCGTGGCCATGCTTATAGCTGTCATTAACAACATCCGTAATAAGCTAAGTTATGGACTGGATCTGGTGGAAACCTTATTCTTACTTATCATAGGTTTTTTACTGACTTTCTATTCTCAAAAGTCCTTGCAGGTGTTCGTGATCATTATTGGGAGTTGGGCTATTTTATTGGGTTTATTACAGATAATACTTTCTTTTAAGATTGATCCCGGGTTAAGCAATAAAAAGACTTTACTGATCAATGGGGGAATTAGTCTTATTTTCGGAGTTATTTTGTTTTTTAACCCGTTTCAGGCAGCCAAATTTCTTCTGGTTTTAAGCGGAATTCTGGCTATTGTTATGGGCATCGTTTTGATTATCGTTGCTTTTAAGATGAAGAATTTCAAGGGTTGGATAGAAGAAGAAATCAATCAGTAGGTGTGCCCCCTTCCTTATCAAAGTATTAACATGTCAAAGGATCGTAAAAATGTGACGGCATGGTTCATGATGCATGATGAACAGACCTGCAGGAAGGATCATAATTCTTGAAAGTACCTAATTCCAAAGCTTAGATTAGAAAACATACAAGGAGATCTGTGCTAAACTAATGATATTGTCATTTTGATCGCAGTGAAGAATCTGTAATTAACTTGAGTTCGCTATAGAAGTGTCTGAAAACACAAAAAGCTATGACTTTTTAATTATTGGTAGCAGTCCTTCTCTAACAATTCATACAGAAAAACATTTGATATTACCGGGGGAAAAAGGCAGCTTACATAATAATAAAACGGTCATGATATTTTGAAAAGGGTCGTGAAATTTTTTCACGACCCTTTTCATTTTCCGTACTTTTTTTCAGAAACTTAACTTGTTCCTGAAAATATTACACAGCGGTTATTTCAAATATTTCACCAGCCAGTCAACCCATTTTTTGTAAATGTCAGTTGTGCGAACAATATCATGGGGGAAATGCGTATTCGCCGGATAGACGTAGAAATCTACAGTAACGCCGTTATCGCGCAAAGCATGAAACATCTCATAACTGTTCACGATGGGAACATTCGGATCACCGGCATCACCCATAATCAAGGTCGGGGCTTTTACGCGCGTTGAAAGAACGATAGGGGATTGTTCACGCCAGATTTTCCAATATTTCTTTACCCAAGGTGAGCCTCCGAAGAAGTACAAATCACCACGTTGGTAATAAGCAATGGTGTAATCCATCACCCAGTCATTCAAGGCGGCACCGGAAACGGCAGCTTTCCAGACATTAGGGTAATATCCTATCAACCAGGATGTCATATATCCTCCATAGGACCAGCCACTTACTCCGATTCGATTTTCATCAACAATGCCCATTTTTTCTACTGTTTTTACACCGGCCATCACATCTTCACCGGGACCTTTTCCCGTGTCTCTGTAAATGGCATGTTGATAAGCATCTCCCAGGTTGGTACTTCCTCGGTAGTTTGGCTGGAAAACAAGCATGCCTTTAGCGGCCAGCAGCTGTGCCAGCGAAGAAAAGGACAAGGTAGATGCCCATTCCGGTCCACCGTGAATTACAAGCGCCATCGGATATTTTTTACCCTTTTGGTAATTGATGGGGTAAGTCAGTACACCGTCTTCATCAAATCCACCGGGGCCTTTCCAATTAACGGTTACCGATTTTCCCAGGGCGATTGAGTCGGCAAAATTATTTACGTGAGTCAGCTGCACCGGCTTTGAGGTTGCAGTATGCATTAAATACAATTCCGAAGGATGTTCTGAGGTGCTGCCTGTAAAAACAAAGGAGCCGTTTTTAGCAACGGATAAGCTTCCGTCATTCACATCGATATTACCCAAATCAAGTACTTTAGAATTTCCTTTCAAAGGTTGTTCCCAGATGGAAGACAGCGTTCCTTTTTTGCCAAGTAATAATAAGTTCTCGCCTCCCGGCATCCAGGCAAAACTGTTAAAGTTCCGGGCCAGAGCAGCAGTTGCATCATAAATTTTTCCATCATTGCGAACATACACGGCAAACCCATTGTTTTGGTCACCGTTTCGCGGTCTGATAAATGCCAGTGCACCACCTTTTGGTGCAAATTCAGGGCTTGCAGAACCCTCTTCAGAAACGAGGATACTTATTTTCCCCGTCTTTACATTGACTTCACCCAGTACAGAATGCCAGGCATTTCCTTCCCAGACATCCGGAAATTTTTGAAAAACAATGGATTTTCCATCAGGGGTCCATGCGGGTTTGGACATGCTTCCCTGATCAGCACCCAGACTCCATTTTCCGGAAGTAAGGCGTTTAGCATTTTTTCCTGTCGATGAAATCACCCAAAGATGCCAGGGTTGCACAGCTGCCCGCACTTCATAGTTGTTGTCGGTTACTTTGAAAGCATCTTCATGATGTTTAATTTGCTTGGGATTGGGGACGGTGTCCTGTGCAATGTAAGCAACTTGTTTTCCGTCAGGACTCCAGGAATAACTGCTAATACCTGTTTTGGAATCCGTTATCCTGATGGCATCTCCGCCATTCATGGGCATCACAAATAGCTGGGCACGGTCTGTTTTGCTGTCATGAGCTAAGAAAGCCAGCATTGTTCCGTCTGGTGACCAGCTTAATGAAGAAATTCCTTTTCGTTGGTAAGTGATTGTTCGACTCGAAGCATCGTTGCAATTGATAAGTTCAATCTTTTGTTTGGTCTTGTCGGTTTTCCAATCAGGCTTTGTAACAATGACGGCTACTTCTTTGCCGTTAGGAGAAATTTTGGGACTGGAGAGCCGCACCATTTTCCGAAGGTCCTTGAGTTGAAACCCTTCTTTATGAACCTGAGCCGAGGCCGCCACGGACAAAAAAGCCAGACTAAGCATCAGAAAAGCATTCCTGTATAATTTCATGGTATTATTTAATTAAAATGGATAATGAAAGTTATTATTTGAGGTTTGTATGTAAATCATTTATCTTGTGAAAATCTACAAACGTTTAATGAAGTTTTTGCATTTATTTCTTAATTTCTTTTTTGTTTTTAGTTTCTACTTTTTTAATACTTTCTTCAGTGGGCAAGTTTTCAGGCATAGTACCACCTAGTTCTTTGATAGTCTGTCTGACTTTTTTCCCCACTTCATAATGCGTTTGGTTAGCTTTTTGTTTCCCTATTATTTTTTCTCGTTTTAATTTTTCTTCTGTTTGAGTAGCCCTAAACAAATTGGCGGCCAATTCGGTACTACCCATATGGTCAAGGATATTTTGATTTTTCTTCAGTCCTTTCTTTTTATGAATTTCTTTAGCTCCCAAGCCATTATATAAACCCATATATCCATGGTTTTGAAAGACTGCATATTCCCATGGCTTGATAACTCCAGCAGTTTTTGCTGCATCGGCCAATTTTTTGTTGTGCTCTGTCATTTCCTTCCTTAGAAACAACCTTTTATCCTCCACACTTCTTAAATTTTCAAATTCTTCCTGAACTTCTTGTTTTCGGGTTTGAACAGCAAAGTAAGTTTGTCCCAGTGCAACAATTTCTTTAGAAGGATCCGCATTTTGAACAATTAAATAACAAGCGTATCTGGAGAGAAAAATATCGCCAATATCTCTTTTGGCTCCTTTTGGCAAGTCTATCAATTTCTCCACATGGAGAAAATGATCATCGGAATCCTGTCCGGAGTTTTTACAGGCATTTTTTGCTTTTTCAACAACATTGAGAAACTTATCCCATTTGATATAGTCTAAAACACTGTATAGTTCACGGGCACTCCAGTATTCTTGTCCAATTTCATTGATTCTTTTAATGCTTTCAAAAGCAGATTTTTCTATCATAATATCAGGTTTTTAAATAATTTTTGTTGGCTTTTGCTTTATTTGACTCTCAAAATTAAAAATATAAAAGATCAAAAAGCTATTCTTCCGGCTTCATATCCTTCACACGGAGTTGTAAAGAGGTATTTCCAAGCCAGGAGTTTTCTTCCAGATGATAGCAAATGCTAAAAGCCTTGCCTTGTTCCAAATCTTTTAGGTAATGCCCGAAATTAAAAGCAATGGCTTGCAACGGATTCCCGGAATGGTCCTTATGAACAGCCTCAAATTTAAGATGTTTTTGATCGCCATTTTTCCCAACCAATTTTGCAAAACCCGTGTCAATTACATTTTGAGACATAAAAAGCGGTGGCATATTTCCCGGCCCAAAGGGAGCAAACTGTTTCAGAATTCTGAAGAACTTGGAATTAATATCACTGAAAAAGATTTCCTCGTCAATTTCTATCTCAGGAGTCATTTGATCATCAGAAAGATATCGTTGGGCATATTCCTCAAAAGCGTTGGTAAAAGCTTCCAGATTTTCAGGTTTAAAGGCCAGTCCAGCTGCGTAAGTATGCCCACCAAAATGTTCCAGCAAATGACTGCAGGCATCAATGGCATCATAAATATCAAACCCTTTGATGGAACGTGCGGATCCGGTAATTAATCCATCTGAAAATGTCAAAATAATGGTGGGCTTGTAGTAATGCTCCAGCAAGCGCGATGCGACAATGCCAATAACGCCTTTGTGCCAGTTAGACTGGTAAAGGACGGTCGTTTTTTTTGATTCCGAATTTTCGTCCGAACGAATCATATCCAGCGCTTCCTGGGTAATTTGTTTGTCGAGGTCGCGACGCGTGCTGTTCAGGTCGTTGATTTCACCTCCAAGTTTGGTAGCATAGTCGCTGTTATTGCTGATAAGCAACCGCACGGAATCAGTAGCATCTTTAATTCTTCCTGCTGCGTTGATACGCGGACCTACAGCAAAAACCAGATCATTGATGGTGATTTCACGGTTGAAAATACTTTTTGCTTTCCCTTTGTTTTGTTTGGGCTGCATTCCAGAAGATTCCAGCACGGAAAGAATGCCGTGACGCGGGGACTCATTAATTATCTTTAAGCCATAAAAGGCAAATATTCTGTTTTCCCCTACAATAGGAACGATATCCGCAGCAATGCTCACGGCCAGCAAATCCAGGCTGGAAAAAACTTTTTCCTTGCTTATGTTGAGGCTCATTGCCAAAGCCTGGGTTAGTTTAAACCCTACGCCGGCACCGGAAAGTTCTTTGAAAGGATAGTTACAGTCTTCTTGTTTTGGATCGAGAACCGCTACTGCTTGAGGAACCGTTTCCCCCGGACGGTGATGATCGCCAATGATAAAGTCAATGCCTTTTTTATTGGCATACTCCACTTTTTTGATGGCTTTGATACCACAATCCAATGCGATTACCAGCTTAACATTGTGTTCAGCAGCCGTGTCAATGCCTTTGTATGAAATGCCATAACCTTCATCGTAACGATCCGGGATGTAAAATTCAATTTTCTTGTAAGTATGTTTCAGAAAAGTATATACCAGGGCCACGGCTGTGGTGCCATCTACATCATAATCACCGTAGATCATGATGCTCTCATTTTTATTCATGGCGCTTATTATCCGATCCACCGCTTTATCCATGTCCTTCATGAGAAAAGGATCATGCAATTGTTCCAGTGACGGACGGAAAAAAGTTTTGGCTTCATCAAAAGTAGTAACGCCTCGCTGAACCAGCAGGCTTGTCAGCACCTTACTGATTCCCAACGCCTCTGAGAGGTCGTCAACACTTTCGTTGTCAGCCTGTTCTTTTAGTTTCCAGCGGAATTCCATGAAAAATTAAATTGGATTGTAAAGGTAACAATTTTAACAGAAGCGGGAAAGAAGTCAGTTATAAAGTACGCTAAAAATCATAAAGTGCCTGAAGTTAGTGGACTACAGTTCGTTTTATTATTTTTTGAGCAAATTTTAAGATTGTTAATAGTCAGAAACGGCAGTTTTAAGCACTTAAATAATAGTGTTATTGCCCACCGCACCCCCAACCCCTAAAGGGGCGTGCTTCCTACTTTCTTAAAATTTAAGATTTTGCTGCGGCTGGTTCCCCCTTCAGGGGGTTAGGGGGTAGTGAATGGAATTCCGCATAGCTGATTTCCAAATGGTTGATTTTCCAACCATTCTGATGCATTTATAGATTAAAAAAGATAGAATTCTAAACGTGAAAGCTTCTAATACAGAAAGTTGTTATATGGATATCTTTTGGCATGGATGCCCTGAATATAATCGTAAAGCAGTTTCTTAAACTCGTCGTAGTTTTCTTTCTTCAGAGCGGAAATAAAAATACAAGGCTGATTTTTATGTGCCATCCAGGAAGCTTTCAACTCTTCGAGTGTGGGCTGTTTTTCTTCTTCTTCGAAAAAGTCAGTGTCTTCTTTTTGAGAGAGTTTGAAATTGTCAATTTTATTGAAAACCATGATGATTTGCTTATCCCCGGCGCCGATTTCCGCCAACGTCTGGTTGACTGTATCAATCTGGTCCTCAAATTCCGGATGGGAAATGTCCACCACATGAATCAAAATGTCTGATTCGCGCACTTCATCCAGTGTTGATTTAAATGATTCCACCAAACCATGGGGTAGTTTCCGGATAAACCCGACCGTATCAGACAGCAGAAAAGGCAGGTTCTCGATAACCACTTTTCTCACAGTGGTATCCAGCGTAGCAAAAAGTTTGTTTTCGGCGAAAATATCCGACTTGCTCAGCAGGTTCATCAAAGTGGATTTCCCCACGTTGGTATAACCCACCAATGCAACGCGAACCATTCCTTTGCGGCTTTTTCGTTGGGTAGTCTTTTGTTTATCGATATGCTCCAGACGTTTTTTAAGCAAAGCAATTTTATCGCGGATAATCCGGCGGTCGGTTTCTATTTCCGTTTCACCGGGACCGCGAAGTCCGATACCACCACGTTGCCGTTCCAGGTGCGTCCACATCCGGGTTAGTCGTGGTAAAAGATATTGATATTGAGCTAGTTCTACCTGTACTTTGGCGTGAGACGTACGTGCACGTTTGGCAAAAATATCCAGAATCAGGTTGGTACGATCCAGAATTTTACATTTCAGGATTTTCTCAAGATTCCTGAGTTGTGAAGGCCCCAGCTCGTCATCCACCACCACCATGTCGATGTTTTCTGCTTTGATGTATTGAAATACTTCTTCCAGTTTTCCGGTCCCCACATAAGTCTGCGGATTGGGAAATTCCAATTGCTGAACAAACCTTTTGACTGCTATGCCTCCGGCAGTATCTACAAGAAACTCCAGTTCGTTAAGGTATTCTTCCACCTTCTTTTTCGATTGTTGAGCGGTAGCTACCCCAATCAAAACTGCTCTTTCCGGTTGAATGTCCTGTTGATTGTATTCCAAAGCAATACTGAGTTTAAAATCGTGAAATAGTTATGAAATGCGTTTAGTTTCGGATCCCCTCCGATATAGCATCAAAGTATTGAAAACCTGATTAATATATTTTTCTGAAACCAATGATTTCCCGGACTTCCCGCATGGTTTTTTGTGCATTCGCACGGGCTTTTTCTGCGCCCATGTCCATGACTTTCCGGATGTAATCATCAGCGGAAGAAAGTTCATTAATTTTTTCTGCAAAAGGCTGAACAAAAGCAATAATGTCTTCAGCCAACTGCTTTTTTAAATCACCATAACGGATGGAGCACTGGTTGTACTGCTCTTCAAAATACTGAACGGTTTCCGGTGTGGAGACAACATTCAGCAAAGTAAAGAGATTCTGAACCGGTTGTGTTTTTTCCTGATTGGGTTCTGTCGGACCCGAATCGGTTACGGCACGCATCACTTTTTTACGGATAGATTTTGGATCCTCATTCAGGAAAATGGCATTGCCTTCACCTTCTGATTTTCCCATTTTCCCGCTGCCATCCAGACCTGGAATTTTCACCAGCTCTTCTCCAAAATTATAAGCTGTGGGAAGCGGGAAAAAGTCAACGCCGTACATGTTATTAAACCGGCGGGCATAAGTGCGCGTCATTTCAAGATGTTGTTCCTGATCTTTTCCTACCGGCACTTTGTCTGCCCTGTGAATGATGATGTCTGCCGCCATCAGCGTAGGGTAGGTGAGCAGGCCTGCATTGACGTTGTTGGGCTGTTTCCTGGCTTTTTCTTTAAAAGTAGGAACCCTTTCCAGCTCTCCCAAATAAGCATTCATGTTAAGAAAAAGGTACAGTTCAGCAGTCTCCGGAATATCACTCTGAAAATACAACGTAGCTTTTTCAGGATCAATACCTGCGGCCAGGTACTCGATGAGCACTTGTTTTGCATTTCCCTGCAGATTGTCAGGATGCGGATGTGTTGTTAGTGAGTGATAATCAGCAATAAAGAAATAACACTGATTGGTTTCCTGCATCTTCACAAAATTCTTCAA
>CAZGZO010000061.1:0-3905 GCA_964529695.1 uncultured Lentimicrobiaceae bacterium
ACCCCGCTAATTTTTTGCAAACTTTTTAATAGTGTGGCACTTGAGATGATAAATTTCATAATGTTAAGATTACTTTGCTACAACAAAAATAAGAAACGTAAAAATAAAAATTTCCGTTCAATAATAATTCATCTTTAAAAATTAGTTTTCCACAGTTTCATAACGATTTCAACCATGTTAAAATCCCAATTTTGAGCAGTTAACTTTGAAAATTTTTAATTAAACTGTATGCTTATATTTCAAAATGCTTTTGAATAGCATTTAATAATTCCGAAGGTCTGTAAGGCTTTGTAAGATAGTCATCCATGCCGTTTTCAAGGCAATAGTCGCGGTCATGCTCAAGGGCAAAAGCTGTAACAGCAATAATTACAACCGGCTTTTCAACAGAAAGTTGTTTTTCATATTTCCTGATTTCATTAGTAGTCTCAATGCCATTCAACAACGGCATCTGGATGTCCATCAAGATAAGATCGTAATCATTCTTAAGAAATTTTTCTATTGCAAGGGTTCCATTGGTGGCAAAATCAATTTTAAAATCATACTTCTTCAACACGATTTCTGCAAATTTTGCATTCAAATCGTTGTCCTCAACAATTAGTATTCGTAACCGATACTTTTCATCTTTTGCCATATTCAGGATTGCTAATTAGAAAGGTACTAATATATTAAAATTCGTTAATCAACCGATGAATTCATCGTATTAAATAATTTTTCCTTATTGATGGGTTTGTCGATATAAGCTTTAAATCCGGCCTTTAGAACTTTTTCTTGCTGACTTATGTCCAAAATATCTGCCATAGCAACAAACGGAGTCTTTTTAAATATAGGATATTGCTTCTGTAATTCCTTTTCTGCAAACCCTTTGTTGCCATTGATAAAATTGACATTCATAATGACAATGTCAAAAGGGCCCCCGGATTTTCCACTGTTTTGAATGATTTTTTCAAGTTCCTGGCTGTTCGTGGCAAAGTGAAGCTCTGAAACGCCCATAAGCATCTTGCTGATTAACATATTATTAAGACGATCGTTGTCAATCACCAGTATTCTGTTCAATGAATGATTCAGTTGAATATTTACCTTTTTATCTTTACCCGAAGTTGATTTTGCCCTCCCTGAAATAAAGTCTTCTTTCACCGGTTTTGTAAGTGGAATTCGAACAATTATAGAAGTTCCATTCGCTTTCTCAGATTCCAATTCCACACTGCCTCCCATTAACTCAAGCATCTGTTTTACCAGTGGCAAGCCAAGACCCGCGCCATGATATGTATTTTTCAGATAGCCAGCACTTTGCTGTCTGAACGGTTCAAATATTTCATGCTGATAGGCTTTATCTATCCCTGTGCCAGTATCTTTTATTGATATTTTAATGTATTTCTCTCCGGTATCATATTTTAGCTTAACAAAGCCTTTACTGGTATATTTTATCGCGTTGTCCAACAAATTGGATAGAATATGTTTTAGAGCTTCCAAATCAGTTGAAAAAAGAGGAACATCTTTACCTTGGATAAATAACTGAAGCCCCTTCTGTTTAGCGATTGGTTCAAATTCTTTCTTCAGCTCATTCATCAGAGTATTTAAATCGCAATTTTGTTTATTAAGATTAAAGGTATTTGCTTCAATACGACTAACATCAATAATGTTGTTAAGCAAATGCATTAAAGAATTTCCGCTTTTTCGAATGTTTTCGCTGTATTCATACAGCTCTGTTTCTTCATTCATAGCGAAATCATTCCCAAGCAAATAAGAAAACCCCAGAATGTCATTCAGGTTGGTTCTCAAAGTGTGACTGATATTGGAAAGTAAAATGCTATTCCTTCTGGCGCTTTCGCCGGCAGCGTCCAGCGTAGACTGCATAGATTTAAGATTCCTTTTTAGATCTGCTGCCTCCGTTGCAAGCGATTCTTTCTTTTGTGAGACTATTTCATCATCATGCTCTTTGATATCAAGGATTGATTGTTCTGTTTTCTTTATATTAAACTGTGAATCAGAAATTTGTCCAATCAGTTTCTTTTTCTTCCTATCAAAAAAAATCCAAGTAATCAGGAAGAATCCGAGAATAACTACTGATAATATGAGAAAAACCTGACTCATGGCTACTTTCCTTTGTGGTTTGGTTTTGAGCATAAAAACAGATCCTCATTCGGATTTACTGCATATTTTTTCAAATCATCAATATGTGAAAAGTCCTGATTCTGCTTGATAATTTTCACATCGAAACCTGCTTTTCTAAGCCGCTCAGGATAGTCTTTCCCATAAATTCTAACATGATCGAACTGTCCAAAAAATTTTTCACGTTCTTTAGGTTCCGTAATTTTAGGATCTTCAAATGTCTCATCCAAGACAAGCGAGTAGGGGACTTGCAAAAGGGCCTTTCCACCCGGTTTAAGTACCCTGAAAAGTTCGCTCATGGCCTTAACGTCATTAGGAATATGTTCTAAAACATGATTACAGATAATCCAGTCGAAAGAATTGTCATCAATTTGTAAATCTAGTAAGTCCTCTTTTTGAACATTTTTATCATAATAAAGCCCTTCCTCATATTTTGTGGCTGGATAATAATCGATGCCGGAAATATTTTTGAAAACCTGGTACAATGATGGTTCGGGAGCAATATGCATCAGGAATTGCTTTTTTTCAAAGAAATCTGATTCATACTTCAGGTACAAATAAATCAATCTGTCTCTATCTGTACTTTGGCAAAGCGGACAAACATCGTTGTCTCTGCGCCCTCCGCCAATAATTTGTTTTTCAGTAATAACAGGTAAGTCAAATCCGCCAGGAAGCATTTTACTGAAGCTGTGTTCGCATAATGGACAGGCATAATTATTCCCTGAATAATAGGCTCCCTGCATGCGTAGCCAGCTTTTCTTTAAAGCTCTGCTTAAAAAACGAGGTGCTATTTTTTTTATTAATTGCTTCAAAATCAATAATTAATGTTGAACAATAATCGGGACACTTGTCTTTCCGCTTTTTGTAAAGATATTCAGAAAATACCAACCATTGGTAAGAAAACCTATATCAAATTCTTGTTTGCAGGTTTGCATCGCTTGACAGGAGGTCTTTATAACCCCTAATTTCATTCCCATAACATTTGATAAGACAATGTTTACCTGTTGAGTTGTTTTCAATTTTATTTCAAACTTAAAAAATTGTGAGGCAGGGTTGGGGTAGACTTTTACACTTTGCACGTCCGAAGCCTTCTGATTAAAAATACCCTGTGAGGCTTCATGCTGATATGCCCCTGCATCAAAATGATTTGCCGGCCTTGTTCTATTTAAAATATCAAAAGTAATTCCTTCAGTAGTTAGGTCTGTACCTATATCTACAGCAGGGGATGAGGCTTGTAGATCGTAATTTGCCGTATCCGGATAAATGAACTTTATCTGCGAAATTGTATCATTCTTGTAATTGGTTTCTTCGGTTATATTGCTGGAAATTCCATTGGCGATATTGATATAAGAACTTGAACCATCCGTAGCATACTTGCCCGGATCTGCAATAAGATTATTGATGACCAGAATTTTAGCAAGTTTAGAATTGTTGAGATCAATTCCAAAGCTTTTCGGGCTGATAATAGTATTGTTGTAAATACCCAGTTGCGCATTGGCTAAAGTAGAATCGGTTCCTACATAAATTCCGTGTTTTTGTTGGGTGGGATCACCCGGATAATAATTCTTTCCGGCATTGACAATCAGGTTATTAAATATCTTATAATCTCCCAAACCAAATACATCGATTCCATCTCCATCACCACTGAGAATCATATTGTTGTAAGTGTCACATTTGCTACCACCACCAATAAGAATACCTGACATCTGGTATAAAACATCTTGATAAGAGTCTGAGCTGATTCGATTGCCATATATCTGGCAATTAGAATCGGCAGAACTCACCTGAATGCCATC
>CAZGZO010000061.1:4005-12995 GCA_964529695.1 uncultured Lentimicrobiaceae bacterium
CCGTTTCCACGAAAAATAATATGTGAACAGTTATTGAATTTAATTCCGATATAATTCGTCGGTTTTGTAATAGCCTTAATAACAACTGGCCCACCCGTATTGACAAAGGTGATGGGTTGCGATGCCGTCCCATGAAAATCTTTTAGAATAAGATAATCCCAGGTTCCAGCTTTCAAACATACAGTATCGCCTGGTTTAATTGTAGAGTATCCAGACGCTGTGATATAAGGATTGAGAGAATCGATTGTCATCGTACAAGTTTGCGCGTTTATTGAACCAGATACCACAAGCAAAATTGCTGTAACAATGACCCCGATTTTCGACTTTATGCTTTTTTTCATGAACCTCTTTTAGCTCTTTCCCAATTAACAGTCTGTTGTCCTTTAAAAAACCTTCTGATACCTGCAAAAACAGCATAATTCATCACAAAGAAGTAATACGGCACGAAAAAGATTTTGTTACTAATTCTTTTGTTTTCGAGATACCAACCTGTCAGTGCCAGAAAGTAAAACACAACTTCTGCGTAAAACAAAATTACATATAAGTTAGTAATGTTTGTAAATCCTGCTTGCCAGGCAATCCACAAGTTTAAAAGAAAAATAATCGGTAACGACCAGGGAGCCAGTGTCCATCTCAACACACGGTGGGAGATATACTGGAAGCTCAATAATCCATACTTGAATATATTTAGAAGAGGTTTCAACCGAATGATGGATTGGATGCCGCCTGCCGCAATACGAACTTTACGCTTCAGTTCTTCTTTTACATTGGCGGAAGCACTTTCGATAGCGTAAGCTTCCGGATCATACTGAATGGTGCGGCCACGCATGGCTATTCTCAGGGAGATAATAAAATCATCCAACAAGGTATCCTTTTCAACAGGCTCAAATAGCTCTGTTCTAATAGCGAAAAGCTCTCCGGCAGCGCCTACAACCGAATAAAGCTCAGCATCCCATTTTTTAAGTTTTGATTCATATTTCCAATAAATACCTTCCGAGCCAACAGCCGAGTCTTTTTCTTTACTGTAAATACGCTTTTCACCTGATACACAGCCTACTTTTGGATTTGCAAAAAGTTTGACAATTCTCCGGATAGATTCTTTACCCAGCATAGTATTTCCATCCGAAAAGATGGTTATCGGGCTTTTAACAAATTGCATCCCGCGGTTCATAGCCCCGATTTTTCCACCACGTTTGCCTTCATGATAAACTTCAACGCCACGATCGCTGTATTTTTTTAAGATTTCAGGGGTCCCGTCGTCCGAACCATCAGTAACCCAGACCTGTCTGACTTTTTCTTGAGGATACTCCAGGCCGAAAGAATTTTCAACCTTGGAGTCGACATAATCTTTTTCATTGTAAGCAGCTACGAAAAGAGTCACTTCAGGTTCATAATCAGGATCATAGTTTTTCTTGTCCGGAGCAATCAATCTCTTGATTCTAACCAAGATAAACAGGAAGATTCCATACCCCAGATAAGCATAAAAAACGATAAATAGTAAAACCCAAAAAATGATTTTTGCTGCAGTCATACGTTTAATTTTTCACAATCTTTCTGGCACCCATGTTCAGATCGTCCACATCAAGAATTTCAAAAGGAGCAATCTCATTCAGGACTGTTGTAAGTTTCTCTTTGCCGCTATGTACAGATTCCATGACAATCATGATGTTAGGGAAAGTTTGAATGAATTTTCTAGCACCATTTAGTACTTCTTCCTCCATGCCTTCAACATCAATTTTCATGAAAATTTTGTCATCTTTTTTAATATCAAATTCTGTCATCAGAGTATCCAATGGAACAATACTCGATTCAATGATCTCCTGCTTATCATCCAGATTTTCATTGAGTTCAACCCCAACCATATGTGAGGCCCCTGTGTTCAAAACATCAAAAGCAAATTCAGCTTTTTGCTTATGGGAACCCAATGCGAGGTTAAAAACCTTCACTTTTTCATCCAGACCATTTAAAATCAGATTAATCCGGGTAGCATTAAAATTGGATTTTATGGGTTCGAAAGCATAACCACTTAAACCTTTGCTTCCCAATAAAATTGAATAAGTTCCCATGTTGGCACCAACGTCTAGAAAAATATTATAGTCTTCCACATGTTTGTATACAAACTCCTTTACATTCCATTCGTAAGCGTAATTTGCAAACTGAAAGTCGATGGTGCCTTTCCTGACTAAGAATGTACCAAGACTACTTTTGTAAATTCTTGATTTACTGGTAGTTTTTCTTAATAAAACAAATTTCATGGAGGTCAGAATATATCTGTATTCCTTCCACTTTATGAAATCCTTGAAATATTTTAAAAATGTATAGATTTTGCTCATCGCCTTAATTTTAATGCGCTAATATAAAAGGAAAGGTAAAAATGGGACTTCAATTGAACTATTTATTTTGGAACTCTTTCCCATTGCTTTGTTTTTGAATTGTATTGTTTCAAAATTCTTCCAGGATTACCGGCCACAACAGAGTAGGGTGGAACATCCTTTACTACAACGCTTCCCCCAGCAACTACTGAATGTTTTCCAACGGTGACTCCAGCTGTTATTGTAGCATTGGCACCTATCCAAACTTCATCTTCGATAACAATCGGGTCAGTGGAAACCTTCTGTCTGCTGGGTGGAATAGAAATATCTTCGTAGCTATGATTTAATCCTGAAAGAACGACATTTTGTGCAAACATAACGTCATTGCCAACTTTGACGGGACCAATCAACACATTTCCCAGTCCAATTCTGGTACGGTCACCAATAAAAACATCTCCTACACCATTGTTTATTGTTGAAAAATCTTCGATTGTAGAATCGTTGCCCATTTCAAAACGGTTAAATGGCAGCACATCCATCCGGGTTCGCCTTCTGATAAGTGATCTTTTTCCTTTCTTATGTTTCATCGGGTTTACCAAAAGTTTTACCCAAAGTCTTGGTCTGGCCTGATTGCGGGGCATAAGCATCCAAAGCACCAGCTTTTTAAGCTTCTCATTGGATTTAATTTTATCTGAAAATCCCATCTTAATATTCTTTTTCTACTTCTTCAATACACTTGTAGATCTCCGCTACATTAGCTTCCCAGGTATGACTCCGAGCCAGCTTTTCACGATTCTTTTCCTTTTCCGGTGTGTTTTCTTGCAAAGCTTTTTCGATCAGCTCCACGTATTCCTCTTTATCTTCCGCAAGATATACATATTCGCTGAAAACATCCATGGCTTCTGTTTTTGTGGCTACTGAAGGTTTTCCCATGGCGAGATATTCGTCAATTTTACGAGGATAGTTTCCTCGTGTAACTTCATTGAGTTTTTGAGGATTTAAAGCCACATCAAACGCATTCAGGTAAGCAGGAAGCTCTTCCATTTTCTTGCTTCCCAGGAAATGAACATTCTCAATTTGGTGTAGTTCACTGTTCTTAAAGGTTTCATCTTCAGGGCCTACTAACGCAACTGACCAATCAGGGAGGCTCTTTGCAATATGAACCAAAACATCAATATCAAGACGCAATGTGTAAAGAACACCAATATATCCAATCAATGGTTTTTTGATATTCTTAATATCTTCAGGTATTGATTTTATAAGCTTCTTGTCGAAAAGGGAAACATCGCAACCTTGTCCAACATAATAGGAGCGGGGATTGAATTTTCTGGCCAGGTCGGCCAAATAAGTAGAATTTGCGACCACAACATCCGCTTTCGCCATGAGCGCTGCTTCAATGCGAATTCCCTGTCTCTTCCAGTAATCCACTGCAATCATATTGTCGCGGGTGTAATACACATACGTTTTTGCCTCGATGAGTTCTTTGAGATAAAAACTACGGAACATGTCGGTATCATTAAAGATGATAATATCTTTGAAATTTAACTTCTTAAGAACCCTTTTGATTTCACGGGAAAAACGCTTGTTATTGATTTTATTAATGAAATCAAACAATCCGTTAAATGGAAGTTGGTTAATCGATTCTAACATTGTTCTCGGGTAAAAGCTCCACATATTCTCGTTTATCTGATCAAGATCAGGAAGTTCTCCCTTAATGATTTTTACTCTTTTTTGAATTATCGGATCTTTTCTTTCCCGGAAACGGGTTAATCTGTCCAGAGGATAATTTACGTACAAAACCCGGTTATGTTTAGAAAATACTTCCGCTAAATTGATAACATTACTTCCTATCCGGCTGTCGAGTGCTGCCAGCCCGACCATCACGATATTCCTATTTTTTATCATAGACTTTAGTTTGGTTTATAATGGCTGTTATAAACTGATTTATAAAGTTTAAGCACGTTTTCAGCCATGCTTCTCCAGGAAAATTTTTCTGCTTGTTTCATGCCTTCCTGGGTCAGCTTTTTCCTTAATTTTTCATCTGAAAGAAGCGTTTCAATTCCCTGCGAAATTTCTTCCGGTTTAAATGGGTCAACGATGTAGGCAGCTCCTCCGGAGACTTCCGGCATAGAAGAGGTATTTGAAGTGATGACAGGTGCGCCACAGCGCATGGCTTCCAGCATGGGAATTCCAAAACTCTCACGCAATGACGGATAAAGGAAAACACTGCAAAGATTGTAGACTGCCGGTAAATCCGTATTTACCACATAACCTGTCAGAATTATATTTTCTCTGAGCGAATTATCACCAAGCTCATTTAAAAGTTTTTCAAGTTCGGCTTCAGCATAATCAAGAATTACCAAATAAAGTTCTTTATCTTTTGTCGACTTCATGTAATCGGAAAATGCTTTCAGAACACCTTTTGTATTCTTCTTAGGATCGGTGTTCCCAAGGAAAAACAGGAATCGGTCGGGGAGTCCATAAAGACTTTTAACTCTTTGAAGTTCAGCTTTATCTTCAATTTTTTTAAAATGCTCACTGACACCATTATAGACGGCTACCAAACGTTCATCCTTTTCGGGAAAACCAAAAAAGTCGTGGATTCTGTTTCTTTCAAATTCCGATACTGTTATGATTTTGTCTGCTTTTTTAACAACCCTCGGAACGACGTATCTTCTGTACATATTTCCAAACTTCTGGTACCAGGACCCTCCTTTTTTAAAAAGGCTGATACTTTCAAGATAAATGATGTCGTGAAGTGTGACAACCAAGGGCATTTTTGGAGAAACCGGTGCTGTATTACTAGTGCAATGCAAAATGTCGCAACCTTCTGCTTTTGCAGCTTTCGGCAATGCCCTTTGTTCCCAAAAAGGGTAGGAACCACCGTCTAGTTCAACAAATTTAAAATTAGAGGTTTCCTGAAAGATATTCCGGTCTTCGTCCGGCTTGATGAAGATTACATACTCGTTTTCATGATCAATTTTCTGAAGCTCTTTAATGAGTTCAAGGGCCACCATGTCCATACCGTGTTTTTTCTTCCGGTAAAGTCGCTGGCCTTCAATTCCTATCTTCATCTATTATAATTTTTTATGTACTAAAACTACAAAAAAATAAGGACAGATCATTATCCCAAAATAATTTTTATCACCAGTGTTTTGTGGAAAGAATTCGGTTAGAATAAATTCAATATCAATATATAACCATAGGAATTTTGATTATTTCTTCCTCGTGCGATTCCAGGGGTGCTTGATTTGGAAAGCATTGTAAGTGTGCTTGGTGTGCAGAAATTCTTTGTTACTTCCACGCAATTTAAAAACTGACATAAATGTCAAAAATATCCCCAACGGCAGTCGAGTTATGGCCCAGAGCGTTTTCATGTTATAAAAATATCCGGGAATGGAAAGCATGAAAACAAGCACACATAAAACAAACACAGCCAACCATAATAAAAATTGGCCTATTGGAACAAAAAACAAAGCTGTTAGTGAGATAAGAAACAGTAGAGATATCAAAAGGATACGAGGCAGAAGAATGAATTGCAATGCCTTATTGAACAAATCAAAATTCCCATGCAGCAAGAGCTCTTTGAGCGCTGGCATGAAACTTTTACCAAAATAATGAATTTGTGCTGAAATCCACCGCCGTCTTTGCTTGGTAAAAACTTTGGCGTTAGGAACTTTCTCATCAAAAACATATGCATCCTGCAAATACACAATTTTTTTCTTTTCCTTCAAAAGCCTTACCTCCAGCTCTTTATCAAAACCTCCTACCACTTTCACTTCTTTCATCGTGGTTTTAAAATAATCATAATCAAAAGCCATAGCAGAACCGATAAGTGATGATGAGAATCCCAAATTCCAATGCCCTTTGCGGAAAATATGGTTGTTCATTTCCTCACTTACGGCATCCAAAATAGCGAAAGAAGTATCCATATTTTTGGCAATTCTATGCCCCTGAACAATTTGATAACCTGCATTAAATGCTTGGTTGACCTTAGTCAGAAATGAAGGATCCATGATATTATCGGCATCTAAAACAACGGCAACCTCATAAGAGTCATCCAATTGCTCTAAAGCAGCATTTAAGGCCCTGGATTTTGTACTGAATTCCAGTTTGACTTCAAAAACCTTTACTTGAATCTCTTTTAATTTTTGAATGGTCTCAGGCTGAAAACCATCGGCAATTATAGCGACATCATAATTCTCAACACCGTAATCTTGCTTTAAAGCTTCTTTAGCAACATCCACAATGACCTCGTCTTCACGATATCCAGGAATCAGGATAATCATCTTTCGTGTTTTGTTTTCTACAATTTTTAAATCTCTATGTTTTGATTTAAAAATTCCTGCAAACGCAAAAACAAAGAGATAAAGCGTAGTAAATGCAAGGTATAAGTAAGCCAGGGCTTCAAGAAAGATGATAATCTTAAAAATCATAGCATCGGATTTTCATGGATTTCTGTGGAAAAAAGGTGAGTAATATGCCATCCAATGGCTCGATAATAAGCCAGGAAATAAGCAACCTTTCCTTTAATAAGAAATTTAAAGGCATTTTTCGGAATGGCGACGAAAAGCTGGTAAAGCAATGCGAGGTAAAAATCTTTTCCGTTTTGACTTCTTCTCATAAAAACAATGCGGTTTCTGTTTTGGTAATAGATTTTTAGTGCACTCAGTTTACCTGTTGAAACAGACTCTTTATGAAGTACATATGTATTTCCTACATAATAAATTTTGTACCCTGCTTGCTTAATTCTGGCGCACCAGTCAGCTTCTTCGTAATACAAAAAGAAAATATACGACATCAAACCAATTTCCTTTACTACACTCATAGGGACCATCATCGCTGCCCCATGAGCATAAGCCGTCTCATAATCTTTGTTGTATTGTCCCCTGTCTTTTTCCCAGTAACCAATGGCTGAATTTCGCATGGTAACTTTTCCAATAGGCGTGTAACCGGCATATTGAATAGTATCAGGTTGGTAATAAAACTTAATTTTCGGACTCACTGCTCCAATTCCGGGATTTTGTTCCAGTTTCTCAACCAAAGGCTCCATAAAATTGGCTGGAACTTCTATATCATTGTTAAGCAGAAGCACATATTCGCCACGTGCTTTCATCAAACCATAATTATTCCCGGCTGCAAATCCATAATTAATAGGATTTTCAATAAAAACTATATTGGGATAAAGCTCCTTAATTCTTTTAGGATCATCCTCTATGGAATGGTTATCCACTACAATCACCTCAAAATTGGGATAAGAAACCTTGTTTAATGATTCCAACAACGCACAGGTAACTTCTGTTTGATTATAATTTACAGTTATAATCGAAACAAGAGGATAATATTTGCGCCGCTGGGCCATAAATATTAATTGTGTTTGATATCTTCAACGTGTGAATGCTCCGTATGAATAAATTTCTCTGCTGCTCCTCTAAGTTTTAATAAACTTAAAACCATAAGGATAAAACCATAGGGAAGCGAAAGTAGAGCCAAAAAAGTTTTCTTACTGTAAAACTTTCTTGGAACTGAAAAAAACATGGCCAATGCTGTCCCTATGAAAAGTGCCAGCCAGGGGTAAAAACCAGGGAAAAAATATGGTTGTAATGGCCTTATCGGGATTAAATCCACAACTCCAAAAACCAGTGATATTATAAATAAGATCCCACTGAGTAAAATACGTGGTGGCTGAACCATCTGGAGAACTTTATCAAAGTAATCAAAATTACCTTTTGTTATGAACATTTTAAGTCCATCCAAAAAGTGAGTTCTGAAATAGACTATTTGTGCGGCAATCCAGCGCCTTCTTTGATTTACAAAGGCATCCGGTTTTTGTGTTTTTTCATCCAGAATAACAGCGTCAGAAACATAATCAATGCGGTACCCTTCTTTAATAATTTTAAGCTCAACTTCTTTATCTTCACCCACCGAATCTATGGCACGCATAGTTTCTTTAAACAGCTTATAATCCAGCCCCATACCAGAACCAATCAAAGCTGATGAAATGCCTAGCACCCGATGCCCCTTCCGGAAAATATTGTTGTTAATTTCTTCGCTAATCGCATCCAGAATAGCAAATTTTGAGTTGAGATTTTTTGCGGTTCGATGTCCTTGAACAGCCTTATAACCCGTGTCAAAAGCTGCATTTATTTTATGTAATACGCCGGGTTGCATAATGTTATCAGCATCGAGTACAAATGCCACATCATAACCATCGCCAATAATCTCCATACATTTATTGAGCGCTTTTGATTTTTTGCTGACTTCAAAAGAAACTTCAACAACTCTGATGGGAAGCTTTTTAAGTTTCTCCAGCGTTTCAGATTTAAAACTATCAGCAATTACGATGACCTCAAATTTATCCTTGGGATAATCCTGCTTTGCAGCCTCAGCAGCTACTGTAACAATCACAGAATCTTCCTTATAACCCGGAATCAATACAGCAAATTTCCTCAGTTTATTAGGTTTCTCATTAGTTTTCTGTCTGTAAAATATTCCTGCCAAAGCAAAGACAAATAGGTAGAGCGTTGCCAGCAGTAAATACAGGTAAACTAATGATTCAATAATCCATATAATTATTTTGAGATACCCCATACTAAATCACTTTTTCTGCCATTGAGGCAAACCATAAATATTTTTGTAATGTGTCCAATGCCACCAGACAGATTTCCAGCTGGCGAT
>CAZGZO010000062.1:0-12965 GCA_964529695.1 uncultured Lentimicrobiaceae bacterium
CTTTTGATAAATAAAAATATTTTTTTCACAGTTAGAAATCATTATAAAGGGGTTTACAAATTAGACCTACGTAAATATCACATTGTTGTTAAAAACGACATTTTTGTATCCATCGAATGTTTAAAAGAATATACACATGGCTATAATCACCACATAAAAAATGACAAGAATTTTTATGACCGCATAATTATTTCAGGTAAACTTTTCGGGTCAAAATCATTTGTGAAAGAAGTTTCACAAGGTAAATGGGTAAAACCTGAAATGGCAAAATCGCCTGCATTTTGGTTAGACGTATTATATTGATTGAAAAACAACGAGGCCCAACACGGGCTCATAAGCAATCCGCCTGAGGCGGACACGGTGCGGGCTGAAACAGTTAAATACGAAATGAAATCAATAATAAAGTATTATTAAAATGGCAACTAATAAAGACAGGGTAAATCTTAGCATTGTACTTTTTAGTCTGACTGCTTTTTTTTTATCTGCGTGTTCGAATGCTTCTAACAAGGCTTGTCAGTCTCCTAAAGATTTAATGAAAAAGACAATTACTGCAATTAACGATAACAACACGGATGAATATACCTCCTTAATTGATTTTGATGCGGCATTGAAATTAGCCGAAAGTGCTGAGAAAAAAGATACCAACTATAGAAAAATGGTTAATATGTTGAAGTATCATAAATATGAGGTAACCGAAACATGTTCAATGGGTTATTATATGTTAACAAGAACCCTGGAAAAGATTTACAAACTTGATAAATGGCACTTTGTTTTAAAAGGGTATGAGTTAAATACAACAGAAAAGATATCAGGCTATTTGATAGGAAAGTATACTATGAGACTTGAAAATGACAATAAAACTAAATGGAGCTTGGTAATATATCTTACAAAACACAATAATTGTTATTTTATAACCGAGCCAATAGAAAGTAATTATTTACGTAAAGGATGGTAAATTTGACCCGTATTGTTTATTGCCCGAACCGCTGGAATTAGACAATTACCAAAACAGATTACCTTAAACTTTGTAAAGAGTTTCCCAAATGGAATGAAATTGAAAAAAGATTCGTTACAAAATGCTTTGTCATGCTTGAAGACAGAGTTTTTTCTCATTTATCAATGACGGCAGAAGAAAGATACAACTTGTATTTTAACCAAAACAAAGAGTTATTTAACCAGGTTCCTTTACAACACATTGCTTCTGTTCTTGGAATGACCGCCGAAACATTTAGCAGAATAAGAAAACGCCAGTCTAAAAATTCTTGATTTAAGTCAAGAAGTACTGAACTGAAATTACAGACTTTTGCGTCATATAAATCAAATGCTAGTAAATATGACGAAAGGAATGAAAAATCTTTTGAAACTTGAAGAATTGGGCCAGTTTCTGCTCTCAATAATACTTTTTATGCAATTAGATTACAGTTGGTGGATTTTTCCAGCCTGTATTTTATTGCCTGATTTATCAATGATTGGCTATTTAGTCAACCCTAAAACAGGGGCTTGGATTTATAATTTCTTCCATCATAAACTGGTGGCAATAACCTTTTTAGTATTGGGATTTTGGTTGAATAACTCATGGCTGGCTTTATCAGGTGTAATTTTATTTGGACATTCATCAATGGATAGAATTTTTGGCTACGGATTGAAATTCAGTGATAATTTTAAAAACACGCATTTGGGTTGGACCGGGGAAAAAGGATAATTTAGTTCGCTGAGTAATGCACGAAAAAAGAAATACTGTTGCAAACAAAGATTTGCCAGCGTGCATCAACCTGGAACATTTAAATAAGTTAAATTACACACATGAATAAATCACAACCAATAAAATTAAGAAAGCTGCGGCTGATTATAACCTTAGTTGTTTCAATTTTGATATTCAGCTTGCTCATTTGGAATTATTTCCATGGCGGTGTTGCCAGTCATCATATCCTTGACAAAAAGAATCTGCCTGCAATTTCAAATTGGTGGAGCGGAATATGGCTACCTATCCTTACCTGGATTCTACTAACCAGAATCAAAAACAAGATTGAAAAACAAACAGATTCCGGCGGTCAATATAAATCATTGATGACAAATATTTTAGTGCGATTTGCCATCGGGTTAATTTTCGGGATTATATTGTCTGTTTCCTTCATTTATAATTTCAAACCTTTTTTGGACAATGTTCTTTATCTGCTTTTAATTATCAGTTTTTTGATTCCAATATTCTTTTCAGAATTTATGCTAGGTTTTGTACTTGGCATGACCTATGTTTTCGGAGCAATATTACCAACGGCCTTTATTCTAATTATGGCAGTTGGTGGATTTGTTATTTACAGACTCATCAGACCACTCATTATAAAAATTGCCGCACGGATGTTTGGAAACCGTTCCACACAAAGCCCGAACAAATAATGGTCAATGGATGAATAATGAAGGTAAAACAGCAATTTTGCTTGACTTGTACCCTCCCCCAGTTTATAATGAGAACGTATCTAAGAAAAACATTAGCAATATTTTAATAGATTTACTTCTTTCTACATAAGAATTAAACAAATGAAACTAGAAACAAACAGACTAATCATTAGACCAATAAAAGTAACTGATAAAAATGAAATATTTAAATATCGTTCTGATAAAGAATCAAATATATATCAAGAATGGATTCCGGAAAGCATAGATGATGTAGAAATTTTTATTGACAAAGTGGCGAAACAAATTAATGAAACAAAAACATGGTTTCAATTTGTAATCATAGAGAAAGAAACTCAAAAGTTAATGGGTGATCTCGGAGTCCATTTTTGGGATGACGAGAATAAACAGGTTGAAATTGGATGTACCTTAAACAAGGATTTTCAAAATAAAGGCTATGCCACAGAAGCTGTTGAAAAAGTAATAGACTATCTGTTCAAAGAATTAAACAAACACCGAATAACTGCATCCATTGACCCCCAAAACATAAACTCAAAAAGGCTAGTTGAACGAATAGGGTTTCGTAAAGAAGCTCATTTTGTTGAAAGTTTAATGATAAATGGAAATTGGGTTGATGACTTAATATATGCTTTAATTGAAAAAGATTGGAAAAGGAAATAAATTCATTGTCTGCCTGCCAGCCTGGTTGACTTATGCATTCCTGGAAAATGGAAAAGACGCACCTGTTCGCTTTACAATTATTAGCCATGGTGCTGTTAACCCGGTAAAGTCAGGGCTTTAAAGTTAACGGTTTTGATACTCCTGCAACCCACGCTGACTTCTCCGGTTTGCAACTGGTTAAAGAAAAATAAATTCAAAATTAAAACGTTGAATAATAAATGAAAAGTTTCAAAATCAGAATTCCTTTTTGCCAGGCATATTGCCGGTAATTTTAAGCCATGCGATACTATATCACTTTCTTGCTGATATTTTTAGGAGGAACCCTTTATTCTCAAAACCTTAAAGAGGTTGACTCATTGATTCAGGTGATGAAGTATGATAAATCTTTATCTCTGGATGAGCTCACAATCAAAATAACCAAACCCTTTAAAAATAATACGGATAAAACAAGGGCCATCTTTGATTGGATTGCAGATAATATTGAATATGATTATAAAGACTATGAAGATAATACCATTACGAATAAGCAAGTACAACCTGATGTAGTATTTCAAAAAAGAAAAGGAGTATGTGAAGGGTATTCAAATCTTTTCAGATATATGTTAGATTATTGCGACATCGAAAATGAAGTAATTAGAGGTTATGGGCGGAACAATTTAAAAACAATCTTTGTTAATAAACCAAACCATGCATGGAATTCAGTCAAGTTAAATGGAAAATGGTACTTATTTGACGTTACCTGGGCAAGAGATACATTAAAAAAGAAGGTTGATTATTTTTATTTTAAAACGAACCCCAATATTTTCATACTCAGTCATTACCCGTTAGATTATAAATGGTCCTTGCTTGATAAACATTACAGCCTTGATGAATTCATGAAATTCCCTATTTATACTAATTTATATTACGATATTGACTTTGCAGACAACATCTCAAAAAAAGGATACCTAAAAGCAATTAATAATAGGGTTACAATTAAGGTAAAGCCCGGATCTAAATTTTCACTACTAACAAAGCTTTATGATTTAGAAAGAAATAAATGGATATCAATCCATAGAGGGAAATTTACCCGAAGAGGTGATTCATTTAAATTATATATTCCACGAAAAGGAAAATTTATTCTTCAGGTGGGAGTATTAAAGTTGAATGAAAATTCTGTAACTATCTATGACCCTATTCTTTACTATGTAGTTGAAAATAAGTAAAACACGTGCTATTCATGCTCAGGTTTTTGAGGGCATGGACAAAAGTCAAGAAAAGGAAAAGGCTAACTCATCGGAGTTAGCCTTTTCCTTTTGTTTTAAATCGTACCTATTTGCTTAATGCGGCTTTTACTGAATCCAACAAGGGTGTTGTCGGGTGCCCTATCAACTTCGACAAGGTTCTGTCTTCTGAATACAAGTCTCCCCTGGAAGCACTCACATCCCAGCTGGCAATTGCTTCGGCAAACATGTCAGGTAATCCAATGTTCTTCAATACTTTGCTATATTCCTCCTCCGGTAAATTTTGGTAAGGAATCTCTTTACCGGTTTGTTTAGAGATTTCTGCAGCCAGGTCTGTCAGCGTATAAGCCTGGTCACCGGCAAGTTCGTAAGTTTTTCCCTCATGATCGTCGCCTGAAATTACCACGGCAGCCGCTTCAGCAAAGTCAGCTCTGGCGGCTGATGAGATTTTGCCGTCACCTGCACTTCCTACAAATGCGCCTGCACCTAAAGCTCCGGGGATAGAACCGGCATAATTTTCTGTGTACCATCCATTTCTTAACAAGGTGAATGGAATACCGGATTCTTTCAATAGTTTTTCTGTCATCAGGTGCTCGCCGGCAAGATTAATGGTTGATGAATCTGCTCTTAAAAGGCTGGTGTAAACGATCCATTTTACGCCGGCTTCTTTTGCCGCCTTAATCACATTTTCATGTTGCCTGGCTCTTTGTCCTATTTCGCTACCTGAAATCAAAAGCAGCCTGTCGATACCTTTTAAAGATGCTGCCAAACCTGCAGGTTCATTATAATCGAAAACCCTTGCTTCAATTCCTTTCACTTTTTCAGGGGAACGAACAAGTGCTACCAAATTTGAAGCATCTGTTTTATTTTTCAGTTGCTTTACTACTAAAGTTCCCAATTGTCCGGTTGCACCGGTAATTCCTATTTTCATACCTTTTATAATTTTAAGTTAACTGTAATAATTTATGTTACATTTATAAATAAAAAAATATCAGTGAAATGTTGCAACGAAATTTTTCAGTGTTTTACCCTGAAGTTCGTTGATCACCGATTGATCGATGTCCGAATATAATTCATCAAGTTTTTGATTGATCTCTTTACCAATCGGGCATTGCGGATTAGGTTTCAAATTCATCTTACCCAAAACCTCGGAATTCTTCACTGCCAGATAGACTTTGTCCAATGTAATATAGACACTGTTATTCGCCAGTGCATACCCGCCCACTTTGCCTTTTCTGCTTCGCACAAATCCTGCTTTGATTAACACGCTCAGCTCTTTACGAACAATTACAGGATTGATGTTGATGCTACCGGCTATCCACTCGGAGCTTAACCATTCCCCCTCGCTATCAGCAAGTAGCGTTAAGATGTGAAGAGCCGTTGCAAATCTTGTGTTGTTCATAAATCGATGCAAATATACTAATAAGATATTAATGTAACAAACCTTATTACATTTAAAAATTGAATCTCTGATTTTCTTACTTTCTCGTTTGAACCTAAAATCCGCAAGTCTATTTTTTTTGCCTCGAATTCTCGAATTAAAAAACGAATAAATTTGTAACAGTTGTTGATAATTTTTAAATTTTTGAGTCTTTTTCAGCAATCACAATCTCCAAAATTCGTGAATTAGTGGCTTCCTGTTTGCATAAATTTCTTTCGCGTTTGCAGAGGAACTTTCCCAAACCGCCGATTTAGTTTTCAAAATGGCAAGGCTCGTTCTATTTTCGTGTCATAAACACCAAAAAATAAACGACATGAAGACAGGAAGAACAATTCTAAGAACCGCATGGATACTCGTATTTTACCTATGCCTTGTAAGCTTTTCATCTTGTCAGAAAAGCAATGCAAGTACGGATACTACATCCAAAACGGAAAATTTGCCGGATATCACAAATTATCCCATTGTAGGAACCAACCAGACCAATTTTTACGACACTACTACCGTGATCTCCGAACCCTCGCAGGGTAGCCCATTTTATGGCCAGGACGCGAATCATCCCGGCACTACCCCGCATTATGTTGACAATGGTGACGGAACCGTTACCGATATGGTCACGGGACTGATGTGGTCTCAATCTACCGACCTGAATGGTGACGGCAAAATTAATTATGACGACAAACTATCCTATCAGGATGCGCTTGACGGTGCTTCCTCATTTAAACTGGGTGGATACACTGACTGGCGCTTGCCAACGATCAAAGAACTGTATTCTCTGATCATGTATTCCGGAGCGGAACCCATGCCGGAGGCAACCTCCCAGGGAAATGCAGTTCCATTCATCAATACAAACTATTTTGATTTTGCTTATGGAGACCTCAGTGTGGAACGTATCATCGATGCACAATATGCCACTTCAACTTTGTATGTCAGTACAACAATGAATGGGAATAAAACTATGTTTGGAGTCAATTTTGCCGATGGCCGCATTAAAGGATATCCGGCAGCGTCAAACATGAAAAAATACTATGTAATTTATGTACGTGGCAATAAAGATTATGGTAAGAATGAGTTTGTTGATAACGGAGACGGCACCATTACCGACAAAGCAACCGGATTGATGTGGATGCAGAACGATAGCGGAAAAGGAATGACCTGGCCTGATGCATTATCCTATGCCGAAAACATGAATTTCGCAGGATACAGCGACTGGAGGTTGCCCAATGCTAAAGAACTGCAAAGCATTGTTGACTACACTCGTTCCCCGGCAACTACAAATTCTGCAGCCATAGATCCTCTGTTTCACTGTACGCAAATCACCAATGAAGCTGGAGAACCTGATTATCCATTTTATTGGAGCAGTACAACTTTTTGCTCGCAGTCGCCTGATAATGGAACCCACGCTATTTATGTAAGCTTTGGCAGGGCTATGGGTTATTGGCAGGGATCTTGGATTGACGTACATGGCGCTGGTGCTCAGCGTAGTGATCCCAAAGTAGGAAACCCGGCAGATTATCCTTACGGACACGGGCCTCAGGGTGATGCCATCCGTATTTACAACTACGTACGACTGGTTCGCAATGTCAAATAATCCAAAAAAGAAAAATGATGTCCAGATATTTCAAATACATATCAGTTCTCTTATGCTCGCTCATGCTGGTTTCCTGTGGAAAACAAAATCTTAAAGCAGCCGGTTCCATAACAAACAAGGTTACCAACGGCTATGTTCTGTACTCCTTCATGGGCGCGAACAAAACACAACTTATTGATACTGCCGGGAATGTCGTTAAAAGCTGGGCTTCCAACTACAGATCCTTCGGAGGTTGCTATCTTTCAAGCAATAAAACACTACTTAGGTCCGGGCTTACCCCGGCAGCTCAAAATGGACCATTCGCCAGTGGAGGAGCAACTTCCGGAATCATACAAGAGTTAGATGATAACAGCAATGTAATCTGGTCCATGGAAAGGGATAATGACACCTTAACTTTTAATCATGATTTTAAAGAAATTGATAAAAATACAATCATTGCCCTGGCGTGGGGGCTTGCAACATACAACGGGAAAACCTATTGGGACGACAAGGTGGTTATCATTGACAAACCCACAAACACAATTACCTGGGAATGGAGCGCGCTAAAGGACGGAGGCATTACTCCCGGCCCTAACGACAAGGAAGATTATATTCACTTTAACTCTGTAGATTATAAGGATGGGAAAATTCTGGTCAGCTCAAGAGATAAGAGTTCACTTTATTTAATTGATAAAGGCAGTAAAAAGATAATCTCTACTTTTACCGCAGGAGGCAGGTTATCGGGCCAGCACGACGCCAGTTTTCTGGACAACGGAGATATATTGGTATTCAATAACCATGATGAAACCAACCAATCGGCTGTTTTAGAAATCAGTTCTTCCGACCAGGTGGTCTGGAGCTATTCCGGTGATTTTTACTCAACAAATCTCGGTGGGGCGCAACGTCTTTCATCGGGAAACACCTTAATCTGCTCTGGAAGGCAGGCTCTTCTTATGGAAGTCACCAGCGATGGGAAACTTGTCTGGAGTTATTCACCGACAAATTCAAATTCTCCCGGTCAGAATATTTTCAAAGCCCGAAAATATTCTGATTATTAAGCCGGAAAAACAATAAATTAGCAGTACCAATGAAGCAAAACATTTCAAAACTCAGAATTGGAAGAGGCCAGACATTCATCATTGCTTTTGTGTGGTTGTTGTTATTTGCCATGCCGGTACTATTTGGCGAACAGCCTTACGGATTGAACTGGACGCATATTCTCAGAATATGGTCACAATACTTGGTTGTATTTGTTATTTTTTTAGTGAACCGTTTTCTGCTCATTCCCCAGTTCTTTTTCAAGGGTAAAAAGGTTTTGTATTTTGCTTCAATTCTTGTCATCATTGGGGTTTTCACGGCCCTGGTCTTCGTTCAATCAAGAAACGTTCCCCGGCCCTTGCGACGGATTCCTCCCCGGGAACGGTTCGAAAGGAGACGTGCTTTGCGCCCACCGATTTTGCGTCCGCAAGGCCGCGAGTTTGTTCCTCCCTATGGTAATTTATTGATATTGTCTATTTTACTGATTGGTTTTGATTCAGGTTTAATATTCTTTAGTAAGTGGATGCAGTCGGAACAAAATAAGCTGAAAGCTGAAAAAGAAAGCATTAAAAACAAAATGGATTTTCTTCAGACCCAGATCAGTCCGCATTTCTTTATGAATACCCTGAACAACATCCATGCTTTGATTGATATTGATACACGGGAGGCTAAAAAATCCATTATCAAGCTTTCGCTGATGATGGACTATATGCTCTACGAATCACAAACTTCAAGCATCCCTTTAAAACAGGAAATGGATTTTATAAAAAGTTACGTAGATCTGATGAAACTGCGCTATCCGGATGATGTTGATATTATTCTTGATATTCCACCGGTATTGCCGAAGGTGAAAATTCCGCCACTTTTAACAATTTCTTTTATCGAAAATGCATTTAAATATGGCATTAGTTATGAAGCTCCATCGTTTATTCACATCCATATAAATGCAGATGAAAAACAGTTTTCATTTAGCGTGAAAAACAGCATGCATCCCACCAAGGAAAAGAGGAAGAATTCGGGGATCGGGATTGAAAATACCCGGAACAGATTGGAGCTCATCTATGGAAACAAATATAAATTAACCATGAACGATAAAAACAATGATACTTTTGAGGTAAACCTTAATATTCCGATATGATAACGTGTATTGCCATCGATGACGAGCCACTTGCTCTGAAGCAAATGAAGGGTTATATTGAAAAGATACCGAATCTTAGTTTGCTGGAAAGCTTTACAAGCGCCATCAAAGCATTGGAATTTTTGCGAAACAACACGGTAGATCTGATGTTTGTAGATATCAACATGCCGGATCTATCGGGCATGGAATTTGTAAAATCGCTGGTCCAATCTCCAAAAGTGATATTTACAACTGCTTATCGCGAATATGCTGTAGAAGGTTTCCAGGTGGACGCGGCCGATTACCTTGTGAAACCTATTTCTTTTCCCGCATTTCTAAAAGCTGTCGACAAGACCATTCAACGCTATTTTTCAAATCACGAACCTGAACCAAACATCCGGCACAACGAACAGTTTTTATTCATTAAAACAGAATATAAAATTGTCCGAATCGACCTGAACAGCATCAAGTATATTGAAGGTATGCGCGATTATATTCGGATTCATTTGGTAGAAGAAAATCCTATTATGGCGCTCATAAAAATGAAAACCATTATGGAACATCTGCCCCCCAACCATTTCATGCGGGTGCACCGTTCCTACATCGTGAATCTGGATAAAGTAAACACCATCGAACGAAACAGGATTATTTTTGATAAAAACGTATACATCCCTGTCAGCGAACAATATAAGGCTGATTTTCAAAAATTTCTGGAAGATAACTTTTTGAAGTAGCACAGAGCTTTAAAAAAATAAATTAACCCCACTTCGTTTTTCCATCCGAAAAAAGAGAAATAAAAACAATAACTTTACAACAACTTTATAAAGTTTTGTACAGATGGAACACCTTTTCAAACTATTAGAGTCATTCATTCAACCAACAGCCGTATTACTGATTTTAATAATCCTTCTGATTATAAATGCGTGGATTTTTAAAAAAATTAAATCAACAACACCCAGTGGCAACATAACCAAAGGGGCCATTTCGTTTTTTCTAATTCTGGTTGGTATTTTGGTATTCATTCTGGCCCTTCCAATTGATAAATCCTTAAAAGGCCAAATTTTAGGTTTTCTTGGGATAGTTATTAGTGCTGGAATCGCATTAAGCTCAACCACTGTTTTAGGAAATCTTATTGCCGGTATCATGAACAATTCCATGAATCGTTTTAGAAATGGTGATCTTATAAAGATTGGGGATTTTCATGGCCGGGTTATTAGAAAGAGTATTTTCCATACTGAAATTCAACTACAAGACAGCAACTTCATGACTGTTCCAAATCTTTATATTGCCAGTAATCCCGTTAAACTGATTCGAAAAGCAAATACCGTGATTTCTACTTCAGTTTCACTGGGATACAATCTATCCCACGATAAAATTGAGAACGCTCTAAAAGATGCAGCCGTCGCCGCCGGATTATCTGACCCTTACGTATACATTACAAGCCTGGGTGATTTCTCAGTCGCTTATAAAATTCATGGGTTCTTAGCGGAAAGTGACAAATACTTCAGCACCAGTTCACTTCTCAATGCTAAAGTTTTGGATAAACTCCACGAGGAGAAAATAGAAATTGTTTCACCAACATTTATGAATCAACGACGCGTTGATGATAAAAACTTCATCCCGGACCATGTGGAAAAAAAGACTGCTTCAACCGATGAAAAATCCCCGGAAGATTTAATATTTGATGAAGCTATCAAATCAGAAAAACTGGAGATAAAAAAAGATTTTCTTAAAGAAATTGATAAAAAACAAGAAGCTTTAAAAGAAAAACTAAAAGATTTGAAAGATGATAAAGAAGTAGAAAAGATAAAATCTACAATCAAGAAAAATGATGAATTGAAAACGCGTGTTGAGAAAAATATTAAAAACCAAACAGAAAGGAATGAGGGCGCTGCAAAATAAAAGACTGTCCCAAATATTTGAAACAGCCTTTGTTCATTTCTAAACCAGTAAATAATTTTAGAACAAGAAATTCAACCCCACATAAGTTCCTGAAGTTCCATCCTGTGCATTCAATGCCTGACCATGATCCACGGCGATGATAAAGTTCTGGTTCATAACAAAGTGAAAGCCCACCCCTAAGGTGCTGTGAAATCCATCAGAACCCGTACCACCGTTTTTAAAGTAATCAGCGGAATTTATACCCGGTTGTGAATCAAATAAATAGGAGTTAACAGGCGCATTCTGGATTGTTGTTCCTGAATCCATGAACGCACTCAATGCAAGGTAAAAGTTTTGCCTGATAAAATGGAATTTGACAAATTTCCAGCGAAATTCAAAGTTGCCGTAAGCCACACCATCGCCAATTACGCGGTTACGCATTACTCCTCGCAGGTTGTAACTGCCACCCAATCCCTCATTGTAAGCGGTGGTAGAACGGGCATAAAACAACAGTGGCATCGCGTAAAATGGAGTTTCTCCACCGATATTAACCTGTACACCAAGACGGTAGGCAAAGGTCAGCCGGCTTGGAACAATCGTAAAATATTCTCTATGCGTTACGGAAAGCTTAAGAAAACCATTGTCCATATTCGACAAGAATTTAGGTGCATACGCTAGCACCAGTTCCGTCCAGATTCCCTTATTAGGATTTCCTTCATTATCTCGGCTGTCATATTCCAGGGCTCCTTTTATAACTGTGAAAGTACCACCACTTGCTTCACTTTGCGGAATAATTCCGTAATCAATATATCGCTGGTAAAGACCCGTTGAGTCCGGCAAAATATCCGAGCCACTTTTGCCTTTGTTCAAAATGCTTAAATCCACCGGGGCCACTTTGATATTATATAAACCAGCTCCCACAATCCAATGGAATTTTTTATTGCTTTTAAAATATCCCATCAAATCGAATTTGGCCCGGAAGAATTTCCGCTGGTAGCGGTAAAACATCCTTGTTTTATAGTCTGGATTTCCGGTGGTTACCCATGATTTGTTATACACCGCGTTGTAACCATTAAATCCGTAGAATGCATAAGCCTGATCCGGCAAATAGCTCAGGTCCAAATAAACGCGGTGACCCTTGATTAGATCCTTTGTGTCATAATTGATACGATAAATACCGCTTTTTTTTGTGTAACGCGATACTTCCATGTAAAGCGACTGACGATAATTAGGATAGTCTTTTCCATTACCGTAATTGTAAAAGTCGACGAGTGCACCATATTGAAATCCTAAGTCGCTATCGAAGGAGATCACTGGCAAGGGTCCTACGTTCCAACCCTTTTTAATTTGCTCCTGATGTTTGTTGGCTTTATCGTTCTTCGCTTTTTTCTGATTGCTGTTTTCATTCGTCCCCTGCGCCATAACGCTGATCACAAAAAAGAAAAACAAAACGGATAAGAAAATCCTGTTGCGGGTAAAATTTTTCATGGCCGTGTTTTTAAGTTTATAAATGTGTTGTGAGATTGCTCCCGAATAGATATAATATACTGATTAAACGAACATTGCGAGGTTTAAGATTTATTATGAAATGAAAACATTTGTTCTAATCCTGCTGCTAATTTAAGA
>CAZGZO010000063.1:0-12952 GCA_964529695.1 uncultured Lentimicrobiaceae bacterium
CTGAGATCATGAGAAGCAGCGACAGAACCAAACATATACCTATCATTTTTATCACTGCAATTAGCAAACAGCGAAAGCATATTTTTCAAGGCTATGAGTCCGGCGCTGTAGATTATCTTTATAAGCCGCTGGATATGGAAATACTGAAAAGCAAAATTTCAGCTTTTATCGAACTTTTCAAGTATCGCGAAGCACTGGAAGAAACTACTCAAAAACTTCAAAATACTGTTGATCAGCTTAATGAAGCTAAAAATGATGCTGAAGATGCTAATCAGGCCAAAAGTGCATTTCTTGCATCTATGAGTCACGAAATCCGCTCCCCTTTGAATGGTATTATCGGAATTGCTGAGCTTGGGTTGTTGGATAAAGATATTGATCCTGTCCAGGCTGAGCGTTATCTTGATATCAAAACATCGGGTCAGAATCTCCTCGAAATTATCAATGATATTTTAGACATTTCGAAAATTGAAGCCGGGCGGCTGGAGCTTGAAGAAATAGAATTCAGCTTGCGGGATGTTGTGGACAAGGTTTTTAAAATTGCCATGGTTCATGTTGATGAGAAAAAGGTGGAACTCGTGGTGGATGTAGATCCTGAAATTCCTGATATTATCATTGGAGATCCTTTGCGATTGCGACAGGTGCTTACAAACTTGCTTAGTAATGCCGCAAAATTTACGGAAAATGGACATATTAAATTGAGAATTAAGTTATTGGATCTAATTGAGGAACAACTCCGTCTCCAATTTTCTGTGCAAGATACAGGCCTGGGAATTCCTAAAGAAAGACAAAAGTTACTTTTTGAGCAATATGTTCAGGCTGATTCCTCTGTTGCCCGTCAACATGGCGGTACCGGGCTGGGGTTGAATATCTCGCGAAAGCTTGTGAAGTTGATGGGCGGGGATATTTCGCTTGAAAGCGATGAGGGAAAAGGAAGCAATTTTTCGTTTACGCTGAATCTCATTACCGGTGAGCAAGTGGTAGATTTTGAGAAAGTTGCAATTGCGGACAAGTATAAAAACAAAAAGTTTTTGCTGGCAGATGATTATAAAGACAGCAGGGCCAGTTTTTTGAAACTGATGGAATATTGGGATTTTGATGTCAAGCTGGCCGAAAATCTTGAGGAGGCTTGCAAACTTGCAAAACAAGAGGATTTTGATGTGCTTTTTATCGATTTCTCTATTGATAAAAAGGAACCGGAAGAAATCATTTCCAAAATCAACGAGCAGGCAAGCAAATGGGATGTTGTGTTCCTTTCATCTTCAAAGTCTAGTATTGAAATAGATCGCATCAAGAAATCAGGAAAATTTAATTTTCTGGTTAAACCGGTATTACAAACTGATCTAAAAAATTTCCTTGAAGGGAAGACATCTGAAACGCTTGTAAAAGAGGCGATTGAAAAAGTTTATCATAGCAAGAAACAGCAGGAAGATCCTCATTCAAAACAAATTAGTCTTTCTTTCAGTTCTACCAAGGAAATTTTGATAGCTGAAGATCAGCTTATCAACAGAAAAGTGGTTACTCAGTTTTTGCAAAAAAAAGGATGGCATGTTCATGCGGTGGAAAATGGTTCGCAGGCTCTTGAACTAGTAAAAAAGGAACCCGCACGTTTTTCAATGATTCTGATGGATGTACAAATGCCCATTATGGATGGGTTTACGGCAACTGTGAAAATTAGGGAATTTGAAAACGGCAATGATGGTCATATTCCTATTATTGCAATGACAGCCCTTGCGATGAAAGGAGACAAAGAAAAATGTATAGCCTCCGGAATGGATGATTATCTTACAAAACCTATCAATCCTGAAGAGCTGTATGAAGTTGCAGAAAAATATCAGGATTAATTCTAGGAATAATTTATAGATCATGAAAGAAACTGATCAAAAAGATTTTATAGATTATAACGAAGCCAACTTATGGGAACGCTTAAAATATTCTCTGAAAACATGGCGAAATGTTGGTGTTGGTAAATCGTTGTTTATCTGGTTTTTAGCCATTTCTTTTTTCCCTTTGGCAGTGGTAAGTTTCATCAACTTTTTGAATGCTTATCAGGGGCTTACTATTGTAGCCATTAAGTCGTTGAATTCTTCTTCGGAACTCCGAATGAAATATCTCTATACATTTTTTGATGATGCAAGTGATTATCTGAGTATTAATACCACGTCCCAACAAAGGAAAAAACAGTTTGTGATGATGGCAGATGAATTCCACAAGAGTAAAATGAGTGCGGAAAATTTTGTGGAGACTGCTGAATGGAAAAAAGCTGTTAAACCCTTGATAGAAGAAATTCAACCATCCCTGAAACTTCAGGGATTTTATGATCTATTATTTCTAGACACTAAAGGAAATATTCTTTTCAGGACTAAACCCGATAATGATTTGGGTGAAAATTTATTTCAGGGGAAATTAAGTGACACGCGATTGGCAATTACAGCCCGAAAGAGCTTGGAAGATAATAAGATGCTGTTTTCTGATTTAGCCCATTATGCTCCTAGCCTTGGAATAATTTCGGGATTTTTTACGGTACCTGTCTGGCAGAACCATAAACTGGTCGGTATTATGGCACTGCAAATTTCTGTGAGTAGCATAAACAATATGATACAACAGGAAGCCGGTTACGGAAAAACAGGCGAAGCATTCTTAATTGGTAGTGATTTAAGGCTGCGTTCTTCCACCCGTTTTGGTGGTGAAAGTGAAATTCTTAAGAAAAGAATTGTCAACAAAAAAACGGAGGAATGGCGTGATTTCCTGCAACACCGTGATGATAAAGCTTATCTAAAAGCCAACGAGTTAAACGAGGAACGTGTTACTACGTACAATGCCAATGGTAAAGGAAATTATGTGCTTGGTATTTATAGAAATCTGACGAAACTGGAAAAGTTCGGGGTGCACTGGGCCTTGATTGAACAAATATCTCATTCAGAGGCTTTTGCCTATGCCAGGAAGCTTTCAAAAATGGTGAAATTGAGTTTCCTTATCACCATTTTGGTGGTAATCTTTATTTCCATTTTGGTTACCCGCTGGTTTGTTAATCCAATAAAACAGCTTTCTTCTTGGGGAAAGCAAATTTCCAAGGGACATTTGATTGTGAAAGATGTGAAAGCACCGCAAAACGAAATTGGTGAAATGAAAGAAACATTTATCAATTTGGTTAATGTGTTGATAAGTTATGCGGATGTAGCTAAGTTGGTTGCCAAAGGCGACTTCTCTGAAAGTATTCAGGAGCGAAGCGAAGAAGATGTGCTGGCAATATCGCTGAATCAGATGGTAGAAAGCTTCCGTTCTGTTGTCGCTCAGGCGGACCAAATTGCTGAAGGTGATTATAATACGCTTATAAAACCAAGGAGTGAAAGTGATGCTTTAGGTAAAGCTCTTTTCAAGATGACAGAAACTCTGAGGAAGAATGCGGAAGAATTTAGGAATGAAGACTGGGTAAAATCAGGATTGAATGAGCTGGATGGGGTTTTGAAAGGAAATGCTGATATTGAAGAGCTTAGTCAGTCTATCATTTCATTCTTTTCGGATTATCTTGGAGCTCAAGTTGGTTTGATTTATTTATTTGATGAAGAGAAAGAAGTTTTAAAACTATCTGCTACTTATGCGGTTCCTGCTGAAAAGGAAAATATCCTTCCTGATTATAAACCAGGTGAGGGGATGATAGGACAAGCATTTAGTGATGGTAAGCGGGTAGTTATTGAACATGTTGACTCGAAAGCTCCACTTATCGATCTGGGACTGGGTAAGAAAGAACCACAAAATCTGGCCATTGTTCCATTTTCTTTTGAAAATCAGGTTGTTGGCGTCATGGAAATTGGCTCTGTCAATGCATTTACTCCTTTGCAAATACAATTTATCGAGCTAGCAGTTCAGGACTTGGCACTCGCTGTTATCACGTTGAATTCGCACATTAAACTTAGAGATTTGCTAGACCAAACGCAGGAACAAGCTAAGGTTCTTGAGGTTCAACAGGAAGAATTGCGTCAGACCAATGAAGAATTACAGGAGCAAACTGAGGCGCTGAAACACTCGGAAGAAAGCTTGCAAACCCAGCAGGAAGAACTCAAGGTGACCAATGAAGAACTTGAGGAGAGGACAAAAGCTCTTGAAATTCAAAGAGATGCGATTAAAAAGAAGAATTTTGAACTGGAAGAGGCCCGGAAAGAAATTGAGAAGAAGGCCAGCGATTTGGAACTGGCAAGCCGTTATAAATCAGAGTTCCTGGCCAACATGTCTCATGAGCTCCGTACGCCGTTGAACAGTATTATAGTACTTTCACAATTGCTGGATGAAAATAAAAACAAGAATCTGAGTGAGAAGGAAAGAGAATTTGCCAAAACCATCAACTCTTCTGGTCAGGACTTGCTGGGATTGATTAATGATATTCTCGATCTGTCTAAAGTTGAATCCGGCAAGCTGGAGCTTAACCTCGAGCGCATGTATTTGCAGGATATTACAGAATATGTTGAAAGCAGCTTTAAGCCTTTAGTTGAAAGAAAAGGCCTTGAGCTCATTGTTGAATTGGCAAAAGAAGCTCCCGAGTTTCTTGAAACCGATATACAAAGAGTCCAGCAGATTATCAAAAACTTGATTTCCAATGCAATAAAATTTACTGATAAGGGAAATATCACGTTTAGGGTTGGTGTTGAGAAGGATAAAAAAGTGATTTCAAAGTTTGGATTGCATGAATCCGAGCTGGTAACATTGACAGTTACAGATACGGGTATAGGAATTCCTAAAGAACAGCAGGAAATGATTTTTGAAGCCTTTAACCAGGCTGATGGAACCACAAGCAGAAAATATGGTGGTACTGGCCTGGGACTCAGTATTTCAAAAAGTTTCTCCCAGCTGCTTGGCGGTGCAATAAGCCTTACAAGTGAAGAGAATAAGGGCTCTGCGTTTACTTTATATCTTCCCTTTGTTTATAGGGAGAGGGATGAAAATAATGATAAGGATGATAAAGTAGAAAAGAACTCTGATGATAAAACCAGATCTGAAAAGAAACAGGTAATTTCTGAAACAAAATCTCCAGCGATAGAGTCACATAAGAAGGAAAAAGAGCTGGAATCTCATCAATTGCCACATGATGACCGGGGAATCCTTTCAAAGAATGATAAAATTATTCTTATTGTCGAAGATGATTTGAGTTTTGCCGGGGTGCTATTAAATTTGGCACATGAACATGGTTTTAAGGGAGTTATAGCTCCTGATGGTGAATCTGGATTGCATTATACAGATGTTTATAATCCCAGCGCTATTATTCTGGATATCAGTCTTCCCAGGATGAATGGAACGGAAGTGTTGGACAAATTGAAAGACAACCTCAAAACAAGGCCCATTCCTATCCATGTGATTTCTGCGAAGAATTTTGATATGTCTTTGATGCGCAAAGGTGCTATAGGATTTCTTACCAAACCTGTTACTAAAGAGCAACTCGACGAAGTGTTCGACAAAATAGAAGCTTCTATTTCAAAACCGTTGAGAAAGCTTTTGATTGTGGAAGATGAGAAAATTACCCGAAAAAGTCTTGAAAATCTTTTGGAGGACAACTCTTTGGAAATCATTTCCGTAGAGAGTGGGGAAGAAGCCCTCGAAGAGATGAAAAAAGATGAATTCGATTGTGTTATTCTTGATCTGGGTTTGAAAGGAATGAGCGGATTTGAAGTGTTGGAGAAAATGCGAAAGATGAAGCCTCCGATGCATATTCCTGTCGTAGTTTATACAAGCCATGAACTTACTGAAGACGAGAATAGACATTTGAAGAAATACGCAAACAGCATTGTGCTGAAAGGTGCACATTCCTTTGAAAGACTATTAGATGAGACAACTTTATTCCTCCATCAGGTGGACACGAACTTCAACGACTTTAAGAAAGATATGCTTAAAAAGGTTCATGGTGATAACAATATTTTGAAAGGGAAAACTATCCTTATTGTAGACGACGATATGCGTAATGTTTTTGCTCTGTCAAGCCTGCTGGAAAGCTATGATCTTAATGTGGAAGTTGGGAAAAATGGTAAGGTAGGCATTGAAAAACTAAAGGCAAACAAAAATATTGATCTTGTTCTGATGGATATCATGATGCCTGAAATGGATGGTTATGAAGCTATGCGACGCATACGTAAGGACAAGAAATATAAAGATCTTCCTATTATTGCTCTGACGGCGAAAGCCTTGAAAGATGACCGTGAAAAATGTCTTGCAGCTGGTGCCAATGAATATTTGTCCAAACCCGTTGAAAAAGACAAACTGATTTCTCTACTCAGAGTATGGCTTTACAAATAACGATGGAAGAAAAAAATATTCAAAATCGTAATCTGGATAGCTCAATTCCGGAAGATGTGGAGCTTGAGCTACTTTTACAAGCGATTTATCTGAAGTATGGCTATGATTTTCGCGATTATAGTCGTGCACACATAAAGAGAAGGGTAATCCATTATCTGGCAAGCAAAGCCTTACCAAATATTTCTACTTTGCAGCATTTGCTTCTTACGGAAAGAAAATACTTTGAGGAGTTGCTACAGGAACTATCCATCAATGTAACTGAAATGTTTCGAAGCCCTGGTTTTTATAAATCAATCCGGGAAAAAGTAGCGGGAATCTTGGCTACATATCCATATTTAAAGATTTGGCATGCAGGATGTTCAACAGGTGAAGAAGTTTATTCCCTGGCTATCTTGTTGCAGGAAGAGGGATTGTATGACCGAACCCAGATCTATGCTACAGACTTTAACCCCAGAGTTATCCGGAGCGCACGTGAGGCAACATTTCCTCTCAAACACATCAAAGAGTACACTACCAATTATCAGAAATCAGGCGGGCTGGCCTCTTTTTCAGATTATTACCGGGCCACGGACAACTCAGTTGTCTTTGATAAAAGTCTTACGCGAAATATGGTTTTTGCCGAACATAATCTGGTGACAGACAGTGTCTTTGCTGAAGTAAACATGGTTGTTTCCAGAAATGTGATGATTTATTTTAATCGAAATTTGCAAAACAGAGTGCTTAATCTTTTCGATGAAAGCCTTGTTACAGGTGGTTTTCTTGGATTGGGAAACAAAGAAACCATTTCTTTTTCTGACATCACCGAAAAATATAAAGTGATTGATTCCAGAGAGAAAATTTACAAAAAAATGCATGAGTAATTCGCTTAAATATCAAGCTATTGTCATTGGAGCATCATCGGGAGGGCTGCACGCTTTAAAAAAGTTACTTCCAGCCATTCCTGCCGATTTTCCGTGTCCTATTCTTATTGTCCAGCACATCAGTCCGGTATCGGAGAATTACTTAACTGTGATTTTGGATAAGATATCCCAAATTCATGTGAAAGAAGCAGATGAAAAAGAAATTGTAATTCCGGGGACTGCTTATGTGGCTCCTCCAGATTACCATATGCTGGTGGAAGCTGACAAAACGCTGTCGTTTTCTGTTGAAGATAAAGTGAATTATTCCAGACCTTCCATCGACGTTTTATTCCAAACAGCAGCAGATGCATATCAGAATCATTTGGTGGGTATATTGCTTACTGGAGCTAATGCAGATGGCTCTGGGGGAATGGCTTATATTAAAAGTAAAGGCGGGTTCACCATCGTTCAGGATCCAACCGAAGCAGAAAGCCCGTTTATGCCAAAGGCTGCCATCCAACATCATAAGCCGGATTTAATTTTATCCTTGGATAGAATTATGGAACAACTGTTGAAACCCGGGTTTATTCTGCCGGAAGAAGAATCAGGCTCCAGGAGATAGATATATTTAATAAACTACTAAGCCGCATAATTTTTATACGGCTTAGCGTTGTCGTTTGTTATGAAATTGAAATTTGACGAGGAGGTTTAGGTTTTGCTTCCTCTTTTTTAGGTATGACAATCCTTAAAATTCCATTTTCGTACTTTGCTTCAATCTTTTCGCTATCTGCTGTGTTCGGCAGAGTAAACGAACGGCTAAACGACTGATAGCTAAACTCTCTTCTCGAAAATTGCTGTCCTTTTTTTGTCTCTTTATCGACTTTCTTTTCAGAAGAAATAGTCAATAAGTCGTGACTTAGTTCAATGTTAAAGTCTTTTTTTCCAAGTCCCGGAGCTGCAACTTCCACTTCGAAATCTTCAGCACTTTCTTTAATGTTTACTGAAGGTAATGTGGTGTTCGTATCCGAAAAATTACGATTTGCCCAATCAAACCAGTCGTTTTCAAAAAAACGATCGAATAATGACGGGTAATTACCTGAAAATCTTACAAGTGACATAGTTTTATCCTCCATTATTTTAGTTTGACAATAAATGAATTTTTCAAGAATCTAAGGCACAAATTAAATACCAATCCAACATCTGAACATGTAAAATTTTGTTAAATTCCAGTAATAGTGGAGGTTTCTATATAGTTCAGGTATTGAGTGTTATGTCAATTTATCTTATTAGATATTGCTATATGTCAAATTGACACAATTGATTTTGTGTTATAATCTATTGCCCCATTTGTTCTTATGATGGTCATCTCACAAATTTGAATTAATAGTGTCGCACTGCGATTATAAGAAATCATAGATTAAAAAATATTAGGATACGCCGTAATTTCTAAAGGCCCGGCTTCTAATATAAAGTTGGACTAAATGGTTATTTCCCAGCTTTTGCTTCCTCCTTCTCCGTCTTTTTTTCCACTTTCTTCTCTTTGCGCTGGAATTTGTTGTTGAAGCCCAGTGTGGATGTAATACCGCTAAAGCAACTCTTCCATAAATAGTTAACGAATGATTTGCGCGGATCTCTTTCGAAATATACAATTCCTTTATGGGGCGGTTTTAAGAATTTAGGATTGTTCGTTCGTATCATCAGTTTATTGAGCATGAAATTTACAAAGGGACTTCCCATACCTTTACTTGTCTTAGCTTTTTTGCGGTTGTAAAGCCTGAGTTTTAGATTCTTGTAAAGAAACAACATATTTCCTTTTGCCAATTTATTGTTTCCAGAAACGTATTGCACATCCGCGTTCCCGTAGCCTGACTTGATGCTTATACCAACAATATTTTGTGAAAGCGAGTTTAACTGGGTGAGATCGAGCCGGCTGGTTTGTGCAGAGAACCAAAATTGATTATCCGGTGAAAAATAGGGCATGAGCAATACAAAATGCAAATTGGCTGTCCGCATCATTTGACCACTTCCGTGAACTTTTAAAACCGCTGAAGACTTTAGCGTTCCAAAATCGTCGGTCACATTCAGGAAATAAACATTGAAATTGTTGATAAAGAAAATACCCGGGTTCAAAGACTTTTTCTCATATTCATAATAAGAAATAAAGCTGTGGTTTATTTTAACAGTGTCTGCATTGAATTTGTATGGAATTTTATGAAGTATTTCTATGGGCATAGGACGGGTGGAATCCCCAAGCGGATAATGTTTATCCCTTTCAAAAAGTACATTGAAATTGTTCAAACTGACATCCCCAACATGAAAAACCTTTTTCTTAAGAAAAGTTGCAAAATCGAAATTGTTGAAATCGATGCTTTTTCCATAAACAGTGACACGGTCCGTTTGTTTCTTTGCCTTTTTAAAGAAAGCCTTCCTTTTATATCTAGGCGTCACAGTGATGGAGTCCAGGCTGATCCTTTTTTGTGGTAAATTAACTCTTATATCTTTGGTTCTGAATACATACATACTATCGCCACTGATAATGCTCTTCCCATGAGAATCAAACCTCATGTCCCTGAAAAGATAATTGGGATGATTGCTCATAAGAGTCGAGTCAATTATTATGTCATGAATAGCAAGGCTCACATCGTGAATTCCTATTTGCTTTTTCTGATTGGCGTATAAAAAACTGAAATCTAGTTTCTTAAAGTTAGCAGACTTAATATTTATTCCCTTGATAAATCCAGAGCTCGCGTTTTTATTAACCAGGGACGCAATCAATCCGGTTGATGGAACCTGTTTTGTCCCTTTTGTTCCCTGTATTACTTTTAACCATACTGCCGGTGTGGTCCATTTAGAGATAGAAAGTTTTCGGAAATCAGGCCCTCGTAATTGCAATCCAGAAAACATCATTTCCTGCAATTTGAATGCGGCATAATCTTTTCCATTTCCGCTCAGAGACCCGGTCGGTGGCAGATTGTTTCCCGATAAAGATTTAATAAATAGCTGATTGAACTGCGATTGAAGTGCGATGCCATCCGCAACAATCTTGATATTATTTAGCGTATCTGAAAGATGCAGCGTCTTCAAAGAAATATCCCATTTTTTTAGAAAATCCTTTTTATTGATGGAATCTTTTGGTAATGCCCGAAGTAAGGGTCTATACAAAACATCTAGTTGATTTCCAGCTATTTTTAGGTCAGAAGTCTTGATATGCCTTTGAACCGTAAAGTCGGAGTGATTCATTTCAAGACTATCATATATGACTGTAGTTTCAGGCAGCCAGTTTGTCAATACTCCCGAGGCTTTTAGTTGCTTTGGAACTGTCAGATGGAACTTTGCATCTCGAAAAGCAATTTTTCCAAATGTCAGGCTATCACTTCTCAAGAGTTTTGCATAATCAATTCTATTCATCTGAGTCAAAGGTGCTTTGATGACAAAGTTCACCTTCGAAGGCGTACTCTCATTAGAAGCAAGTAACATATTCCTGATATTCAGGTCTTGCCTCTGACTGCTCATTACTGCACTATCCATCTTTCCAAGTATTTGATGGCTTCTGAATAATGTCTTGCCCAGTTTTACGGTCCAGTTGGAAGGGGTGGAGATGAGTTGTTCTTTATCATAACCCATTTTAAATGAATTCAATACCAGGTCAATCCCCGTATTTAGGTTAATACTGTCTGCAGAACGGACGAGAGTTAGGTCAAGGTGACCTTTATCGATATTGATGTTTGAAAATGAAACTTTAAGAGGGAACTGGTAAAATTGCTTTTTGGTAAAAGATACAGTATCGTTATCGTAAAGTGTATCAAATTGCCGGATAATGACATTGGAATTGTAAAAATCGGCTTGGCTACCGGTGAGGGTCTTTCCGAAAATCAAAGGATTCAATTGAATTTTTGTAAACGTTGAGAAAGGAATGGAAATGATTCTTAGATTGTTATTCCTGCTACTGGTAAGCTTCACCGAATCCATAGACAAATTTCTTCCAAGCAATTGAATGGTTCCGGATTTCATTTGTAGAGCATTGCCAGGATTTGAAAATGCACTTGTAGCTGCCTGAAAATAGAGTGTGTCATAGGAAATGAATTTCCTTCCACTGTCAGACTTTTCCATCAGATTTTTGGCTAATAAATCAAACCCTGAGACTTTAAGGGTCTCATGTTTCTTACTATAAAACCTGAGACTTCCTTTTTCCAGATTTAAGGATGTGAAATTTATTCTTCCAATTTCTTTAGAAAAGCTCTCGTTATTAGGGATTTGGCAAGCCCTATTTTCCCAAAACCGGATGTCAGGATTTAAGAGTTGAACAGAAATATTTTGTAATTCCTTTTTATGAAATCGCTTCCCTGAAAAGTTCCCCACATTCACCTGCTTTGATGAAAGCATCCAAATCGGTTTATTATCTGAAAGACAAATTTTTTCATACTTCAAATCCAGGGCATTTATCATTTTTTTGCCAGATTCATAAAGCACTTTCTTTGAAATAATTTTATCTCCATTTTTAGGGTTCAAATAGTAAATCCTGGTCATTATTGATTTCAGTGAACTAAATGTTATAGCTCGCAAGGGCTCATTGAAAGTTTTTCTGGATATTTTGGCATTTAAGATGTTAAGGTTTAATTTTTTAATGGAAAAAACGGTGTCATTATTCTGCGCTATGCGAGAAACATGGACCTTATCCAAATGCAACGTGTCAAATTCCAGATAAGGGAAGTTTTTAACCATCACTTCCAGGTGTTTGTTGGGTTGGTGGCGGCTGAAAAGTTGAGCCAATTTTCCTACAGGGAAGGTGATAGAACCGCCACTCCATCGGACAGCCCTAATATGAAATGTTTTGGTCGCAGTATCCGGCATCAATCCGTTGATTTGAGCCCACTTGACAAAAATATTCATGTTTTGATTTTTCTCTTTTCGTAGCGAATGATATTGTAGTCCCGATAGGGTAAACTCCTGTAATGATGATGTATAGGATATTGTGTCAATCTTTAGTGAGAAGTTCCCCTGCTTTGAACTTCGAAAAACATTATGAATATTGATCTTTAAGTTTTTATAGGTAACTGCATCGGATGAAATGCTGTCATTTATATTCCCCAAATCCTCGATGGAAATTTCATAATCTGCCCCTCCAAACTCCCCGGTTTTTTTCGATTTTCCAAGCCGGATTTTTCCAAGTTTAACAGAAGCATGTTTTATTTTAAATTTCACAGGAATAGCTGGGAGCCTATGCTTTTGAATAACTTTTATCCAGGCGGAAGGGTTAAATTGCACCTCAGGTTTCACTGAGTCCCCGGAAGCCAGCTGAAATGTAGGTTGTGCTACCATGAATTCCTTACAAACGTATTCTCCTTTCATGAGAAAATTCCATAGAAAAAGATCATAAACGCTGATTTTCTTGAATTTTGTTGCTACAAGTTTCAGCGAATGACTAGAATTGATAAACGTGTTCTTGTAAGTTAATGACGGGTTTAAAACGGTAAGGTGCTTACTAAAAATTCCGAGATGGATTGAACTGAACGTCAGGCTGATGTTTCCATGCGACAGAGTGGAAACTTCTCTTTTTAACAAGTAGCCTGCCCACCGGTTTCTGGACAGATATAATCCGGTCAGCGCAATAACCAAAACAATCAGGAAAATCCAAATAGTATTTTTTTTCTTCATCGCTACTTAGAATGGCTTACTGCTATGTCAAAAAACACAGGAAGGTGATCACTGAACCCCCCGTGATATTTGAATCCTATATAACTTCTGTCCGGTTTATAACCCAGATTTTTTTTGTCTTTTTCAAGGAGGAAACCTGCATCAAAGATATGAAAGCTTTTGTCTTTTACAAAGAGGCC
>CAZGZO010000064.1:0-12836 GCA_964529695.1 uncultured Lentimicrobiaceae bacterium
AGACTAAAAGGATTTAAAGTTAAACAGCACGGTGATTGGAGTGTTTTTTTTCAGCCGCATGAGGTCAAACAGTATAAAGGATTTGCGAGAATAATGTAGTTTTTATGCTCTCATAAATAAAACATCTTACCATAAAAACCGACCAAAAAACAAAATTTGTACATAAACCGTACATTTGTTTTCCAACCTACTTAAATTTCATTAAGTTTACATAAACTTTATGAATGGCAAAGAGTCGGTATTTTAATCGTAGTTTAAGAAAGGGATTCTTCTCAGGATTTTCTTTTTCGAGTCTCACCAAACCGGAACGCTTTGGAGCAACTTACTTTTATCCGTTGGGTTCGGATATGAATATCTTCGAGTCTGGAAATCTTGTAAAAGAATTTTCTGAGATTCCTGAACTTAACGCAATCCTTAATATTCGCGCCAGGGCTTTAGCTTCTTGGAATCTTTCAGTTCAAAGCAAAGTAACCGGCAAAGAACAACCATTAAATCAGCCATTAGTTAAAATCCTAAAATTCCCAAACTGGTTTCAAACACAAGCTCAATTTTGGCGTCAAAGTTCATTATTCAGGGATATATACGGAAACGAATATCTTTATTTCCTTACACCCGTTGGAATGCCAAATAATTATAAAGGACTTTATACGCTTGACCCGTCAAGAATAACAATCGAATACGCTTCATCAAATGTCTATTTCACGGAATCAAATGATAAAGCAGTAAGATATTGGTATGATTTGGGAAACGGTAAGAAAATGGAAATCGACAAATCGAATTTAATCCATTTGAGTGACAACCGGGTTCAGATGCAATCAGATAGTGGAAATAAGGGTCAATTCTTAAAAGGCACATCAAAACTGAAAGCATTATCAGCGTCATTAGCAAACATTCGCGAGGCATACACCAAAAGAAACATATCACTCAGGATGCCTATCGGGATTCTTTCAAACAGTCAACAGGACGGAGTAGGCCAAGCAGTTCCATTAGACCCTGATGAAAAAGGTCAGGCCGAAAGTAAACTAAAATCCAGAGGTGCATGGCCAATTCTCACAAGTTTAGCTGTTAATTACAGTGACATGAAAGTGAATGCAAATAACATGGGTTTATTCGATGAAGTTAGAGAAGACACCGCCCGTATTTGTGATGCTTTTGGCGTACCTTATGAAATTCTTGCCAGTCAAAAAGGGGTAACTTTTGCAAACCTAAAAGAAGCCAAGCGGCAATTTTATGAAGAAACTATTATTCCAGATGCAAAAGAAAAAATAGAAACTCTAAATTATCGGCTTGGAACAGATTCGAAAAGTTGGGAAATCAAAGCTGATTATTCGCATTTGCCTGTATTTTCTGAGGACTCTATGAATCGTGGAAGGTCAATGCAATATGTAATCAAAGGGCTTAGTCAGGCTTATGCCGACAAAGCTATCACACTACAACAATACCAAGAAGAACTATCTAAATTTCTAAGCGAATGAAACTAACTAAAGAAGAAATAAAAGCTATCGAAAAAAAGAAGCGCGAAAAAGAAAAGAAGCGGGCTAATAATCAAAGTATAAAAAAATGATTAAATCAGCGGTTTTAAATAAGGAATTTGCTTCAAAAGAGGAACTTTTCAAGGAGCTAAAGCAAAATGAAAAGAAACTCATATCACTGAAAAAAGCTGCCATCAAGAAATCTGAGGGAGTTAATTACAGTGAAATAAAACTTGAGGCAACAAAAGGCATTCAGGGAATTGAGGACGGGTTCATTTATCCTGTTATCAATACAACAAGATACATGGATTCTCACGATGATGTTCACATGGACGGTCTTTGGAAGAAGTCATTACAGGAACAAAAAGGAAAGATTTTCTATGTTTCAAATCATTCGCTTGAAGTGGATGATGTTGTGGCATGGCCGGAAGATGTTGAAGCATTTGTGCAGGATATTCCGTGGACGGCAGTCGGGAAAGATTTTAAAGGAACTACTCAGGCTTTGATATTCAAGATTGATAAGTCAAAGCTAAAAAAGAAAAAAGTAGTTGAGGCTATAACCGAAAAAAGACCGCTCGAAAATTCCGTGCGTATGTGTTACGTGCAAATAACGCTCGCTATCGATGCAAACGAAAAAGAATACGCAGGAAACAAAGCGTATTACGATGCTCACATCAATGAAATAGCCAACAAAGAACAGGTAATGGAACAGGGTTATTTTTTTGGGGTTGATGAAGCAAAGATTTACAAAGAAGGTTCTGTCGTATTGTTCGGTTCGAATGATGCGACCGGAATTATATACCCGGAGCCGCAAAAAGCACTCCAACTTGAGGAGCCGTCAAAAGACACTCTGACTGTTAGCGAATTAAAATTATTAATTAAACAATCATTAAAATGACAGAAAAAGAAGAATTGATGACCGCTCTAAAAGACGAGTTGAAGTCATTCAAAGAAAATCTGCCTCAGTATATCACTCATGAAGATATGCAAAAACAGCTTGAATCTTATGAGGGACAACTGAAGGATTTGAACGTAAAAGAAGATTTGTCTGAACTCAAAAGCGCTATCGAAGAACAGGGATTGAAACTGCGTGAATTCGCAGAAAAAAATCAGGAACCTGAATCTGTAAAAGATGTTTTTGAGAAAAACAAAGAACAAATCAAAGCACTTGCCAGCGGTGGAAGCAAATCACACTCTTTAGTGTTGAAAACAACCGTTGAACGCTCCAGCATTACCTCTGATTATCGTGGTTTTATGCTTCCCGGATTTGGACAGATTGCCACTCCGAGATTGTCAATCAGACAACTATTCAGAACTATCCCTATAAACATGGCTGATACTGGTGGTGTTGTAAGATGGACTGACCAGAGTTCTGTAACACGTGCCGCAGCCGCAACCGCAGAGGGGGCTACTTACCCGGAATCAGCTATCGCATGGACTGGTTATTCAAAGACTGTTGAGAAAATCGGAGACTCTATTCCTGTTTCAAAAGAATCTTTCAGGGATATTGCAGGTATTCAGGCTGAAGTTGAGAATTTTGTAAATACCAATATGGCATTGAAACTTGATGCCGATCTTTGGAGTGGAAACGGAACATCCCCAAATTTGCAAGGTATTTATACTTATGCCGACACCTACACTGCTGCATCTTCCGGTGTTGTTGATGCATCGATTTATGACCTGATTGTAAAAGTTCAGGAAGATATCGAAGCCAACACCAAATACGTGGCTAATTTTGCAGTCATGAACATTGCGGATATTAATGCTATGAAACTGAAAAAAGACAGTTACAATAACTACATTTTACCTCCGTTTGTTTCTGCTGACGGTAAAGTGGTTAATGGTATTACCGTTGTTCCATCCAGCCAGGTAACCAAAAACACAATGGTTATAGGTGACTTCAACTATGCTCGTTATTACGATGCACAGGAAATTCAGATCGAAATGGGTTACATTGGTAACCAGTTCCGTGATGATTTGATGACCATTAAGGCCAGCTCTTACGGATTGTCATTAGTTCGTAACGTTGAAACCAATGCTTTCAGAAAAGTAACCGATATTGCTGCCGCACTCGTTGCGCTTGCATAATAATAAGTCAATATGAAAAAGGTAAAATTCACGAAGGATTTTTCAACTAAGAAAAAAGGAGATTCAGGGGAATATGATCCCTGGCTCGCCAATAGATTAGTGAAAGATTTGAAAGTAGCAAAATACGATAAAGACGTAAAAGATGAGCAACCTGATTGACAAAACATATTTCGTTCACGAGATAAACATTCCTGATTCTGCTTATAGCGATTTGGATGCTTACATTACCCATTATCAGAAAGAGCTTCTTTTAAAGTTGCTCGGTTATGATTTGTGGAAGTTGGTTGATGAATACGATTCAACCAATCCATCCGCATCAACACAACCGGTTATTGATTTGGTAGAGGGTAAAGAATATCAAGTGAGCGGATATACTGTCAAATGGAATGGACTGAAGAATGCAGATAAAATTTCAATCATAGCATACTATGTTTACTATTGGTATGTCAGAAATAAATCGGTCATGGTAACCCCGACAGGGACCAAGCAAGCAAAAGGCGAAAATTCTGTGCCGGGAACCGCTATTTTAACGGTTTCTCAGGCATGGAGCCGCCTTGTGCGACTGTATGGTTACCCGAGGCAAGACCTTTATGAGCCTTCGGTCTATAATTTTCTTATTTTACATTACGCGGATTATCCGCAGTGGTGGTTTACTACTTTTACGGAGTTGGGAGAAATTAATGCCTTTGACTTATGAAAAATTTTGTCGATGTCATCGATAGTGTGGTTGCTGATGTTAGACTGGCTTATGATCCAGCCAAGAAGAAACCGTATTATCTGTACGGACACCCGATGGAAATTTTCTCAATACTTTCGGAAAAATCACAATCGGAGACTTTCAAATACGACAAATATCCATTGATTGCACTGTTTCAGGATTTCGAGGAAGAAGTGACAACTGTTTATACTACGGTCAAAAATGCAACAATTGTAATAATGACCGAAACAGACCCGAATTACAAGGCAGTGAACAGATATGCAAACACTTTCGTTCCTACTTTATTACCACTTTATAACCTGTTTATTGAAAAGTTAATTTATAGCGGCCTTGTTTCGTCAGTTGACACACAGGGTCTATTTAAACATACTAAGATAGATAGGTTGTATTATGGTGAAAAAGATAAATTTGGAAACAGTGGAAATATTGGGAATGACGCTTTGGATGCCGTTGTGATACAAAACTTAAATTTAATAATTAATAAATGCAAATGATATGAGTTGCGAAAATGCTTATTTTTCAGGATGGAGCGAATGCTCGAGCCTTATGAAACTGATGATTGGCGGTGCGTTACAGAAAAAGGGTAACACCTGGACTGATGCAACCGCCCAAGATGCTTCCGCTTGGCACTTAAACATCGCTTCGGCGACAACTGCCAATCGTAACACCTTAGTGCTTCCCATCAATGGGTTTACTAATAGCACTGCTGCGCCTACCATAACAAAAACAGCGGTAGGTAAAAACTATGTAACAGAAAAGTCTATTCCTTTCGGTGAATTGGATTTGGACGCTTCTGTTGCTGACTACGTGAACCTTCACAGTTTGCGAGATACCAAATTTGAATTTGTCCCGTTCTTTCAGGATGGTTCTTATTGGTTGACCCGCAAAAGTGACGGTACATTAAAAGGATTCCGTTCCAGAGTTGAGACAGTTGGTGGATTACCGCCTTCAGACTTGACAAAAGGATTTCCGATGCATATTTTCTTTGATTCTTATGAGGAATTCGAGAATATTGTTGTCGTTTCTCCTGACTTCCATTTCAATGATGTTCTTGGTTTCAGCCCTGTTGGATTACAAATGAGAGTTACCACTCCTTATACGGGTGGTGATGTAGTTGTTGATGTTGTGAAACGTGGAACTCAGGTTGGTTATACCGGATTGGCTGCTGCTGATTTTGAGGTTTTATTCTCAAATGCAACCCCTGCCGTAGTTGTTACTACTGCTGTCGATAATGGACTTGGAAGCTATACGCTTACAATCCAGAAAGACAACGGCGGAACGCCTGCAAATCTCACATCTGCCGATTATGCGGTTGTGCAGCCTTCAGCAGACGATACAACCTATGTAACTTACTTAGGTAACGCTCTTAAAATAGTTGGTGGTGCATAAGGTCTCAATTCACGAGGCCGCAGCACCTAAAGAATGGGTGGCTTTCAAGCGGTGGCATTCCATCGCTTGCAAGGCCGATCCATTGAGTGCTGAAGAACGGTATCGTAAAATGGGGTATAAAGTTCCTGTCAAACCAGCCAAAAAGGTAAAAGAAGATGACAATAAGCCAGTTAAGAAAAAGGTCAAATAATTTCGTTTCTAATTTGTCTCAGATTATTTCGGACGCTGTTAATTTTAATGAAGATATTGAGAATTTGAATAAACAGCAGCTTCAGGAATCAATCTTAGCAAATGGATCAGAAATTACCCCAGATTATTCGCCTGGATACGCTGCGTGGAAAAGCAAAATGTTTCCGCAGAGTTTCGGCGATGGACGGGTGAACCTTTTTCTTACTGGCGAGTTGTACGCAAATATGGACCTGAAAGTAACTTATCCTGAATATCAAATTAATAGTATGGTTCCTTATGCTCCAAAACTTGCACGGAAATATTCAGATTTGATTTTTGGAATAGCACCTAAAAACAGACAATCGGCGCAAGTCATAACGTCAAATCTTATTGCTGCGAAGTATAAAGAAATGGTATTATGAGCGACAAAGAACTAGACGAGTTAGTAAGTGAATATCAGGATTACCGGGAAACGGGGAAAATAATGGATTATCAAAACTTTATAAAATTATTCGATGAACTTTTCTTTCGGCATACACAACATCAAAACATTAACAATTCGAGAATACGGAATAATAGACGAAACAAACAATATCAGTCTGCTGAAGAAAAGATTTAACCCGTTCCCGGTTAGTTGGTTCAATACAGATGCGTTCTTTGAAGAGTTTAAAACAATTTTTAGTTTAAATAATAATGACCTTTTGAATGAGAAATACAGGATTCTATCTTATTATAAAATCATTGAATTAGATCAGATTTTAAAGGTTCTTATTATCCTGATGCAATCAGAAAATCACAGGGCAATTTACGGGCTATTATTTAAGCGAAAGATTAAAAACATAAATTTAGACTTTTATACAGAAAGAGTCAAAAAGTTAACAGGAATTGAAATAAAAGACGGGAAAGACTTAAAACGACTGAAAGACGAAACGCAAAGACAGTTAGACAAATACAATGAGCGATTCAAAAAACCAAAAAAAGAACAACCGAAAGTATCATTTATGGAGGTTGTTTTAGGAGTGTTCTCGATAATGGAGATGAGTTTTATACCAGATATGACATTGTACGAATTTGGAAAATTAAAGAAAATCGCAGATAAAAAGATAAAAGATGCCGGAAATCACTGAAATCATATCGCAAAAGGCCATTGATGGAATTATCCAGACCGATAAGGCAATTTCTACGCTCGACCAACAAACTCAGAATTTTGTTAAAACAGTAGAGCAACTTTCCGGTGCATTAAAAAAAGGCGATCTGACTATTAAAGAAGTTCAGAAAGCACAAAAACAAGCAAACGATGTAACCAAAAATACAATAAAACTTAACCAACAACTTGATTCCGCTGCTGCTGCATTAGAAAAACAACGTCAAAGAGGGCTTGCAGCAATGGCAAAGCAAGCCGAAGCAATAAAAAAAGCAGGTTTAGCAACTGCAAAAGCTGCAGGACAAGAGTCTCTTTATTTCAAAGAACTAAAGAAAGTTGAACAGCAGCAAAAAGCAAATGCAACAGCCACAGAAAAAGCAGGTTTAGCAACTGCAAAAAGAGTCGGTAAAGAATCTCAATATTTTCAAGCCTTAAAAAAAACAGCAGCTCAGCAACAAAAAGCACAAGCCAAAGAGCGCGAAATGAATTCCGCAATGAAAATGACTGTCAAATCCGAAGAAGATTTGATAAGACAAACTAACGCTCTTGTGGCAGCAAGGAAGAAATTAGACCTCACCACATCGGAAGGTATTGCAAAGCGCAAAGAAATGACCGCTCAAATTGCAGCCAATACCGAGAAACTCAAACAATACGATGCTGAAATTGGGCGCAGCCAGAGAAATGTAGGAAATTATAAATCTGCTTTAGGTGGTTTAAAATCACAAATAGGTGGATTAATCGGAATGTATGTTGGTGTTTATGGATTAATCAGTGCTATAAAATCAACAATAACAACTACAATTCAATTTGAAAAAACATTTAAAAACGTTTTAACACTTTTATCCGATTCTGATAAAATAAAATTTGGTTCTTTCTTAAGGGAAGGTTCTATTAAAATAATGTCAGACTTTGGATTTTCAATCAAAGATGTTAACAAAGCATTATTTGACACTATTTCTGCCGGTGTTCCGGCTGCCGATGCTATTGAATTCTTGAGAAAAGCCTCCGTTTTGGCTATTGGTGGTGTAACTTCTTTAGGAACTGCTGTTGATGGTGTTACTACAATAGTAAATTCATACGGTCTAAGCATGAAAGACGTTAGTAAGGTAACGGCTGCGTTTTTCTCTGCTCAGAAATTTGGTAAAGTCACTGTTGAGGAATTAAATCAGGAAGTTGGAAGTTCAGCCCCTATCGCTCATGCAGCCGGAGTTAGCTTTCAGGAATTACTTTCTATTTATGCTGAATTAACAAAAGAAGGTATAAAAGCAACTGAAGCTACAACAGCAATAAAAGGAATAATAAACGCCGTCATAAAACCTACGCAAGAATCCGAAAAGGTATTTAAAAGTCTTGGCATTCAGGTAGGATTGACCGCTGTAAGGCAACAGGGCCTTTACAATATTTTGGTTAAAGTTGCGAACGCTACCGGAGATAATGCGGATGCTTTAACTAAATTGATTCCAAATAGACGTGCTTTGTTAGGGATTACCGCATTAGGAACAGATGCCTTAAAAGATTATGATAAGATTCTAAAAACAGTAAATGAGGATTACGGGAAAAATTCAAGTTTAACTAAGGCTTACGGTGTTCAAATGGACACTTTCAGAACCAAGATCGACCAGGTTAAAGGTGCTTGGAGAGGCTTAGTTCTTTCTGTTGATAAGCCGACAAGCAGTTTAGGTAGAGCATTAAAGGATTTATTAACGGACACAAAAAACTTCTTAAACTTTTTGTCTATGCACAAAGACATTAAGCCACTGGAAGATCCATTTAAAAACTTAACTCCTGAACAATTAAATAAAAAATTGGTTGATCTTCAGGCAAGTTCAAAAAGAATAACCGCATTAATAAGTCAAGAAGGCGAGCGGCTTAAAAAACTTTATGGTAAAGATTTTACAAGTTTTGATGACATTATTCAGAAAAAAGAAGGCGCTCAATTAAAATATTACTTTCATGTTTCTGCCGGAATTGATGCTCAGATTGCAGATATAAAAAAACTAACAAAAGAAGAATCTAAACAGCAAGACAAAGCAACAGAAAAACTAAAAGAAGCTGAAGCGCAACGGGAACATGATAGAAAAGAAAGCCTTAAAAAAACAAAAGATGCTGAATTTCAGATGTTCGCCAGCACATTAGATAAACAGTTAAAATCTATTGAAGTTCAGGCTCAAGCATATAGGACAGCAGGAGTGAGTGAGGTTAAGATAGCAAAGTGGGTAAACGCTCAAAAAGAAGAAATCTATCAAAAAGCAAACGATAAGATACTTGCGGATTATGACGCTCAGTTAAAAAAGATTGAAGAAAGAGCAAAAGAAGCAATGAAAGTGATGTTCACACTTCCAGAAGAACAAAACGTGTCCGATCAGGCAACTTCAATCGCTGAAGATCCACAGGTTGTCGCCCAGGCAAATCGTAACCGGGAAATTTTAGCATTAGCGAATAAATTATCTAAAGACGTTGTAAATGTTCATAATATTACAATTGCAGAAATCGATGAGCTTGAAAAACACGATGTTAAAAACAAAGAAAAATATGAAGCTTTAAAGACTGAAATTGTAAAAAGAAACCTTAAAGAAAGGGTAAGTAAAATTGAATTTGCGTTAAGGACGATTCAAAAGGCAGGAAATATGATTATGGAATCATCAATGAAAACAATGGAGATTCAATCTAACAATTTACAGGTTCAGAATGAGAAAGCCGATGCACAGCTTGATGATTTAATCCAAAAATCAAAAGACAGGCAACAATCTGAAGTTGATGCAGCAGGAAATAATCAGCAAAAAATCGCCGAAATTAATGCTCGTTATGCCAGGCAACAAAAAGCACTTCAAGACCAAAAAGCTGCAAACGATCAGGCACTTCAAAAAAAACAAAACGAAATCAGACACAAAGAAGATGTAGCACAAAAAGAATCGGCTCTTTTCAATATAGCATTAAGCACAGCGCAGGCATTAATTCAATTATGGGTCAAGCCAGGTTTCCCGGCTGCTATTCCTATGATGGCCGTAGTTGGTGGTCTTGGATTATTAGAAGCTGGTTTAGTTTTGGCCGAACCATTACCACAATACTACACCGGAACAGACAGCGCAAAAGGCGGTGTTATTTCAGTCGCCGAACGTGGCCGGGAATTGGTCGAAACGAAAACAGGCGAAAAACTTTTATTTGATAAACCTTCGCTTGCAACTGGATTAGAAGGCGCAAAGATTTACACGAATGAAGAAACCGAAAGAATATTTGCAAGTGCAGGAAAAGACGATTTCATTATCCGTGATGAAATGAGATTGCAAACAAAATCAATCACCGATGCAATCAGAAATAAAAAAGAATACACATTTGATATTCAGCATGGCAAAATAACAGAGCGTGAAGGCAATTATTTCAAAGAATATCTCAACCGCAAAATAGGATTATGAGTACACAGGCCGAAATAGTAACAAGAAGAAAGAGAATAACTCCTATTTACAGGTTTTCATTGATAATCGGAGCCACGACAACCGTATTAAATTATGCGCCTGATGGATGGAATGAACAGATTTCACTTAAAAGAAATAAAACATATAGAGGTTTGTTCAGTACATTATCCACCAACGAATTAACTTTTCATAAAGACGGGTACAATCTCATAAAATCTGCTTATAATTCGGGTGGTGTTGATGCTGAAATTCTGCTAAAGGTCGAACGGTATAATTACGGAACGAATATTTATTCCGATTTAGTAACAATGAAAGTTGATTTGGCAACCTATGAGGAAACAGACATTGGGGTAAAAGTTCAGGTTATTGATTCGAGTTTTCAGGAGATAATAAATAATAGAGATTCTGTCAAAGTCAATCTGATGAATGATGTAACGATTGATGGCGTGGCAGTTACTAATAATTCTGGACAATTAACCATCCCAGATACAAATGTTTCAAATAGCGCAGATTGGGTAACGGGAACTTATTATGCTACCCCTGTTCCAAAATCACATATAGTTCCTTTTTCTTTTACTTCAGAATCAGGAATATCGGATGCGATTACACCTGACACGAGTAAAACAGGCGCAGACGCTTACATGGTTGGAGGAATTGGAATTGGAAGGGTGTTTTCTTTTACCGGAAATGTAGAAGCACATATAACTGCACCTTTGGGAGGCACAGATGCCCCTGTTAGCTTGAGTATTATAATGGATATTTATGATTCAGACGGAACATTATCACAAACTATTCCATTAGGTTCTGACAGCGGAACGAGTCCATATAATTTCAATATTTCTATTTCTCAAAACGTAAATTTAAAAAGCGAGCAAAAAATTGTAATTGGTGGAAAATGGACGGGAACAAGTGATTTTATTTTTGGTTATGACGTACTTTCTTTATCAATTTCAGAAACATATGTAGGCACAAACGCAGGAATAATCACAGCATTTCCGATTTATGAGGCTTTTTTGAGAACAATACAAATGATAACAGGTGTTGAGGACTGTTTTTATTCTAATAAATTTGGCAGAACGGACACACCTATTATTACATATCCGAGTAATGGAGACTGTTTACATATTTTCAAGGGAAAATATCTTAGAGCAGACGGACAAACAGTTCCGGTAACACTGAAAGACCTGTTCAATTCAATTAATTCGATCTATAATATTGGATTAGGTATTGAAAATGGCAAAGTAAGAATCGAGGATTTGAGTTATTTCTACGCCGATACTTTACTGTTAGATTTGACAGGTCGGGTCCCGGATGAAATGATCAAAAGAGGTGTTGATCCTGAACGAATAAACGCAGCGGTTCAGATTGGATTCTCTAAGTATAATAACCAGTTAAAACCTACTGGTGGGTATGAGTTTGAGACTAAAACAGATTACGCCTCTCATATCAAAAGTGTAACAACAACAAAATATATTTTATCTCAATATCGCGCTGACACAACTCAAATGATAGCAATTCAGCAGGAAACAGATGTAACAAAAGATGCTACCGGTGATGATGATATATTTCTGATTAAGACCTTTCGGGATGGTGATCACTTTACCGCTGAAACAAATCAGAATTTTACATTTGTTTCTGGTACTCCTTACGCTGAAAAGTCATTTAACCTGGAATTCACCCCTGCAAGAAATATGAAAAGATGGGCGAATGTTTTAGCTTCCGGAACAGATGGGGTGTATGTTTGGCAAAACACGGACGTAAATATTAACCTGCAAACCCAAAAAACAGGTGAAACTTCTCCGGTTGTCGAGTCGGCTGATTTAAATTTTTCAGGATTACAACGTTTTTTCGCAGAAATTATTAAATTTGAGGTAGATTTAACTTTTGATGAAGTTACTTCTATTTTGGGAGCGCCTTATGGGTATATAGTTGTAAATTCGACAATATCAGGATGGATTGAAGAAATGGAGTTAAAAGATTCAAAAGTAACTTTAAAACTTAGAAGAAGATGGCAATAAGTAAAGCAGGTAGTCTTAGATTTGCAGAACAAAATTCACTGATGAAAAATTTCAGCAATTCACTTGCTTGTGATTTCTTCTTTGCTAATCTTGTGCCGTTTTCTTTTACTCATAAATATTTATCAACTGATTTAATTCCGATTCAGGTTCATGGAACCACAGAACCAACGGTTACTTTTGTGGCCTCAGATATGAGTAGAACCGTTTTGACTTACACTAATTTACTCGTGATTGGTTCAGTAAATTACTGGGATTACTTTTTACCTGCTGCAGATGGATATGTTGAGGTCGTTTCTGACGGAGTTACTTATATTTCTGAAAATATTGATATAGTTGATTCAGTAGATTTAAAATTAGAATGGTTCAATTATGAGAATGCGTTCAATTTCAATTATATATCTGATATTGTTAATTTCAATCGCTTTG
>CAZGZO010000065.1:0-12721 GCA_964529695.1 uncultured Lentimicrobiaceae bacterium
CAAGCTTATAACCGGCCAAATTTTGGGGGTCAAAATTATCAAGAGCAAATAAATCAGCCTCTTGCGGGTCAAACTGATTGAAAACTACATGAGCAGCTCTTTCGACACTGCCTCCTTTTCCCCAGTACAAAACTGCAATCTTCTTCATATTTCAAGTTTTTTTCTGAAACCTGTTTGTCCATTTGTAAGGTTCCTATTTGACGGTAAAATTAAAACTAATTTTCAATCGATTGATTGATTCTGTTATTTATGATGGTTAAAAATTAACACCAAAATCTGCAATTGGTAAGGGAAAGTAAGGCATATTCAGATTTTCCGCGAACGTTTGTTACTTTACATCCAAAACATTCTGATTTATAATCCGATCATAAACAAAAAGTTAAGGTAATTTATGCTTCATTATTTAAAATGATTCTTAATAAATGAGTAATTTTGCCGCCTGAAATCAGAATTCGTTAAAATATTAACAGAAGAATATTAAGCTGGAAATCATGAAGTACATACCCAATATTCCCCCACCTGCAACGAAAAGAGTTGTAATTATCGGTGGAGGTTTTGCCGGAACGGAACTTGTTAAGAGGCTTTTAAAAACCTCTTTTCAAATTGTTTTGCTTGACAAAAATAATTTTTACCAGTTTCAACCGCTACTTTACCAGGTAGCCATGTCAGGGTTGGAGCCAAGTGCTATTTCATTTCCAATTCGTCGTATTTTTCGTCACAGGAAGCGTTTCTTTTTCAGAATGGCTGAAGTAACCAAGGTTAATCCTGAAAAAAAAGAAGTAGAAACCACCATTGGTGCAATTTCATACGATTACCTCGTATTGGCCAGCGGCGTAACTACCAACTTCTTTGGCAACAAAGAACTTGAAAAGAAAGCTTTCACCATGAAATCAGTTTCGGACGCGATTTTCATCCGAAATTCTATTCTTGAAAATTATGAAAAAGCGCTTGACTTTGAGACGGATGAAGAAAGGCAACCCTTTCTCAACCTTGTGATTGTGGGCGGAGGCCCGGCAGGAGTTGAACTGGCAGGCTCCATGGGAGAAATGAAGAAATTCATTCTACCGAAAGACTATCCCGAGTTGGATTTCAGAAAAATGACAGTACATCTTTTCGAAGCCGGACCAAAAATTCTTTCCAATATGCGGGAACGCTCTTCACAAACGGCACTTAAATACCTAAAAAAACTGGGAATCAATGTACAAACAGGTATTGCCGTTCAGGGTTATGACGGTGAAAATGTAACGCTTTCCAACGGGAAAACTTTGAAATCAAAAATGTTGATCTGGACAGCCGGTGTAACCGTAAGAAGAATGAACGGCTTGGATGAAAAATTGTTTGGGCCCGGAGGACGCATTCTCACCGATGGTATTAGCAAAGTGAAGGGCTCCCAAAATATTTTTGCCATTGGAGACACCTCTTTGATTCAAACCGAAAAATATCCCAAGGGTCATCCTCAGGTCGCACAGGTAGCCATGCAGCAAGCAAGGCAACTCGTAAAAAATCTGGTGAAAATTCAGAAAGGAATACAGCCCGTTCCATTTAAATATACTGACAAAGGGATGATGGCCACGGTTGGGCGGAACCTGGCTATCGCCGATTTGCCCGGATTAAGTTTCAAAGGCTTTTTTGCGTGGTTGCTATGGTCGGTGGTGCATCTGGTTTCCATCATGGGAAACAAAAACAAGCTGGTGGTCTTTCTTGATTGGGCCACAAATTACTATATCTACGACCCATCGTTGCGTTTGCTCATCAAGCCTAAGATCCGTAACGGGGAATAACAATTAAATCAGGACTTCCCTGTATTTCCAAGCACAACAACAATTTCGCCTTTGATGGTGGGTTTGCTTTTGAAATAATCGATGACTTCCGTCAGAGAACCACGGATATTTTCTTCATGAATTTTTGTCAACTCACGAGAGACGGAAACAGGCGTTTCCGGACCAAAGAACTCTGAAAACTGTTCCAGTGTTTTAATCAGACGATGTGGGGACTCGTAAAAAACCAATGTGTAAGGCATCGTTGCCAGTTCTTTCAAACGGGTTTGCCTGCCTTTTTTGTGAGGAAGAAAACCTTCAAAAAAGAAACGATCATTGGGTAAACCGGATTGAACCAATGCCGGGACAAAAGCTGTGGCACCCGGAAGACTTTCAACTTCAATACTATTTTTGATACATTCACGCACCAGCAAAAATCCCGGATCGGAAATAGCCGGCGTTCCTGCATCGGTCACCAAAGCCATTTCTTCACCTGCTAAAAGGCGTTCCACAATACTTTTTAACACTTGATGTTCGTTGTGAATATGAAAAGCCTGCAACCTGTTTTTAATTTCGTAATGTTTTAAAAGATTGCCGGTAGTACGGGTGTCTTCCGCAAGAATTAAAGAAACCTCCTTCAAAATCCGGAGGCCTCGTAGAGTAATGTCTTCCAGATTACCAATGGGGGTAGGAATTAGATAAAGCTTTGACATAAACTACTTTTTAAGCATACTTTTTGTTAAGCATTGCTTTTAATCTTTGAAAAGCCATTCCTGTTTTTTGAAAATCGTATTGGACGCTAAGTTCCGAAAGGTAAGTTAATGCACCCTGAAGGCTTGCAAAGCTATTCAGCTCGTCCAATACTTTGTTATACTGGTCCATATCGCCATTAAATAATTCATTGATGAACTGGAACTTATCGTTTATACCAATGGCTTCCCTCAAATCACCCACAGGAGCATGTTCCAGCTTTTCACCCAGATTTGGTTGTGTTGCTTTATGACTTAGCGCAGCACCCAAGGACTCGTCTCCTGATCCGGCGAAAAGATCTAATGTGGTTTTTGGCTCTGGAATTTCCGCTTCAACAGCAACGGGTTCTTCTTCAACATTTTGAATCTCAACATCCTCATAGGCTTCTTCCTCAATATTTTCTTCTTCTAGCTCCACATGATTAACCGGCTCATCTACAGTTTCTTCAGCCTCAAGCTCTGGCTCTATTTCGGGTTCCGGCTCAGGCTCAGCTTCCCGATTCACCGATTCAGTTTTTGCTTCCTCAAGCGCTATTTCCTCTTCCTCGATAATTTGCTCTTCAGACAACTGAGGTTCAATATTTTCCTGTTCAGGTTCAGATTCCGTAAATGCATCCTTTTCGACAGAAGTTTCTTCATTTTCAGTTACAGTCTCTTCTTCAACAGGTTTAAAAGAGACAGTTTCCAAGGTCATAATTTGTTCATACAAATCTCTGGTCTTTTGTTGTAAAAGATCGATGTCTATTTGGTGAATCCCTGAAGAATTTTTCATCCTGTTTGTAAGGGATTGCAGGTTTTCAAGAATATTTTCAAGTTGTGAAATCGAATCGGAATAGGCCATGATATCTTTTTTATCTATTGAAATACGGATGTTTATAAAACGTCAAATTTTGTGAAAAAATTGCTTCCGGGCTCCCACTAAACCCTCCCGGATTTGGTTAATTTTGTTCTTTCAAAAGTAGCAAGAAAATTAACAATTAATTCATGTTTCTCGAAAAAGACCGAAATAATCAGAGACACAAAGGATGGATAGAAGTCATCTGTGGATCGATGTTCTCAGGAAAAACAGAAGAGCTCATCCGCAGACTGAACCGGGCGAGGATTGCAAAGCAAAAAGTGGAAATTTTTAAACCGGAAGTGGACACCCGGTATGATGAAAATGATGTGGTTTCACATGATTCGAAAGCGGTTTCTTCCACACCCATTCAGAATGCTTCCCAGATTTTACTTTACGCTGATGATTTCGAGGTCGTAGGCATTGACGAAGCCCAGTTTTTTGGAGACGAATTAGTTTCTACCTGCAACGAATTGGCAAATCGTGGAAAACGTGTTATAATTGCCGGTCTGGACATGGACTTTAAAGGTAACCCGTTTGGCCCTATCCCCAAATTAATGGCCATGGCGGAAGATGTGACAAAGGTTCACGCCATCTGTATCCGTTGTGGCGACCTGGCCCAATATTCTCATCGCACGGTGAAAAATGATAAACTGGTAGTTCTTGGTGAAACGGATGCTTATGAACCGCTTTGCAGAAGCTGTTTCAACAAAGCACTGAAAGAGAATAATAAGGAAGAATAATTATTACCTCTAACAGAATTTCGTCCAGTTTTCAGCACTTTACAACAAATTCATTTATAATCCAATAGAAACCGTTTCAACAGCGATTTGTGTTTCATACAAAGGCCTTTATGTGTTTCTTTTTGTTAATTTTGCCGATTGTAACGAATTTAACCTTCGTATGAAGCGCGTTTTAGTAATTTTAAGTTTCATATTAATAAGTCTTCCGCTAATGGCACAGAACAAAAAGCCGGAAACATTGATTGTTATCCACACTAAATTCGGTGATATGACCGCCGTTTTATATAATGATACTCCAGTTTATCGCGACAATTTCATCAAACTGATAAAAGAGGGATGGTTTAACGACTCTCCTTTTCACCGTGTCATCAAAGGTTTTATGATTCAGGGCGGAGCCAATAAGGACGGACGCGTGGATCCGGGTTATACACTTCCTGCGGAAATCCTGCCTAATCATTTTCATAAAGAGGGGGCCCTGGCTGCTGCACGTATGCCTGATAATGTAAATCCGGAAAAGCGTTCCAGCGGTTCACAGTTTTATATCGTTCAGGGCGAACGCTGTAGTGCTGCTTATTTGGATACGCTTACCGCACGCACCGGACATGTTTTCACCCCGGAAGAGAGAAAGGTATATGAAACGCTCGGCGGAGCTCCGCATCTGGATGGTGGTTACACTGTTTTCGGTGAGCTTGTAGAAGGTTTTGATGTACTCAATAAAATCGCTGACGTGCAAACCGATAGTCGTGATAAGCCCCTGGAACCGGTTACCATGACCATCAGTATTTTGAAATAATTAATAAGAGAAAAAGCATCGTGATGAAGAATAAGATTGCTGAATGTTTAAAGGATGTTGAAGCTTTCAACGCCAACCAAATTGAAGAATTAGAACAATTTCGCATAAAATATCTGGGGAAGAAAGGAATAATTCCTTCGCTTTTTGCTGATTTTAAATCGGTTGCTCCGGAAGACCGTAAAGCCGTGGGACAAGAAATCAACAAGCTTAAAACTGCTGTTCAGGAGAAAATCGTAGCTCTCAAGGAAGGCTTTGACAAAGGAGCAGAAGCACAAACCTCAGGTTTGGACCTGACACTTCCCGGCGAAAGTTCATTGGGAGGCCGTCATCCATTGTCGCTGGTGCGAAATGAAATTATTGAGATTTTTTCAAGAATTGGTTTCTCGGTTTCTGAAGGTCCTGAAATTGAGGATGATTTTCACAATTTTACAGCTTTGAACTTCCCGGAAGAGCATCCGGCCAGAGACATGCAGGACACTTTTTTCATTGAAAAAGATCCGGATGTCGCTTTGCGGACTCACACTTCTTCGGTTCAGGTGCGTGTGATGGAACATTCACAGCCTCCTATCCGTACCATTTCTCCCGGTCGCGTATTCCGTAATGAAGCCATTTCTGCCCGGGCTCACTGTATTTTTCATCAGGTGGAAGGTTTATATGTGGATAAGGATGTTTCCTTCAAAGATTTAAAACAAACATTATTCTATTTTGCCAAAGAACTTTTTGGCGAACAGACAAAAATACGTTTTCGCCCTTCCTATTTCCCGTTTACGGAACCATCTGCAGAAATGGATGTTTCCTGTAACATCTGTGGCGGTGAGGGTTGTAATATTTGCAAATATACCGGCTGGGTAGAGATTTTGGGTTGCGGAATGGTTGACCCGAATGTATTGGAAGCTTGCAATATCGACAGCAAGAAATACACAGGATTTGCATTTGGAATGGGTATTGAGCGTATTACCATGCTCAAATACCAGGTCAACGACTTGCGGTTGTTTTTTGAAAACGACCTGCGTTTTCTGAAACAATTTCAGGCTGCACGATAGTTTGTAACGGGGTGTAAAAAAAATCGGCGAAAAAACCAGCAGAAACCAGTAAAATGCTATATTTATAGCTGATTTCACTCTTGCCGATGGCAAAAAGAAAAAAGAAAAAAAGAAGTTTTTCTGACTGGCTACTCATTATGAGCAGAAAGGTCTCCTCGAAACGATTGATGATCATTCTGAGTATTGTGGTGGGCATCTTAGCCGGATTTGGTGCAGTGGTTACAAAAACCATTGTATTCTTTATTATGAAACTTCTGACAGGTGGATTCGAGGTCAACTACTCGAATTACATGTATGTTTTCTATCCTGCTATTGGTTTACTTCTGACTCTGATTTTCATTAAATTCATTTTAAGGAAACCTGTTCACGATGGTGTTCCTAATGTTCTTCATTCCATTTCGAAGAATCATGGTATCATTCAGTCGCACAACACCTTCTCATCTATTATTACCAGTGCTTTAACGGTTGGATTTGGAGGGTCTGTGGGACTTGAAGGTCCTACCGTACTTACAGGTGCTGCCATAGGTTCGGTATTGGCTAAAAAACTAGGGCTGAATTATAAACAGGTGGTTGCGGTGCTGGGATTCGCATCAGCAGCTGCACTGTCCGCTATTTTTAAGGCCCCCATCGCAGGAATAGTCTTCGGCCTGGAAGTTATTTTGTTTGATATGACCATGACTGCGCTGGTACCTTTATTACTGGCCTCCATGGTGGCAGCCATGGTTTCTTATACTTTTCTGGGACAGGATGTACTTTATCCTTTTCAGGTACAATACAGTTTTAACTTCGATGAAGTTATATTTTACATAGGACTAGGCGTTTTTACTTCATTGATATCTGCCTATTACATTAAAGGTTATCAATTAAGTGGCAAATTATTTGACAAAATCCCGGGTTGGTTTGGGAAACTCCTCGCAGGGGCGGGTGCGTTGGGAGTACTTATTTTTCTGCTACCTTCTTTATATGGTGAAGGTTACGGCGCTATTCAGGCAGCTCTGAAGGGAAACCTCGACTTTATCTTCGATCACAGCATCTTTTTCAGCTTTAAAAACAGTGAAGGAATTGCTCTCATCCTGCTGTTTCTTGTGATAATAACAAAAGTGATGGCAACATCCCTGACATTCCGTGCTGGGGGTATTGGTGGTGTATTTGCTCCCACTTTATTTATCGGTACCATGACCGGATTGTTTTTTGCATTGACAATGAATTATCTGGGAATTGCCCATTTGCCGGTAAGTAATTTTGCTCTTGTTGGGATGGCCGGTTTGCTTGCGGGAGCAGTTCATGCCCCACTAACCTCTATTTTTCTTATCGCAGAAATAACCGGAGGATATCAGCTACTTTTCCCAATCATGATCGTTGCCACGATTTCTTACGGCCTTACTAAATTATTATCGCCTTTATCGCTCTACACCATTCTTTTGTCGAAAAGAGGCGATATGCTAACACACCATAAGGACAAAACCTTACTCTCGATGATGAGCATCGGAAAGCATATAGAGAGAAACTTTAAATCTATTTCACCTGATGCCAGTCTGGGTGACCTGGTTAAAATTATCGCTGATTCCAAAAGGAACCTGTTTCCCGTAGTGGATAAAGAAAATAACTTTTATGGAATCATCATTATGGACCAGATTAGACACATTATGTTTCAACCTGAACTATACGAAACAACCACTGTTCGTAGCCTTATGATGCATCCTTCTTCCATTGTGGAGCTAAGTGATGACATGGAAACCGTAGCAGGGAAATTCCAGCATTCAGGAAAGTACAATCTGGTTGTACTCGACAATGGTAAATATGTTGGATTTGTCTCCAGAGCCAATGTTTTTTCACATTACCGCCAGATACTTAAAGAATTTTCGGAAGAGTAATTTTGAATCATTTTAAATTTCGCCTTTTTTGAATATCAATTCCGGGGGTAAACGTTTGCATGAACCTGTCTGACAAAAAATTCCATTCATTTTGAACGATCTAAAAAGATTATTTGATTTTGAGTACGATAGAGCAGAATTTCGCTACTTTTGCACCGATTTTTAAAACAGCACGGAGGTGTCTATTTACGGAAATTTACGAAGCAAATATTCAATGAAAGTTTTGAAACCTGAGCAGCATGCGAAGGTTTTATTTTTAAGTCTTATCATTGGTGTTTGGGGCGGCCTGTCAGCCGTTATATTGAAAAACATTGCTTTTTATACCCATAGTTGGATTACGCAGGATTTTAATTTCGGAAAAGGAACCTACCTCTACCTCATCCTTCCACTTATCGGTTTAACGCTAACCACGCTTTTTACTGGTTATATTGTCAGAGACACCCATCTCGGGCATGGAGTGAGTGTTGTACTTCATGCTATTTCCAAACGGTTTGGAAGGATTCACAATCACAACCTTTTCACCTCGATGATTGCCAGTTTGCTGACGATCACCTTTGGTGGTTCCATGGGATTTGAGGCACCGATTATTCTTACAGGAAGTTCTATTGGTTCTTATCTCGGCAGAAAATTTCATGTAAACAGGCATACATTGATCATTTTGGTTGGAGCCGGTGCCAGTGGTGCCCTTTCGGGGATTTTTAAAGCTCCAATTGCAGCTGCTGTGTTTTCACTAGAGATCCTAATGATTGACCTTACGATGGCCAGTTTGATTCCAATTCTTGTGGCATCCATTTCCGGTGCTTTCATGGCGTATCTCTTTATGGGAAACGCGGTTTTGTTCTCTATTCATATAGATCATGGCTTTCAATTGGGCAACCTTCCTTTTTACATTTTATTAGGAGTATTCACGGGTATAGTTTCACTCTATTTCACAAGAACTACCTTTTATATTGAAGATAAGATGGCAAAAATCAAACGCAAGGCAACCCAGGTTCTTGTTGGTTCCATTGCACTTGGCGTTATGATCTTCGCATTGCCATCCCTTTATGGTGAAGGTTATGAATTCCTAAGACAGATCGTTAACGGAGACACTGTGGATCTGGTCAACCAAAGCCTTTTTCCTGCTTCCAGCGAGGTCTGGCATCTGTTGTTATTCATGGGTTTCATCATGATGTTTAAGGTAGTCGCGACTGCAACCACAGGAGCCAGTGGTGGTGTTGGAGGTATTTTTGCTCCTTCCTTGTTTATGGGTGGTGTAAGTGGTGCTTTCTTTGCCAAGCTGATAAATACCATTCCATTTGTCAACGTTTCTGAAAAGAATTTTGCCCTTGTTGGTATGGCTGGTGTGATGGCTGGTGTAATGCACGCTCCCCTTACCGGAATTTTCCTGGTAGCAGAATTTACAGGAGGCTATTCATTATTTACTCCCTTGATTTTTACCGCAATTTTCTCTTATCTGACCATCAGTATTTTTGAAAAACACTCTATATATACCAAGCGACTTGCTGCCAAAGGCGAACTGATGACCCACCACAAAGACAAAGCGGTTTTGCAGATGATGACTGTTAATAAACTCCTTGAAAAGAACTTCAAAACCATTCACAAAGATGCTATGCTGGGCGACCTGGTAGAAGTACTTTCCGGCTCAGAGCGTAACGTAGTAGCTGTGGTTGACGAAGAAAATAACTTCCAGGGCATTATTTTCATGAACGACATCCGCAACATCATATTTAAACCGGACCTTTATGACAAAATCCGAGTGGATGAGCTAATGTACATGCCTGATCCACTTGTTGAACCTGGCGAATCGATGGAAGAAATTGCCCTGAAATTTCAGGAATCAGGAAACTACAACCTTCCTGTCATTAAAAATGGAAAATATCTGGGATTTGTTTCCCGGGCCCGTGTATTCTCACAATACAGAAAGCTTTTAAGAGAGTTCTCAGACGAATAAAAGTTTTAATCCTTTTACAAGACTACCAACTTGGTAATCATACCAATCAGCCACCCGGGATAAAGTCCTAAAACCAGGATACCTACGGTAATTATAGTTAATGCAACCTTGCCAATAAAGGATGTAGACGGCAACTCAATTTCTTCACCTGTTGAGAATAGAGCAGCAATTACACGGATATAATAGTAAAGACCGATAATACTGCTGATAATCATGGCAAAAACCAGTAACATCAACCCGGATTTAACACCTTCAAAAATCACATAGAATTTAGCGATGAATCCCGCTGTAATAGGAATTCCGGCCAGCGACAACAATGAAAGCGTCAGCACAATGGCTAACCAGGGCCGTTTCCAGAAAAGGCCTCTATAATCTTCAATCCTTTCAGCTTCTTTGGTGCTTGTAGAAAGCAATGAAATTACGCCAAAGGCACCAACTACAGTCACGAAATAGGAAATCAGGTAGAAAATAGCTGCCTGTGCACCTTGTTTTGTTCCCACCAGTAATATAATCAGCAGGTAACCCATGTTAGCTATGGAAGAATAACCCAGCAGTCTTTTCAAATTCCGTTGTCTGATTGCTAAAAGGTTTCCAACAAACATGGAAAGTACGGCGATAGCAGAAATTACAATGAAAAATTCCTGATTACTATATCCCTTGACATAAAAGAAAAACCGGATAAAAACAGCCATGAGTCCGCCTTTAGAGACCGTGGCAATATAGCCTGAAACCGGTGCAGGGGCCCCCTGATAAACATCAGGTGTCCACATATGAAAAGGCACCAGTGCCAACTTAAATCCGACCCCCACGAGCATCATAGCAAATCCAGTAATCACCAATGGTGAATCGGCGTTCGTTGTCCGTATGGCCCCTGCAATTTCCGGAAAACTCATCTTACCAAAAGCAGTATAAATCAATCCCATTCCAAACAGCAGGAAAGCAGATGAAAAAGAAGCAAGAATCAGGTATTTAACCCCTGCTTCAAGCGGTATATTTTTATCTTTTTGAAAAGCGATCAGGATGTAAAGAGAAATACTCAGCGTTTCGAAACCCAGAAAGAAAATCAAAAAATGATTAGCCACTACCAGCAACGAAGCACCCAATGTAGCCGTGAAAAGAATGATAAAATATTCTTCACGGAAGCCCTTTAAATGTTTAAAATAATCGTGGGAAAGCAGTATGATCAAAAACGCCGTAAAGAAAATGATTCCCAGGAAAAAAAGACTATATATATCAAAGACAAACAGGTGATTAATGGCATGCGGCATTAAAGGAGCCAGCGTAAACAAAGAGAGAAAAGCAATCACTAGAGAAACCAGAGAAAACGCAAAAATAATTTCATATTTTCTGAATATAGAAACAATCAACATGATCACCACCGGTGCAATGGCTATAATCAATAGCGGAGTCAAACACAAAAAATCTGTTTCAGTCATAATCTAATGATTGAATTTAAGGTTTCAAAAAGTAAGTATTCTCTGATGTAACTTTTGTCTTGCTGCCTGCAGATTGAAGAAACGCTGTTTCTTTTTTAACGTTCAGCGCATCTTTTACTGCTGGTTTTACAACATTTAAAACTGGTTTCGGGAAAAGGCCAAGACCAATAATAATAACTATCATAGAGGCTGCAACCACCTTTTCCAGCACAGTAAGATCATGGATTTGCCATTCCTTGCTCTTTTTTCCGAAGAAAACTTTTTGCAAGATGCGCAGTGAATAAATTGCAGCGGCTATCAGACCCAGACTTGCAATGGAAGCCATAACCACGCTTGCTTTGAAGGCACCCAAAAGCACAAGCACTTCCGCAATGAAGGTTCCAAATCCAGGCAGCCCAATTGAAGCCATGATAAAGATAAGACCGAAAGCCCCCATCGCAGGAACAATCTCCCACAATCCGCCCATTCTATTAATATCTCTCGTACGAAGTCGCTGTGCAAGCAGTTCTGCAACAATTAGCAAGGCAGCAGTACTGATTCCCTGAGCAAGCATTTGCATGATAACACCCTGATAAGCAATTGCATTAAAAGAAAAAATTCCCAGCATAATAAACCCCACATGGCTAACATTGGCATAACCGATCAGTCGCTTGATATCGGTTTGTGCATAGGCCAGTTTGGCACCATAGAGAATGGCTATTACACCCAAAATCATTCCTGCAGGAGCGAAACTTCTCGCTGCATCCGGAAATAAAGGCACTACAAAACGGAACAATCCATAAGCTCCGGTCTTCAACACTAATGCTGAAAGTATGACGGCTGTTGGTGCTTCCGAATACACATCTGTTATCCAGGTATGAAGCGGAACAATTGGCAGTTTCACAAAGAAAGCAGCAAGAAAGCCAAGCATGATTAGGAACTCAGCCGATTTTGACATTTTAGTTCCAAGCAAAAGGAAATAATCAAACGTATAAACGCCTGTTGTATGTCCATGAATGAAATACAAGGCCAGAATAGAAATAAGCATAATCAGTCCGCCGGCCTGTGTGTACAGGAAAAACTTGAAAGAAACGGCCCTTCTGCTTTTGTAGCCCCAAATTCCTATCAGGAAATAAATCGGTACCAGCATCAATTCCCAGAAAAAGTAAAAGAGGAAAAGATCCAGTGAAATAAAAACACCAACAACACCGGTAAGCATTATCAGCATATTAAAATGAAAGAATCCAACCCGTGATTTAATTTCTTTCCAGGAAATGATAACGGACACGATGCTAAGGAAAAAGGCAAGTAAAAGCATCACAAGACTCAGTCCGTCCAATGCAAAATGTAAATTAATGCCGAAAGTGGGAATCCAGGGAAACTGAATGTTCACAATCCATTTGGCATGATGTGTAAGCGCTTGAACAGTTTCGGGAATCATCAGGACAAAATCCAAAGAAATCGCCACCAAAGAAATGATTCGCGGCCAGACCGTGCTCCATCTTCCGGTAATCCAGGCCAGAAAAGCCCCGATAAGTAAAACTATTATGAGATCTAT
>CAZGZO010000066.1:0-12718 GCA_964529695.1 uncultured Lentimicrobiaceae bacterium
AAAATTTATTCTGATTTAACTTTTTAAGTAGCATTGAACTTCCTTTATTGTTTTTGACCATTTAGGGCTTCATTTTACAATTGGTTTACTCCACAACTAAAAATGAAGTGCAAAATAAACGAAAATTAGTTTACCCCACAACTATTTTTATTAAGAAATCTTAAACTTTTTTTCATTCATTAAATTTCCAAACCCGCTGCCGGTATTGGTTTTCAATAATATGTAGGAAGATCTATACATCAAATCCTTTTCAATTAAACAATCTTACAAAACTATTTGTGGGGGGATTAAAACCGAAATGCCTTCAGACTTCCATCTGTAAAAATTACAAAGAAATTGAGTCCTTTTTAGACATATGTTTGTTTAAAATGTATATGAATGAAGGCTTACGCCTGATTTTTAACCATTCAAGACAGTACCTTTCTGTAATACACAAATGCGCTGATCCAACTTATCAGCATAATAATTACAACCCCCACGCCCAGTACGCTGAAATCCAGATGGTTTAAAAAACTGAAAAAAGACAGGCTTTCTTTCGCCTCAATAGACACAACCTGCAACCACTCAATCGTTCCGATGGCAAGTGCCACAAAAACGCTGGTTCCTGTAATGATCATATTAAAAAACACTTTTCTAACCGCATCGACCATGGCCCAGTCATAAATTCTCATCATGATTAAACCGTCAAGCGAATCCATCAAACTCATGCCGGCAGCAAACAAAAGCGGAAACGCCAGGATCCCCCAAACAGGAAGTTGCGAATCTTTTGCAACTGTTGCCGAAATTCCAAGAATGGCCACTTCGGTAGCCGTGTCAAAACCCAGTCCGAAAAGAAATCCCAAGGGATACATTTTAAAGCTTTTGTCGATGGAACGATAGGCAAATCTGAAAAAACGACTCAACAACCCCCTCTTATTCAGCAGGTTTTCCGACATTTCTTCAATTCTTTTTTCAGCACCTTCGCCTTGCTTATACAATTTAAACATGCGGTAAAGGTTCTTGAGAATGAAAAAATTGATAATCCCTATCAATGTCAAAAAACTTGCAGACACAACCGTTCCAAGAACGCCGCCGATGTTTTCCAAAAAGTGAATGTTTGATGAAAATTTTCTGAAGGCAATGATAATAGCCAAGGACAATAGTAAAACCACGGTAGAATGTCCCAGTGAAAAAAACAAACCCACTGATACTGGTTTTTTCCCATCCTGTCTAAGCTTCCTTGTTACATTGTCTATGGCAGCAATGTGGTCAGCATCAAAAGCATGGCGTAATCCAAAAAAATAAGCCAACGAACCCAGGCTTAGAAGCGGTAGTGAAAAGTTCGAAACCACAATCAGAAATGCCCATGCTGAGAGATTAAAAAGCACCAGAAAAGTGATTAGATAATATGTTCTTTTCTTTGTAATGTCCATTACATCCTAATACTGTTGCTGTTTTCCTTAATTAAATTAAAGTCACAAATTTATATAAAAATAACGGGTAGAAATCATTTAGCGTAATTTAAATACTATTCAAATATTCTATACTATTTTTGAATAAACGGTGGGTAAATGAGGGGGCCATCCTCGCCGTAAACTCCTCTAAAAATTTCAAACTACTGCTAATTGATTATTTTATAACTTTGGACGCCGGAAGTTTTTTGCCGATGAAATTTAATCTTCGGCAAAAATTATCCAAGTCAAAAAAGTAGATAGAACTAAATTATCAAGTGTTATGGAAGAAGGTGAAGAAAAGGGAAATGTATCCCCCAAAAAAACAATTCTGATTGCCGAAGATGACGAGACCAGTTTTTTTTTCCTGAAATTTGTATTGGCAAAAGAAAACCTGAACATTCTATACGCACAATCAGGCCAGGAAGCTGTTGACATCGTTGCCGTCCACCCTGAAATTGAGCTGATTTTAATGGACATTAAAATGGCTGGCATGAGTGGTATTGAAGCAACCCAGATTATTAAGAGCAAAAACCCAAACATTCCGGTTGTCGCACAGACAGCTTTTGCACTCACCACCGATAAAGAAAACATTTTGAAAGCAGGATGCGATGATTACATTACCAAACCCATCCGCAAAGAAGAACTGCTGGAAAAAGTGAACTACTTCCTTTATTCAAAAAAACAATCGTAAGGAGATTGTTTCTTCCCTTTTCTTAAGCCTTAATCCGTTAGTATCAGCAATAAACTTGCTGTGCTTTAAGCCTTTTCATTGAAAATTAAAGCACTAAACCCCGTGGATTTTTTAGTATTTTTGCCAACAAATTTTTATAAATATGCTTGCCATTTCTATTGTTATTCTTTTGATTTTATCTTTTCAGGTTATGCCTGTAGCGTTGGGAATTGATAATCATAAAATGAACTTTTTTCAGGTGGCATCGAGCATATTTCTTCTCATTCTCGGTCAGGTGGTCCTTTTCCTGCTGGGCGTGCTTTTGGGCGACCGGTTTATGTATTTGATTCTGGGGATTAAACGTTACGTCTTATTCATCGGATTCTTCATCATTGCCACGCGTATGGTTATGGAAGCACTGGAAATCAGGAAAGGAAAGCGAACCTACCTGCTAACCAGGGCAAATCAGTTTATTCTGCCTTCCATTGCGCAGGCTATTAATACATTTTTGGCCGGTATTTTGTTTCAGCTCTTAATTTTCAATCTGTCGAAGGATCTGATTTTTCTCGGTATCTTCTCACTAGCTTCCGCGTTTCCATTCATTTTCATTAAAAATGAAAAACAATCCATGCTCGCTGTTTCCCTGCTTTATTTGATGGGTGGAGGAATCCTGAGCATTCTCTCGTTTTACTTTTTATTTATTTGATTTTCAATAATATTTCATGAAAAAGCATTCAAACATAAACGAACCAACACACATAAGAATCACCAAGGAATTTAAGTTTGAAATGGCGCATGCCTTAAAAGGCTACGACGGTCTTTGCCGAAATATTCATGGCCATTCCTATGAATTGAAAGTGACCGTTTCCGGCAGGCCGATAGACGAAGAAAATCATCCAAAGTTAGGAATGGTGATGGATTTCGGAGATTTGAAAAAAATTGTCAATGAGGAAATTGTCAGCCAGTTTGATCATGCTTTGGTCCTTTTTGAAGAAATGCCTATTCGTTTGGTAGATGAATTGAAAAATCAATTTGAACGCATCATTATCACCGATTATAATCCTACCAGCGAAATGATGCTTATTGATTTTGCTGCCCGCTTGCAGGCACGTCTCCCTGAAAACATAATACTGAAACATCTGATGTTACGTGAAACCGTTACTTCTTATGCCGAATGGTTTGCTGAAGACCAGGATTAAGTTTTCCTAAGAAAACAAATAGTCAACTCCAGTCAAGTTAGCAAATTTCCCAATCATGGTTTCAGCATCCTCCAAGCGTGTCAATAAAATTTCAAAAACCACGATTACCGGGAAACATTTATTTAGCTACTTTTATGGCGCTTAAAAATTCTGGAAGTTATGCATAAGAAATTATTACTGTTTAGCCTGACCTTTTTGATGTTCGCAAGTTTTACGAATGTTGCCTCAGCTCAAGGCAATAATATTGAGATTGCTCGTTTGAAACAAATTCATAAACTTCTTGATTACAGGTTTTTAGGCGGCTTTTACGGTTTTGAAAAACTTTTTTTCCAGACAGTTTCCTACCCCGATCAGGCCAGGCAAAACTGCACATTAGGAATTGTAATTGCTTCTTTTAAGGTTACCTGTGATGGTCATTTAAAGGATATCAAAATACGGAATTCTTTGGGCAAACCGCTGGACAACGAGGTAAGCAAGTTTATTAATGCAACAAGGGGGCATTGGAACCCATGTAAGGATAATAAGTTTACACATTTCGAGATTCCCATTCAGTTTACTCTAAAGGGCACGGAAACCGACTCTACTGCAGCTGCCCTTGTGTACGAAGGCAGCAGTGCGGATTATACCTGTTTCTCAGACAGCTATTACCTTAGAAAAGCCAAACAAGCACTGAAAAAAGGAAAAGGAAACAAAGCCCAAATCTATCTGGAAACACTGATTCACAGGAATCCTTATGAAACATCCTATTACAAGATGCTGGAACAGGCTGTACAAACCAACGGAAAAAAAGACAAACATAAACACAAAAAATAATTACATCCGTGCTACATTATCTTATTCATCTCGATACGGAAATCTTGCTGTTTGTAAACGGGCATCATGCACCCTTTTTCGACTCACTCATGTGGCTCATCAGCGCAAGATTTTACTGGGCACCTTTTTATGCCCTCATCATATTTTTCATTTTCAGAGAAAACAAATGGTATGGGTTCCTCACCCTGGTTTTTGTTGCTCTGACTATCACTTGTACCGACCAGGGTTCTGATTTTATCAAAGCACTTGTCATGAGGCCGAGACCTACTCATCAACCATCGTTGGCAGGAATGTTACACATCGTTCACAATTATCGCGGAGGACACTATGGATTTGTTTCATCACATGCGTCCAACAGCTTTTCAACACTGGCATTCCTTACCATGTTCTTCAGAAAAAAATACAAATGGCTGCATTGGGCCATATGGATTTGGGCACTGGTCATTATTTACAGCCGTGTTTACGTTGGGGTTCACTATCCCGGAGATGTTCTTTGCGGTGCTATTTTTGGATACCTTGTCGGAAGGGTCGTTTTTTACCTCTATCAAAAAACGGAGGGTTATCTCAAATTACGTTTGCAAAAAGCTTAAAAAAGCGGCGGGCGTTCCTGACCCTCGGGAGCCAGCACCATATGGACAGAATCTTTAAGATTCACGCCAAGTAAAGAAGCTGCATTACCACGATTCAAGGCAATCTGTAACAGATTATTGCTACCGAACAAACACAACAGTTCACCTTCACCCACATCGGAATAACTTTCGCTGATATTCCTGATAGGATATCGCTTTATGTTCAATTCAAAAGGCTTTGAACCAATAATATCATCAAACAATTTCTTGGAAATATTGGTGATTACATTTTCGTAAGGATCGATGTGAATAACCATGCCTCGAATACCTTGTTTGTTAGAAGTCGGCTCAAAAGAAATCTTCTGAATGAGCGAATCATGTTCCGTGTGCAATTCACCCAAATCTTCTATGGGCTTTCCCTGATTCAGCATGATAGCTGCTTTGGCAAAACGGTCACGGGTGGAAAAAGAATACAATCCATTCTCCTGAGGAATATCAAGAATCACGACCTTTTCAGGCTCTTTCTCGAAAATAAGAGAGAAAATACCGTCGTCCGCACCAACAAAATAATGACCATCATATTGTACTACAAGATGCGGATTTTCAATGGTTTCTTCTGTATTCAAACCGATGACATGAATGCTTCCTTTCGGGAAATTATAATACGCATTCCGCAGAATGTACGCTGCCCGTGTGGAATCAAATGGCGGAATTTTATGGGTAATATCAACAATAACCGCATCCGGCAGTTCCTGAAGAATACGCCCTTTAACTGCTGCCGTGTAATAATCCGACTCGCCCCAATCTGTAGTCAACGTAATTATAGCCATGAAGTTCCGGTCATTATTGGGAATAAATTTTATTGAAAATTATTGTGATCAAAATTAAACATTTTAAATCTCACAGTGGCTCAATTTTTAATAATTTTGTAAAAGCAAACAGGATCGCATTACTATTTAAAATCTATGGGCGAAAGCACTTTTCAGTTAGACATTGAGAATCTCGTTGAATTCTTTGGGCCCGGCGATAAATACCTGAATCAAATTAAATCCATCTTTCCCAAACTAAAAATCATTGCCCGCGGCAACCTGATGAAACTCATGGGAAGCCCTGAAGAAATTGAAATTTTCGAAAAACGTTTCGACCTGTTGCAGGTTTATTTTGACCGCTTTGGAAAGATTTCTGAAAAAGTTGTGAACCAAATCATGAAAGAGGAAGAAAATCCGCTGGATGAAGCAGGTTCCAAAAGTAATGAAGTTCTGGTTTACGGCCGTCATGGAAAACTGGTGAAAGCCCAGTCGGCCAACCAAAAGAAAATGGTGGAAAGCATTGCCAAAAACGATATGGTTTTTGCCATTGGTCCGGCAGGAACAGGAAAAACTTACACCGCCGTAGCCATTGCCGTAAGGGCCCTGAAAAACAAAGAAGTGCGGAAAATCATTCTGGCTCGTCCCGCTGTGGAAGCCGGTGAAAGTCTCGGTTTTTTGCCGGGCGACCTGAAAGACAAAATGGATCCTTATCTGCAGCCACTTTATGATGCCCTGAGAGACATGCTACCCACCCAAAAGCTGCTCTCATACCTGGAAGACGGAACCATAGAAATTGCACCGCTGGCTTATATGCGCGGCCGTACACTGGGCGATGTTTTTGCCATTTTAGATGAGGCCCAGAATGCTACCGAAAGCCAGCTGAAGATGTTTTTAACCCGAATGGGAAAAGCTTCCAAATTCATCATTACCGGAGACATCACGCAAATCGACCTGCCCAGAAACAGCAAACCCGGACTTTTCCAGGCCCAGAAAATCCTGCATGATATCAAAGGAATTGACTTCATTTATCTGGATGAAAAAGACATTGTCCGCCATAAATTGGTGACCAGAATTGTTAATGCTTATCAAAAGCACCAAAATCATTAATTCGATGAATCCACACGCTTTAGTTGACACTGATTTTCACTTTCCAAAACAGAAAAGTGTTTATCACGGAAAAGTCCGTGATGTTTATAATATTGATGACCGGTTGCTGGTGATGGTTGCCACCGACCGTATTTCAGCCTTTGACGTGGTACTTCCCAAGGGCATTCCTTACAAAGGACAAGTATTGAACCAGATTGCATCAAAATTTCTTGATGCGACTTCAGATATCGTTCCTAACTGGAAAGTTGCCTCACCCGACCCCATGGTTACTATCGGTAAATATTGCAAGCCTTTTCCGGTGGAAATGATCATTCGCGGTTATCTTACGGGAAGCTCCTGGCGCACTTACAAAACCGGAGCCAGAGCTATTTGTGGTGTTCCAATCCCTGATGGATTACACGAGCACGAACGTTTTCCGGAACCCATCATCACACCTACCACAAAAGCTGAGGAAGGTCATGATATGGATATTTCCCGTGAAGAAATCATTAAACAGGGCATTATCTCTGAAAAAGACTACGCCCAATTGGAAGTCATCACCAGAAAGCTTTTTGAGCGTGGTAGTAAAATTGCCGCTGAGAAAGGACTCATCCTGGTTGATACCAAATACGAATTCGGGAAAATGGGCGACCAAATCTATTTGATTGATGAAATTCATACGCCGGATTCATCCAGATATTTTTACGCAGACACTTATGATGAGAACTTCGCCAAAGGGTTGCCGCAACGTCAACTTTCAAAGGAATTTGTAAGGGAATGGCTGATGGCCAACGGATTCCAGGGAAAAGAAGGACAGACGGTTCCGGAAATGACACCGGAAATTGTTGACGGCATCTCAAAAAGATACATCGAATTGTACGAAAGAATTACCGGAGATAAATTCGAATACGCCGATCCCAAAAACATCCCTGACAGGATTGAGAAAAATATCAGCACGTTTTTGAAGGAGCAGGGGTGATTTAACTGCTAACTTTTCCAAAGTTCGGAACTTTGGAAAAGTTAAGTTTATTTCAAAGCACTCAAAAGGTATTTTAAATCTTTCGCTTTATCCTGATTCTTATTTTGAAGATGTACTGAAGTCATCTCAGCCAAAAGCCTGCGTATAACGGTAAGATTATCAGAAGGAAGAAAAAAATCAGGATGCTCCTTTATTTTTAACTGCTTCAGAAATAGGGCAATTTCGCTGCTTCTGAAAAGGGCTCCTTTATTAAAAGGATTCAGATAAAACAGCACTTCCTTGCTGCTATAATCCTGGGCATGTTTCAAAGAAATAAAATCATCCATGTAAACCAGAACGAAATGCGTGGGAAGGTTCACGCCAAAGACAGGCAACCGAACAGCTTGGGCTACAATAATATACAATAGCCCTAGAGACAAAGGATTACCTTTCTGTGTCCGCAATACATTACTCAAAATATAATTTGGCAATTTCATTTTGCGACCGGCAATACCACGGAATCCATAAACCTTATAAAGAATATGATTTACAACCCGTATCTTTTCCAATGCTGTAAGTGAGTCATTCATCTCCAGCCACACATCCTGAATGATCTTCTCAACCGATTTTTTATGCGTTTCTAAGTTGAAATTCGGTTCATTAAAAGCAGATATCCACAAATAAGGTTCCAACAAAGAGTTTGCGCCGTCTTCAGCCCATCCTTTTAGTTTGTCAAAAGTATCATTCAGCCGGATGCTTCCCATCATTTCCTCAATACGCTCTATTTCTTTCTCTTCAGAAAGCTGCATCCATGATGCTTCAAGAAAAGGAATGGCCTCGGGTCCGTATTCAAGGACCTTGTTCCTGATGTGGCTGAATACAGCTTCATCAGGTTCATCCAGCATTCTTATCAATGCTTCCAGTTCTTTCGTATCTAATGACGAGGACATGATGGTTCAATCTTTTCAAACAAAATATCAGGCGGACAAAAAATTTGCCGTCAACTGCCTGTTACAGGTTTAAAATTAAGAAAACTAAATTTTACTCGGAAAGGTGCTGAAAAATGTTTTAAACAATTTTCACCAGAAAATAATTCTTCTTTCCCTTTTGTACGAGAAGGTACTTATCATTCAGCAAGTCTTGAGTCCCCGGCTTATAGGTCTCATCAATTTTTTCTTTATTGACCATCACCGCCTTATCTTTCAACATCCGGCGTGCCTCTCCGTTGGATTTAAAAATACCTGTCATTTGTGAGAGGAAATCCAGCATACCGAATTCTCCTTCAAAATCTTTGCGTGAAATTTCAGGTTGTGGCACTCCGCTGAAAACGTCCAACAAAGTTTTTTCATTCAACCGCTTCAATGTTTCGGTAGTTCCTTTTCCAAAGAGAATTTGTGAAGCCTCTTCAGCAGCCTTAAACTCTTCTTCCGAATGAACGACACAAGTAAGCTCTTTTGCTAATGTTTTCTGCAACAAGCGCATGTGCGGAGCTTCACGATGTTCTTTGATCAGGTTTTCAATTTCTTCCCGCGAAAGCAGGGTAAAAATCTTCACATAGCGTTCCGCATCTTCATCCGACACATTCATCCAGAATTGATAGAATTCGTAAGGACTGGTCTTTTCAGGATCGAGCCAGACATTACCACTTTCCGTCTTTCCGAATTTGCTTCCATCGGCTTTTGTGATTAACGGACAGGTGAGAGCAAAAGCATCATTTTCGTGACCCAATTTTCTTCTGATGAGCTCGGTTCCAGTGGTGATATTTCCCCACTGATCTGCGCCGCCCATTTGAAGTCTGCAGCCTTCATGTTCATACAAATGAAGGAAATCGTATCCCTGAACCAATTGGTAAGAAAACTCTGTAAAAGACATCCCCGAATTACTTTCGCCGCTGATACGTTTCTTTACAGAATCCTTGGCCATCATGTAATTCACCGTGATGTGCTTGCCAATGTCGCGAATAAACTCCAGGAACGAAAACTCTTTCATCCAGTCGTAGTTGTTCACCAGAATGGCCTTGTTTTTTGCATCACTCTCAAAATCAAGAAATTTGGCTAATTGTGCCTTCAGGCATTCCTGATTGTGGCGCAACGTTTTTTCATCAAGCAGATTTCTTTCCTGTGATTTTCCGGAAGGATCGCCAATCATACCCGTAGCACCACCCACCAAAGCTATTGGTCTATGACCTGCCAATTGTAAATGCTTCAACATCATAACACCTACTAAATGACCAATATGCAACGAGTCGGCAGTAGGATCAATACCCACATATCCTGAGGTCATTTCTTTGTTTAACTGTTCCTCCGTGCCGGGCATAACATCGTGGATCATCCCGCGCCAGCGTAATTCTTCAACAAAATTCTTCAATCCGCTCACTATTATTTTCCTTTTTTGAAATGATGTGTAAAAAAATCGGAACAAAGATAGGGATTTGATTTATTGAACAATCAACAGTTATTTTAGAAATCCTAAGCTAAAGAAAAACGTTCATTTTCTTTGTAAATCAAATTATTATTCCATAGCTTTGTCATTACAATAGTGTTTATAGGGTTATTCAATTTTAAACAGCTTTATTATGAAAAAAACTCTTTACCCTTTTTATTCTGTTTTATTTCTCTCTTTTATTTTACTTACAAGCAGCATTCATGCGCAGACAACAGAACTTGTTTATAAAACAAAAGGCAAAACAAACTACAGCGTTAATATTGCTCTTTCCGACGACATGGGAAAAACGGATGTCAGTCCGGAAACTTTTCAAAAAAATGACGACATTTATTTTTTAATCACACCTACTTCCTCATCAAGAAAAAGTTACTTTAAAGACGGTGACATCTCAGATTACTTCTCTAAGGCTGAAATTCATCAGGATGGAGAAAGAATCAAACAAAGTAATTTACCTTCTTCTTTTTCGGATAGTAAGGGAAAAATGAACCGGGTTATCATCTCATTTCCAAAAAAGAAAATCAAACTTTATGAACCATTTTCTTTTGTGAATGAATTAGGAGAATCACATAAAATCAAAATTAAAGAAACACTCCTGAATTCTTACGGAAAATATCACAGTCTTTACAAACAGGCCAAAAATCTGTTGAATGCTGAACAAGCTACAGAAGCTTTTAAAACACTGTCAAAAATCAGGAATGATGCTCAAAACAGTCCTGAGATTAAATCTTTTTCGTTTTTTGAAAGCGCTAACCAAGACCTTTCAATACAGGCTGTTAAAGAATATTTAGATAGTATTTCAAAAATATTTTCACAGAAACAAAAGCTGTTTATATCTAACAAGATGAAACCTGCACTTGATGGTTGTGATTCCGTTTTGAAATCTTTTAAAAAAGAGACATCCCTATTTAATCCTTTTCTTGAATCGGCTTATCCTAAAATCAATAAACTTAAACGTTATTATAAAAAGGTTGACCAAAATATGAACAGCAGTTACCTCTCCGATCGCCTCACGTTTAAAAAAGCAAACATGGCGCTTTTGGAAACCGGCAACTACTCTGAATATAAATTCTACCTCTTTGTAGATGTTCTGAGTCACATGTTGTGCCAAACTGATTCATTACAGATTATTCAAGGACTAAGGCCTATTAATATTAATTCGCTTGATAAGATGCCTCAAAAGAAAGCAGAGTTGATAAATACAGGTTGGATAAATGAGTTCAAAACGCTGATTAGTTTTCTAAATGACAACATTAGTCAGAAAAAAATGATTTTTGATGCGTCTATATTGACAAACTTAAGACGTCAGGATTCTCTGGAACATGAACCTTATTATGAAATTTTCACGGCATTTAATAACCTTGATGATAATCCGGAAAAATTTTATACATCACTGAATAATGCTCTTGTTAAATGCGGTGACAATAGTCTATTAAATGACATAGACTTGTGGCTTGTTTCCTTCAAAATGACGCACGAAGGCATTAACCGGCATAGTGTTATTGGAATCAACAAAGGAATTTCTGCGATTAAGGATGGTCAGTGGAACGATGCTGATAATATTTTCAACGTTTTGAAGAGACAGGCAAACCAGAACCCTGTTCCCTGGTTTTATTCTGCCGTAATCCAAAACCATAAAAATGAGGTCTTCTCAGCACAAGCCCAGTTTTCCCGTGCCCTGGAACTTTATCCGCATTACCTGGCACCAAGACAGTTTCTTTTTGATATACTAGCATCCCAAAAACAGTTTAATTCTCTCCTTTCGGAAGCAGACTCTGCTATTTCTTCATTCAATATCTGGTACTTTAACTATATAAAAGCAAAAGCCCTGTTGAATTTGAATAAAGATAACAACGCTATTAATGAAATCCTGAGCAAATGCATTCCTATGAATAAATGGGAAGTCAAACAATACTACTTGCTTGGAGACGCATACCTCCAAACAAATAATTTTGTGAAAGCCAAGGAGGCTTATATGCAAACTCGTAATATTGATCCTTTCTCCGGATCAAAATTCTTTAACGATAAGATGAAAATTCTTATAAAAAAGGAACAAGACTACTCTATGCAGCAACAAAAACAAGCGTTGCTTAAAAAGAAGATGGAAGAATCTCAGGAAAAGCAACAGCAACAGCAACCGAAACAAGATAGCACAAGTTCTAAAGACAGTACAGGTTTAAATAACTGAGTTTTTCTTTTTACTTAGCAAAACCTGCTCAAAGAGCCAAAAGAAAATAGCGACCAACGCAAAGCTAATTCCTAAAATGCAAACGCCGATCCATCCAAATGCATCATAAGTGGCTGCTGATGTTGCGGATCCGATAGCTCCTCCAATGAAATAAGTAGTCATATATGCGGTGGTAATCCGGCTTCTGGCATCCGGACGTACTTTGTAAATTTCGCTTTGATTGGTGATGTGTGTCCCCTGCACTCCGGCATCCAGTATCACAATCCCGGCAACTAATGGCAAAAGATAATGCGTACCGAAAATCATCAAAATAAAAGCAACCAGATTTATGAAAAGAAAGGTAATGGTGGTTTTGTTTGACAAGCCTTTGTCTGCCCAGCGGCCCGCCAGGTTTGCGCTGAAAGCCCCGGCAGCACCTACCAGCCCGAACAAGCCGATGACGGCATCAGAATACTTGTAAGGAGGTCCGGCCAGCAAAAAAGTAAGACTGGTCCACAGCACACTGAAATTGGCAAAAACCAATGCTCCGTAAACAGAACGAATGCGTAAGA
>CAZGZO010000067.1:0-12656 GCA_964529695.1 uncultured Lentimicrobiaceae bacterium
GCTTCTTACGACCAGATGTACCAGATTGGATACTGGAAGAATATGCCTACACAACTTAGCAGCACAAATTTTGTAAAACGTCAATTCTCAAGTGACTATTTCGTACAAAACGCTTCCTTCTTTAAGATGGATAACCTGAGCATCGGGTATGAATTTAATAAACTGCCCCATAATATGAGTGCTCACATTGGTTTCACGGTTCAGAACGTGTTTACCATAACTAAATACAAAGGTCTGGACCCGGAGGTTCCGCTTGACGGTACTTCGCCAGGAGTTGATAACGGTTTCTATCCCAGAGCACGTTCATTTGTGTTAGGAGTAAGAATATCATATTAAAAATTTTAAAGTAGAACAGAAATGAAAAAGATAATATTAATAGGAATATTTCTTCTTTCCACGGTGATGATTACATCATGTGTGAAAGACCTAAATGTTACTCCCAGTGATCCCAACACAATTTTGTCTTCGAACCTGGGAAGTAATCCGGCATATATGAAAGAAGATCTGGCAAAAATTTATGCTAGCTTCATAATCTCTGGACAGGACAATGATAGCCCTGACATTAGTGCCTCTGACCCCAACTTTTTTACTACAATGAGGGCTTTATGGAATCTTCAGGAGATTACCACAGATGAAGCCATCTGCGCATGGGGCGATATAGGTATTGCTGATCTAAACACCCAGACATGGAGCCCTACCAATCCATTCCTTACAGCTGTATATCAGCGGTTAGGATTGAGTATCACTTATGCAAATGAATTTATCAGAAACACAACGGGAAATAAAGATCCTAATGTTGTTAGATACAGAGCTGAAGCTCGTTTCTTGAGAGCTTTGGCATATTACTGGGATATGGATTTGTTTGGCAATCCACCATTCACCACAGAAAAAGATCAAGTTGGTAAATTTTATCCAAAGCAACTTGATCCTGATGTAAAAGTGGCCCGGAAGAAACTATTCAGTTACATAGTCTCCGAATTGAAAGCCATTGAACCTGAACTTGGTAAACCTGGATTTTCTTTCCCAAGGGCTGATCAGGGTGCTGATTGGATGCTGTTAGCAAAAATATATCAGAACGCCGAGGTTTATACAGGAACCGCCAAATGGGATAGCTGTGCTTATTACGCAAGTCAAGTCATCAATAGCGGCGCTTATAAACTGGCCACCGATTATCGTCAGAATTTTAGTGCTGATAATGATTACCCAACGGATCCTGAAATGATCTTTGCCTGGTCACAAGATGGTTTACACACACAGGGTTATATTGGAACTACTTTTATTATGGAATCCAGTTGTGATGCCACTTATCTCCCGGCTGAACAATATGTTGGTTTAACAACAAACACAAACTGGAATGGTAACCGTGCCAGAAGGAACTTCCTGAATGTAATGATGGATACGGCTGCCATTTATGGTGGAAACGTTCCTTACAGTACTGATACAATCTTTGCAAAGTGCCCAGACAAACGAGTTTTCTTAAGGTCCAAAAAGAGCCCGGATATTCCGAGCCCGTCTTCAAGCGGAGACTATGGTATAGGCGTATATAAGTTCACTGCTTTGAATCATGATGGTACTAAACCGGCAGATTACAATTCAGCTTATGCCTGCACCAACTATCCGATTTTCAGATTGGCAGATGCCTATTTGATGAGAGCTGAAGCAGAATTTAGAACTGGGGATATGACGGGTGCCGTACAGGACATTAATGTGGTTCGCGAACGCGCATTTGGAGGAACTTCAGGTGATATTACTACTTCACAACTTACTGCCCATTTCTTACTAAACGAACTGGGACGCGAATTCTACTATGAAGGTCACAGACGTACTGACCTGATCCGTTTTGGACAGTTTACTAATGGTACTTACAACTGGCAATGGAAAGGTGGTGCTGAAAATGGCATTGCTACGGACAGCTATAGGAACCTGTTCCCAATTCCTGGTGATGAAGTATCCTCCAATCCCAATATTCATCAAAATCCTGGTTATTAATACTTAATAAAAAAACATAATCATGAAAGTAAAAATAAAATATTTAATATCACTGCTTTTGATGGTAGGCCTTTTCTCTTCTTGCCAAAAACAAGAATTGACTAAAATGATGGCCAACCCAATAGCTCCTGAAATAACTTCAATGCCTAACCTGACATTGGAACGGGCTAATGGAACAGATACCCTGACTTTCAAAGGTTCTGCTGTTAATCCGGGATTTCAGGCTTCAGCAATCTATTATTTGGAAGCTTGCCCTGCAGGCGACAAATTTGCGAATCCTATCAGTATTATGCATAGCGACTTTGATAAAGCTATGAAAATTACTATAAGCGATTTGAATAGTATTCTTCTAAAAAAATTCCCAGCAGATACTGTTTCTTCAATAGATTTTCGCATCAGAGCGGTTCTTGCTGTTGATGCTGGAACTGGGGCCCCGGGAACAGGGACAAACCTGTTTCAATATTCATCTAAAACTAAGAATGCCGATGTAACTATCTATGGATTGCCTCGTCTTGATCTTATTGGTTCCGGAATGACACAGAAAATTGTTTCTGCTCTCGGAGATGGTTCTTATACCGGTATGGTAAAACTTGATCCTGCTAAGCCATTTAAGTTGCATGACCCGGATAATGATACTACGTATGGTGCCGGTAGCAGCACTGCTCTTGTTGCAGATGGTGGTAACGGAATTGTAGCATCAGGTATTGCAGGTTGGTATAACCTGTCTGCAAACATAAAAGCCCTGACATACAAAACGGATCCATATATGATTAGTATAATTGGTGATGCTGCTCAGGGATGGGCTACTGATGAAATGATGGATTATGATCCTCAAACCGATCTCTGGTCAATCACCATCGACCTGACGGCTGGTAGCTTTAAGTTCAGATTAAATGGCGGCTGGGGTAATGGAATTAACCTAGGACTTGGTGATGCTAGTCATCCACAATATACGCTTGATAATTTATGGAATGATAGCGGAAGTCAAAACATCCCGGTTGCTGCAGCAGGGAACTATACAATAACCTTATCCATAGGCACTTCTACATATAAAGCCACTATCACAAAAAATAATTAGAAGAATTATGAAAAGACAATCAATTTTTAATATAATAGCTGTTCTTTTTTTAGCCTCTATATTTTCCGTGGCTTGTACAAAAAAGAACTCAGAAGTAAGATTATCTCCTAAACTTTCTACTTCACAGGTACTAAGTGTTACCTCAGATTCAGCTACTGTTGTAGGATTTGTAATTGCACAGGGAAGTGGATTCCAGTCAGAAGGTGTATGTTACGACACAACTGCACACCCTACTGTTGATAATAATAAAGTTTTGTATCAAGGAGATCATTCAAAAGCAACATTTCATGTTGTGCTCTCAGGATTGCATTATGCAACCAAATACTATGTTCGTGCTTTTGCAGTAACCTCAACCGGACCCATTTACGGTGAAGAATATTCTTTGACCACCCTTCCGGTTGTTCCTACGCTTACAACGGATACAATTAACGCCGACTCTATTACGGGTAATTCAGCCGTTGGTGGGGGAAATGTTACTATCGGTGGTGGAGCCACTGTTACCGCACGCGGTGTTTGCTTTGGTACCAGTCATAACCCGACTACTTCCGACAATAAAACTGTAGACGGAAAAGGAACGGGTACCTTTGCCAGTAAACTCACTGGGTTAAAAGGTAATACGACTTACTATGTTCGAGCTTACGCTACCAACAGCGCAGGTACGGGTTATGGTCCTGAGGTTTCATTCAAAACTTTAGTTGACTTTCCGCAAGTAACTACACAACCTGTAACTGACATAACAAAAACATCAGCAGTTTCAGGAGATTCCGTAACCTATGATGGTGGTGGCACAATTACTGAACACGGTATTGTGTGGAGCACGAGTGCTGACCCAACCATTAACGATAACAAGATTGTTAATCCATCTGATACAGTTTATTCTGACACAATAACCGGACTAACTAAGAACACAACATATCACGTCCGTGCTTATGCAATAAACAGTGCAGGTGTTGGTTATGGCAATGATATCTCATTCACAACGCTGGCAGATATTACCAAATTCTGGGTTGTTGGCGACTACAATGGCTGGGATAACAGTGACGCCGCCAAGTATATCATTTCAACACCGACCAGTAATGGTGAAGCTGAAGGTTACGTTTGGTTAAAGGCAGGTGGAATCAAGCTGACTACAGACCATAGTTGGAAAGATCCATATACTTTTGGTGACGACGGAACCAACACTGGTAAACTAGCTAATCCAGGAAATAACATTACAGTTCCTTCCGATGGTTATTACCTGATTAGAGCCAACCAAAAGACAATGACCTATACCCTGATAAAAACAACCTGGGGTGTTATTGGTGACGCTACACCTACAGGTTGGGGTAGTCAGACAGATATGGTTTATGATGCAACAAGCGGAACATTCCATCTCGCCCTTCACCTGACATCAGGAGGTTCATTCAAATTCAGGGGAACATCAGATTGGAACATCAACTACGGTAGCGACAACGCTGACGGAACCTTGCAAGCCGGCGGTGGAAATATTCCTGTGACTGTTGACGGAGACTATTACATAACTCTTGATTTAAGTCATCCAAATGCATATACATACTCGGCAAACCGTTGGGGACTCATCGGTGATGCAACGCCCGGCGGATGGGGCACGAGTACGCCAATGACATGGGATGCTACAAATCAATGTATGACCGTTACAGTGGATTTGGTTGCTGGTTCTTATAAATTTAGGGCCAATGATGCCTGGACTGTTAATTTAGGAGGCACAACCACCGACCTGACTCAAGATGGTGGTAACCTTTCTATTGCAACAGCTGGTAATTACACAATCCAACTGTTCTTGAGTGGTACACCACATTGCACCGTAACAAAGAATTAGTTAGATAATTCTATAAAAAAAGTTGGGGAATTCCCCAACTTTTAATTACATAAAAAAGGGCCGAAAATTCGGCCCTTTTTTATTATATCAGTTGGTTAGCACGGAAACAAAAAAATATCAGATAATTTTAAGGTTTCATAAGAAATTCACTATCGGTCAAACTCGAGGCGTTGACCATTAATTCCTTCATGGAATTGTCCCTGGTCATAAACCAGATTTCCATTTACAAATGTTTTCTCTACGCTGGTGCTAAATGTATCGCCTTCAAAAGGTGACCAACCACATTTGTATAGAATATTATCTTTTTTCACTTCCCAGGACTTGTTCATATCCACGAGAACCAGATCAGCAAAATAACCTTCTCGGATGAAGCCTCTTTTCTTCACTTGGAAAAGGATTGCCGGATTATGACACATCTTTTCAACCACCTGTTCTACAGTAATCTTACCTTGTTTTACCAATTCAAGCATGGCAACTAATGCATGTTGTACCAATGGACCACCTGATGGAGCTTTGAAATAAGGTCGCTCCTTTTCCTCTAATGTGTGAGGGGCATGATCTGTTGCAATAACATCAATTTTCCCACTCAATAATGCTGCAAAAACAGCTTCCTGATCCGATTTTTTCTTAATCGCGGGATTCCATTTAATCCGGTTGCCTTTTCTCTCATAATCTTCCTCAGAAAACCATAAATGATGGACACAGGCCTCAGCAGTTATTTTCTTCTCTGCCAAAGGAATATCTTTATCAAACAATTCCATTTCCTTTGCAGTGGAAAGATGCAAAATATGCAATCTCGAACCATGTTTCCTGGCCAGCCGAACAGCTTTTGAGGAAGAAAGATAACATGCCGCCGCCGAACGGATTTGCGGATGCAACGCCACTGTACCCTCTAAACCATACTTTTTATAAAAGGCTTCATTATTTGCTCTTACAGTCTGTTCATCTTCACAATGGGTTGCAATGAGCATGTGTACTTTTGAAAAGATTTGGTCCAGCACTTCTTCATCATCCACAAGCATATTGCCAGTAGATGATCCCATAAAAACTTTGAGTCCGCAAACCTTTGCAGGGTCTGTTTTCAGAACCTCTTCCAAATTATCATTGGAAGCACCCATATAAAACGAAAAGTTGGCCAGAGATTTGTCCTTTCCCAACTTATATTTATCTTCAAGAAGTTCCTGAGTAAGTGCCGGCGGTTTGGTGTTGGGCATTTCCATGAAACTGGTAATCCCTCCGGCTACAGCTGCTCTGCTTTCAGTATAAATTTCGGCTTTATATTCCAAACCAGGCTCACGAAAATGAACCTGATCATCTATCACACCAGGAAACAAATATTTTCCTTCGGCTGAAACAACCTTATAATCGACTGATAAAGGGTCAGAAACAGAGCCCTTCTGAATCTTTTCTATAATACCGTTATTCAGATGAACATCGCCTGTAAAGGATTTTCCTTCGTTTACAATGGTCGCTCCTTTAATTATATACTTATCAGCCATTTGCTTTCGTTTTTGTTTTTCTTGGTTTGATTCCTCCAAAAAGGCCTTTTTTTCTCAAATTGATAACGCCAAAGATAGCCTCCCTGAAAATAGTCTTATTCATCTTTGACTCGCCTCTTGTACGATCTGTAAAAATAATGGGAACCTCTACTATATTAAATCCGAGTTTTACAGCAGTATATTTCATCTCAATCTGGAATGCGTAGCCTACAAATTTAATTCTATCCAGATCGATAGTTTCCAGCACATTTCTGGTCCAACACATAAATCCGGCTGTCGTATCCATAATTTTAAGCCGCGTAACAAAGCGGACATACGAGGAAGCAAAATAAGACATCAATACCCTGCCCATAGGCCAGTTTACAACATTAACCCCTTTTATATAACGCGACCCAATTGCTGCATCTACACCTGATGACTGTGAAGCTTCATATAACCTCACCAAATCTCTTGGGTCGTGCGAAAAGTCGGCATCCATCTCAAAGATATACTGATAATCTCTTTCAAGTGCCCATTTAAAACCGGCAATATATGCCGTTCCTAATCCACCCTTTCCTGCTCTTTCCAAAATAAAAAGCCTGTTAGGAAATTCTTTTATCAGCTTCTTGACGATAGTTCCAGTTCCATCAGGGCTGTTATCTTCTACAACCAGAACATCAAAATGCACTTCCAACGAAAAAACAACACGAAGAATATCTTCGATATTTTCCTTCTCATTATAGGTGGGAATGACAACCAGTCCTTCGTTCATAAAAATTTGTTTTTGCGAAAATAAGAGAATTGCTTGGTTTTAAAATAAAATATATCTTAAAAAATTGATTATCACCATTTCAGAAGTCAAATTTATAACTTCTTGCAAATTTTCAATAATTTTCCTGGCTTTAGAAATCACGTAGCTCATTTGCGGGATCCCAAAAATAACGATCCATATTGACAATCTTATTGTTTTCTACGGAAATTCCTTCACTTTTCAAAAGCTCTTGCATAGTATCAGGTCCGCCAAAATGCTTCTTCCCCGTCAACAGTCCCGCCTGATTAACAACACGATGTGCCGGAATACTGACCACGCTATACCTTGAACTGTTCAAGGCCCAGCCTACCATCCGTGCTGACCCTTTGCTTCCCAGATAAGCCGCAATGGCTCCATAGGTAGTAACTCTTCCGTAAGGGACTTGGCCCACAACCTCATAAACCTTTTTAAAAAAACCAGCATTCTTATCCATCTTAGCTTTTATTAGCTTTGAACATCTTAGGATTCAATCTGAATTCAAGATATTTTATTCTCGTTTGATTGGAAAGCCATTTTTGTTCATAAAATGTTTGTATGCCGGTGACCTCATTTTTCAGGTCATCCGAACCATAGATATTCTCATTGGCATACAAAAGTATATGCCCCTCCTGTTCAACAACTTCCCGTGTATAATCGTACAATAATAACCCATCGGTTTTAAGATGAATTATACCTTCAGGTTTAAGAAATTTGCTATACTGTCTCAGAAAATTCTGCGAAGTCAATCGCTTCCTTTCCCTACTTTCTTTTACCTGCGGATCGGGGAAGGTTATCCAAATCTCATCAACTTCCTTTTCGTTAAAAAAATATTCAATAAGATTAATGCGTGTGCGGATAAATGCCACATTTTTAAGCCCCTCTTCCTGTGAAGTTTTCAAACCTCTCCACATTCGCGCACCCTTAATATCAACACCAATAAAATTAACATCGGGATATTTCCGGGCAAGACCTATGGTATATTCTCCCTTTCCGCATCCCAGCTCCAATACAATTCTGTTGTTATTTCCAAAAAACTCATTCCATTTCCCTTTGTAAGGGAAGCCTTTGATAATTTCCTCGTAAGAATATTGGAATAAATTGTTGAAAGTGCGATTTTCTGCAAACCGCTGGAGCTTATTCTTTCTTCCCAAACCCTAAAAGTTTTTTATTAATTCTCGAAGATCCATGCCGAAGGGTTCTCGTCATTTCTAATTGCAATTAGTTTTTGCTCAGCTTTTACCTTGTTATCAAACTGTCCAAATGCAACCCTTAACAAACCAGACTTAGTAAATCCTGCTTCAACAGCCGGATAACCCTTCAAACGAAGTTTATGTATCAGATTTTCAGCATTAGTCTTGTCTCTAAAAGCACCAGCAATAATAAAAATATGGCCACTTTCGGTAGAAAACCGGCTTTCACTTCTATTATTCGAAGCAGTAACCGGAGTTTTTATCTCTTTTTTCTCCGTTGGGTCAGCATTATTTGGTGCCGGTTTCTTACTTGAGGCAACAGTCTTGGTAGAAGTTTCTACAGTTTTTTTGACAATTTTACTATCGACTTTCGGGTTTGATTTTGTCTCTGATGGTTTGCTAATTAAAGATTCAGAAGCAGTAGAAGCTCCCTTATTTTTCATCTTGACAACTGGTTTAGCACTTGAAGAATTCTCCATTTTTTTAAACAAAGAAACAATCCAAAGTCCGGTCTTACTCTGCCCGATTTTCGACATGGGTTTGTGGTTCATATTATCAACCAAATAGGTATTTGGTGATGAATAAAACAATGGGATCACCGATGAATAATTACTGTAATATTTCTTCACCGTTGTTTTATTTATAAATCCCCATCCCACAACCATGGCCAGAACCATGACCGCCACGACAGTCATTTGCGTGCGATAAGGCGATCTTCTTTTACTGGCAATGAGACGGGTTTTTACTCTTGTAGGGTTCTGCTCTTGTACAGTTTCTTGTTCTTTTTTCTTGTTCTCTTGCAAACTGGGTGGAACCTTGTCATTTTTAGGCTGTGGCGCAGTTGCAACTTTTTCTCTTAATTTTTCCTCCGGAGTTTGCTTATAAACAGCAGGCGAGATAAAACTGGTCAGACCAAAAGCATCAGCATTATAATTTACAGAGTTATCCTGTTCAAATGAAATTTGCTGATTACTATTTAGATACAAATGACCAATTCGATGGAAATTAATTCTTTTGCCTTCTTTCAACGCATTGTCACACATCAAAACAAAGCGATCGACCTGTTCTTTTGCCTCTTTGTACTCCAAACCTTCTTCCCGGGCCACATAATTTACTAACAGGCCGTCATTGGTTTTCAAAAAAGCATTGAAAAAAATCTGTTTAAATGGTGGTTTGAAAAGATTAGAAGCGGAGTTGATGGATGCTGGTTTATCATTAGTCAGAAATCCTCCCAATCCAGGAATAACCACACATTCATAGTTATACAGTAAGTCGCCAACGTATTTTGCTATCTTCATATCAGCTAATTTAAGAGGAAAATAATGACATCGCTAATTTACGGACAGTTCAGGTTAATCGCAAGCATTGTTGATAAGTTTTGTGATGTCTTCCGGTGTATCAATTCCGACACCTTTATAGTCGGTAATTCCAAGCCGGATTACCAGGTTATTTTCAAGCCAACGAAGCTGTTCAAGTTTTTCAGTTTTTTCCAAAGATGTAGCCTCTAAAGAATTGATTTTCTTAAGAATACTAGACTTATAAGCATAAATTCCGATATGTTTATAAAACGTATTTTCATCCAACCATGCTTCAGGCTCAAAATCTCTGACAAAAGGAATGGTTTGTCTGCTAAAATACAGGGCACGCCCTTTGGGATCCATCACAATCTTAACCACATTCGGGTCAAAAAGGTCTCCTTTTTCTCTAATTCTGGAAGCAAGGCTTGCAATTTCTGTTTCCCCATCAGCGAAAAGACTAATAATCTGGTCGATTTGTGCTGGCTGAATAAACGGTTCATCACCCTGAATATTCACTACCACATCAAATTCTTTTCCCAGTTTATTTAAGGACTCCAAAACTTCGAGGCACCGTGAAGTTCCGTTTTCATGATTCCCAGAAGTCATCATTACTTGTCCGTCAAAGCTCTTTACATGATTGGCGATGCGCTCATCATCAGTAGCCACAACCAACTCATTGATAAGCTCAGACTTTGAAGCCTGCTCATGAACCCTAAAAATCATGCTTTTACCCATAATGTCAGCCAGTGGTTTCCCTGGAAAACGGGTTGACTGATAGCGAGACGGGATAACTCCGAGGACCTTCATTTCATAAAATGTTAAAACAATCCGTTAATTTCAGCATCAATTTTTTCGATGACAATACTGACATCTTCAGGATTGGTAAAATCCATGCTGTCCACATTAATAAATAGTAGCTTGCCCGATTTATAATTGTTAATCCAGGCTTCATACCTTTCATTAAGCAATTTCAGGTAATCTATACGGATAGATTCCTCATATTCACGACCCCGTTTCTGAATTTGCTCTACCAAAGTGGGAACAGAAGCACGCAAATAAATGAGCAGGTCAGGCGGTTGAATAAAAGAGCTCATCAGTTCAAACAACGAGATATAATTTTCAAAGTCCCGCGTTGACATCAAATTCATACTGTGAAGGTTTGGCGCAAAAATATAAGCATCTTCATATATACTGCGATCCTGGATGACATTTTTTCCACTACGTCTGATTTCGACAACCTGTCTGAAGCGGCTATTCAAAAAGTAAACCTGCAGATTGAAAGACCAGCGCTGCATGTCATCATAAAAACTTTGCAAATAAGGGTTGTTTTCGACATCTTCAAAAAGAGCTTTCCAGCCGTAATGCTTGGCCAAAACTCTGGTAAGAGTTGTCTTTCCTGAGCCTATATTACCTGCTATTGCTAAATGCATTCTATTGGATTTTTAAGTTAAAATTATCTATTACTAAGTTGCTGTGTTTCAAAATATCATCCACAATTCCCCTTTGATTCATCAACCTGGGAACTTTGTGTTGCCCTCCCAACTTATTGTTTCTTTTAAGCCAGCTATAAAAGCTTCCTTCTTCCAGCGCCCGAATCAATGGAGGTTTTAACACCAAATCATGATATCTTTTGGCTTCATAATCAGAATTCAGACTCTTTAAGGTTTCATCAAAGATTTTTGCAAAAGATTCTAAATCACTTGGTGGTGTTGAAAATTCTATTAGCCACTCATGCCTGATAGCATCCCCTTCATAAAGCGGGGCAGCCGTATAATCACGTACCTTTGCATGGGTTTTTGATGCGGCCGTGGAAAGTGCTTTTTCAGCATTATCCACCATTAACTCCTCTCCCACAATATTAATAAAATTCTTTGTTCTTCCGGTAACCTGAATACGGTAAGGCTTTAAAGATGTGAACTGAACTGTGTCTCCTATCACGTAACGCCAAAGGCCCGAATTGGTGGAAATAATCATAGCATAATTAACCCCAAGCTCGACTTCTTCAAGCGTATAGGATTGCGGGAAGCGTTTACCTATTTCTTCAGCCTTAACAAACTCGTAAAAAATACCATAATCGAGCATGAGCAACATATCCGACACGTTGGGCCGATCTTGTATAGCGAAGAATCCTTCCGAAGCATTATAAGTCTCGAAATAATGCATGTCCTCTTTAGGAATTAACGACAAATACTGATCACGGTAAGGTGCAAAACTCACGCCTCCGTGAAAAAATACTTCAAGGTCCGGCCAAACTTCTGTAATATATTTTTTACCGGATAATTCCAGGATTCTGTTCAGCAAAACCAGCGTCCAGGAAGGCACCCCGGATATACTCGTAACATGATGATTCATAGTTGACTCTGCCATCAACGTCAATTTACTTTCCCATTCATCCATCAAAGCAATGGATTGGGAAGGCGTTCTTAAAATCTGCGACCAATAGGGCATGTTGTGAATCAAAATTGCCGAAAGGTCACCTTCATAATAAGAGCTGTTGCTTACCTCCTGAATATTCTGGCTGCCACCCATTAGCAAGCCTTTACCATAAAACACTTCCGATTCAGGAAAATTATTCAGATAAAGTGTCAACACATCTTTTCCTGCTTTATAATGACACTCTTCTAGTGTGAAACGGCTGATTGGGATAAACTTGCTTTTACTCCCGGATGTTCCGGACGATTTGGCAAACCACTTTACTTCCCCAGGCCAGAGCAGGTTTTGCTCTCCCTTCTTCAACCGCTCTATAATGGGCATTAAATCTTCATAAGTACTGACGGGGACCCTCTCACGAAATGTTTCGAAATTTTTTATGGTTCGGTAATCATATTTTAAACCCCATTCTGTGTCCTCGGCATAAGTAATTAAATGCAAAAACAAGTCATTCTGCACCTCATGGGGAAACGCCTTAAAATATTCAATCTGGTGCATGCGCTTCCTAACAAGCCAATTAAGAACAGAATTTATGATTGCCATGAATTTTACTTTGGATTAAAATC
>CAZGZO010000068.1:0-12559 GCA_964529695.1 uncultured Lentimicrobiaceae bacterium
TCCTAAAACTACAGCAAGAATCATGACAGATTTGATGTACCGCCACTGGGACACCTGGGTTGATTCTTATAGCCATGTTTTTGTTGCAAACTACGGTAATGGAACTATCAGCCATGTTACTGACATCATGAAGGGCGAACCTTATTACAGCAGCCCTTTGAAACCATTCGGTGGTATGGAACAAATTAACTGGTCACCTGATTCGAAAATTATTGCTTATACCTGTAAAAAATTAAAAGGTTTAGCATACACACTCTCCACAAATTCAGATATTTACTTTTACAATGTAAAAACAAAGAAAACAACAGATATGACCCAAGGTATGATGGGTTATGATATCAATCCTAACTTTTCTCCTGATGGAAAATATCTGGCATGGGAAAGCATGAAAACGGATGGTTATGAATCAGATAAGAATCGTCTGTTTGTGATGAACCTGGCAAACGGAAAGAAAACTAATTACTCCAAAGGCTTTGACCAGAATGTCAACAATATTGCGTGGTCAAAAGATGGAAAATCCATTTATTTCATCAGTGACTGGCATGCAACAGATGAGATTTACAGACTGGATGTGAAAGGTGGAAAAATTAACAAACTCACTGAAGGCGTTCATGATTATGCTTCCATTATTCCAGCAGGCAAAACTATTTATGCAACACGCATGAGCATGTCAATGCCTATTGAAGCATATGCTGTGAATGCTGAAAACGGTAAAGCCAGACAAGTCACATTCACGAATAAATCTCTGCTCAGTCAGCTGAAAATGGGACAAGTGAAAAAGTTCTGGGTAAAAACCACCGACAACAAACGCGAACTTGTCTGGGTCATTTATCCACCGCATTTCAATCCAAACAAAAAATATCCTGCTTTGCTTTATTGCGAAGGTGGTACACAGGAAACCATCAGTCAGTGGTGGTCCTACCGTTGGAATTTCCAGATTATGGCTGCCAATGGATATATCATCGTAGCTCCTAATCGTCGTGGTCTGCCGGGCTTCGGCACAAAATGGAACGAAGAAATCAGCGGTGATTATGGCGGTCAGAATATGAAAGACTATTTCAGTGCTATTGACTCATTAAAGAAAGAACCTTACGTAGATGCCAACAGACTAGGAGCTGTGGGTGCTTCGTACGGCGGTTTTTCTATTTACTGGATTGCAGGTCATACAGGCAACCGCTTCAAAGCCCTGATTGCGCACGATGGTTTCTTTGATATGAAGGCTATGTATTTGGAAACAGATGAAATGTGGTTTGTAAATCATGATTTGGGAGGTCCTTACTGGGATAAGAAGAACAAAATTGCCCAAAGAAGTTATGCAAATTCACCTTCTAACTTTGTTCAGAACTGGAATACGCCCATTCTGGTCATCCACAGCCAGAAAGATTATAGAATTCCGGTAACTCAGGGAATGGAAGCATTTGATGCAGCCGTATTAAGAAAAGTCCCTGCTGAATTTCTGTATTTCCCGAATGAGAGCCATTGGGTACTGCATCCGCAGAATGGTATTTTATGGCAAAGGGTCTTCTTTCAATGGCTTGATAAATGGTTAAAATAAAGGACTTTAACAACAAATAATTTAACATAAGTCCTGGTAAAAACATCAGGACTTATGTTTGTGTAATAACCCTTATAAGTGAATTGATTTATGTTAAACTACTAATTAATTTGTGTGTGAAATGAAAAAAATGCTACTGATTGTACTACTGGCAGCTTTCCCTTGTGTTTATGCCTGGGCAGGAAATAAAGAATGCGCTGATACAACAAACTCTAAACCATGGAGCTATAAGGGGAAATATAGTCTAATTATGAACCAGATGGCTTTTTCGCACTGGGCAACAGGTGGAAAAAGTTCTATTGCTGGTAGAGCAACAGCTGATTACCATTTGAAGTATCATAAAAGGAAATTCACCTTTGAACATCAGGCTCATTTGGCCTATGGTGTAGCAGGTTACATTAACAGAGATATTGAGAAAACTGATGATAAACTTGACTTCTCTTTTTCTGCAGGTCGCAAAATTTCTAAGAAATGGGACTTCGCAGGAATGACACTCTTTAAGTCTCAGTTTACCAATGGCTATAATTATCCCGATGATACTGATTTAGTTTCTGCTTTCATGTCACCGGCTTATTTAACCGTCTCAGTGGGATTTAATTACTCGAGTAAAAATTTTCAAATGTTCTTGAGTCCCCTTGCGGGGAAAATGACTGTTGTTCTGAATCAAAAACTGGCTAACCAAGGCGCCTATGGCGTAAAAAAAGCAGTTTCTGATAGTTTGGGAAATATTATAATACCAGGAAAAAATTATTTGGGATTGTTAGGCATCAATTTTTTGTGCACTTACAAAGTAAAATTGATGGATAATGTCCATTATAAAACAAACTTCAATCTTTACAACAACTATCTTGAGCCGGAATCAGACAAGCGATGGGAAATGGATTTAGACTGGGAAAACAATGTTACCTTTAAAATCAATCAGTATATGGCGACTGTGTTCTTTTTCCAATTCAAATATGATCCAAAAGTATTATTTCCCACCTATCAGGATATCGGTGGAATCAACACCTTAGTTTCCGAGCATACTGCTCTTCAATTTAAAGAATCGTTGGGGATAGGTCTAACCTATAAAATCGATTGATTTTTTTCAGAAGGGTCTTGGTTAATTTCCTAAATTTGGACACATTTTAAAAATTCACATATGAAAATTACGATGGTGGGAACAGGCTATGTTGGATTGGTTACAGGAGCCTGTTTTTCGGAAGTTGGTATTGACGTAACCTGCGTAGATATTGACCAAAAAAAGATTGAAAATTTAAACAAAGGAATTATTCCAATTTACGAACCAGGACTGGAAGAACTGGTAAAGAGAAATGTTGAAAAAGATCGTTTACATTTCAGCACCAAACTTGCTGAAAACCTTGAAGGTGTAAACGTAGTTTTTGGTGCTGTCGGAACACCTCCCGACGAAGATGGAAGCGCTGATTTACAATATGTTTTGCAAGTTGCTCGTGAAGTCGGACAAAACATGCAGGACTATCTTCTGATGGTGACCAAAAGCACGGTCCCAGTCGGAACTGCAGAAAAAGTAAGAAAAGCCATTCAGGATGAACTCGACAAAAGAGGAGTTGACATTCCTTTTGACGTAGCTTCAAACCCTGAATTTCTAAAAGAAGGCGCTGCCGTGGATGATTTCCTGAAACCTGACCGTATTGTGGTAGGTGTGGATTCTGAAAAAGCTCAAAAAATTATGGAGCGGCTATACAAACCGTTCGTAATGAACGGCCATCCAGTGATTTTTATGGATATTGTCTCCGCTGAGATGACAAAATATGCTGCCAACTCCTTGCTGGCAACAAAAATTAGTTTTATCAACGACATTGCTAACCTCTGTGAGATTGTTGGCGCTGACGTTACTGCGGTAAGAAAAGGTATTGGCTCTGACAGGAGAATCGGACCTTACTTTATCTATCCTGGTGCCGGATATGGTGGTTCCTGCTTCCCAAAAGATGTAAAAGCTTTAATTAGTACAGCAGACTCGGTGGGCTACAGTATGGAAGTACTAAAAGCGGTAGAAAATGTCAATGAGCGGCAAAAGTCACTGTTATTTTCCAAAGCATTCAAATATTTCAAAGGCGATCTGAAAGGCAAAACGTTTTCTGTTTGGGGCCTTTCATTTAAACCCCAGACAGACGACATGAGAGAAGCCCCTTCATTAGTCATAATCAGGAAATTACTGGAAGCTGGAGCCTCAGTTAAAGCTTACGATCCGGTTGCTATGGATGAAGCAAAAAGGATTCTTGACAGCGCTGTTACTTTTGTGGATGATCAATATGAAGCACTCATTGATACGGATGGTTTATTTGTCATCACAGAATGGCCGGAATTTAAATTTCCCAACTTTAAAGTAATTGAAAAGCTACTGAAACAAAAGGTTATTTTCGACGGACGGAATATTTATGAGCCGGAAGAATTATCTTCTATTGGCTTTGATTATTTTGGAATTGGAAGGTAAGAAATAGATACAACTACAGATAGCAGCCCCATTAGGCTGCTACATTTTTTATTAAAACTTCTGAAATGAAACGTATACTTGTAACCGGCGGTGCCGGATTTATCGGTTCACATCTTTGCGAACGCCTGATTAAGGAAGGAAATGAGGTCATCTCTTTAGATAATTATTTCACCGGGCAAAAAAGAAATATAGTTCCCTTGATGGGAAATCCATATTTTGAGGTGGTCAGGCACGACGTCACAAGTCCGTTTTTCGTTGAAGTTGATGAAATTTATAATCTGGCTTGCCCTGCCTCTCCGATACATTATCAATATAATCCCATCAAAACTGTCAAAACATCAGTTATGGGTGCTATTAATATGTTGGGGCTGGCAAAAAGGGTCCGTGCCAAAATCCTGCAGGCTTCAACCAGTGAAGTTTATGGTGATCCACAGGTGCATCCACAGACAGAAGATTATTGGGGGCATGTAAATCCTATAGGAAGCCGTTCCTGCTATGATGAAGGCAAAAGAGTTTCTGAAACATTATTTATGAATTATCATTATCAGAACAATGTTAACATAAAGATTATCAGGATTTTTAACACTTACGGTCCCAATATGCATCCGCACGACGGACGGGTCGTTTCTAATTTTATTGTGCAGGCATTGAAGGGTGAGAATATTACGGTTTACGGCGATGGTCAGCAAACGCGCAGCTTCCAATACATTGATGATCTGGTTGAAGGTATGGTTCGAATGATGGCTTCAGGTGATGACTTTATCGGGCCTGTAAATATTGGAAATCCGGGAGAATTTACAATCCTGGAACTTGCTGAAAAAGTCATTGAAATGACCGGATCCAAGTCTAAAATCATATACGAGCCTTTGCCATCGGATGACCCGATGCAACGGAAACCAAACATCAGCCTGGCCAAGGAAAAACTCGACTGGGAACCGAAAATCCCGCTGGAAAAAGGACTTGTCAAGACCATTGAATATTTTGACCAATTGTTAAAATCGGATTCGAGTTTGTAATTTTATGAAAAGAATATTAATCACCGGCAGTAATGGACAATTGGGATCGGAAATAAAAGCCTTATCCCCAAATTATCCTGATTTTCAGTTTATTTACACAGATGTTGACGAGCTAAATCTTACCGACCAAAAGGCTATAAACACGTTTTTTGAAAAGGAAGATTTCCAGGCATGCATCAATTGTGCTGCCTATACAGCGGTGGACAAGGCTGAAGATGAACCCGACACTGCCATGCTGATTAATGCCACTACGGTGGTATATCTTTCGAAAGCTTGCACCAAAAAGGAAATCCCATTCATTCACATTTCCACTGATTATGTTTTTGACGGGAAGAATCACAAACCGTATTTAGAATTTGATGCAACTACGCCTGCATCTGAATACGGAAGAACCAAACTCGCCGGTGAGAAAGCCGTATTTGGCTTCTCCGATACCGCATTGATTATCAGAACTTCATGGCTTTATTCTTCTTACGGAAATAATTTTGTAAAAACCATGCTCAGGCTTGGTCGGGAAAGAAAAGAGCTCTCTGTAGTATTTGATCAAGTAGGTACGCCGACTTATGCGGGGGATCTGGCGAAAGCCATCCTGGATATTTTGTCATCTGATAAGATTAAATCGGGAGTATCGGTTTATCACTATAGTAACGAAGGAGTAATCAGTTGGTTTGACTTCGCAAAAGCGATCTTTCGCGAAAGCGGCATTTCCTGCACAGTGAAAGCCATTGAATCAAAGGACTTTCCGGTAAAAGCATCCCGGCCATTTTATAGCGTTTTGAATAAGGCAAAAATTAAAAATGATTTTCAGGTGCAAGTCCCTTACTGGCTTGATAGCTTGAAAGTAGTTCTCAAACAATTAGAAAAATAATATTTATGAAAACGAATATAGATCCTGAAGTTCTGCAAAAAGCAAATATTTGGCTCGATGGACCTTACGATGAAGAAACTAAAAACACCGTTCGTCAAATGATGAACAACGATCCTCAGGAGTTTACTGATGCTTTTTACCGTGATTTGGAATTTGGCACAGGGGGATTGCGAGGCATCATGGGTGTGGGTTCCAATAGAATGAATAAATACACTGTAGGTTCTGCTACACAAGGATTTAGTAATTATTTAAAAAAGAATTTTAGCGACATTGATATAAGTGTAGCCATTTCTTTTGATTCAAGAAACAACAGCCCTTACTTTGCTCAAATAACGGCAGACGTTTTATCAGCCAACGGTATTAAGGTGTTTCTTTTTGATGACCTCCGCCCTACTCCGGAGCTTTCGTTTGCCATTCGCCATCTTGGATGCCAGGGAGGAATTATGATTACAGCATCTCATAACCCTAAAGAATATAACGGCTACAAAGCTTATTGGGATGATGGAGGACAGTTGATAAGCCCGCATGATAAAAATGTCATTCAGGAAGTAAATAATATTGCAGGAATAGGTGAAGTAAAGTTTGATGGTAATCCGGATTTGATTGAAACTATTGGTGAAGAAGTTGACAAAGTATACCTGGAAAAAGTTAAGGCTTTAAGTCTTTCTCCAGGAATCATTCAAAATCAAAAAAACCTGAAAATTGTTTATACTCCATTGCATGGAACCGGAATCAAGCTGGTGCCAAGATCATTAGAGACCTTTGGTTTTGAAAATATACATATCGTTGCAAAACAAGCTGTTGCAGATGGAAACTTCCCAACAGTAAAATCCCCAAATCCGGAAGAACATGCTGCCATGGAAATGGCCATCAATGAAGCTCGGGAAATCAAGGCAGACATTGTGCTGGCTACCGATCCGGATGCTGATCGTGTTGGGGTGGCTGTTAAAGACGGTGACGATTATGTGTTGCTGAATGGAAACCAAACCGCATCACTTCTGATTTTATATCTTTTAAATCAATGGAAAGAAAATCAAAAACTTACCGGAAAAGAATACATTGTTAAAACCATTGTTACTTCCGAGTTGCTTGCCGACCTTGCGGAAGAATATGATGTGAAACATTATGATGTACTTACCGGATTTAAATACATAGCCGATATTATCAAAAGATTTGAAGGCATTCAGACCTTTATAGGCGGCGGCGAAGAGAGTTATGGTTATCTGGTAGGAGATTTTGTTCGCGATAAAGATGCCGTAATTTCCTGTTCTATGATTGCCGAAACAGCAGCGTGGGCAGCCAGTCAGGGAAAATCCATGATGGAAATGCTGAAAGAGCTTTACCTGAAATTCGGTTTTTATAAAGAAAAACTGGTTTCTGTAGTAAGAAAAGGAAAAGCCGGCGCTGAGGAAATCAAAAAGATTATGGATGACTTTCGTGCGACGCCTCCCAAAAGTCTTGGTGGTTCTCCGGTTGTCACAGTGAAAGATTATTTGACATCTGTAAGCAAAGACATGAAAACAGGAGAAGAAAGCTTAATTAACCTTCCAAAATCCAATGTTTTACAGTTCTTTACGGAAGATGGTTCCAAAGTAAGCGTCAGACCTTCGGGTACAGAACCGAAAATCAAATTTTATTTCGGAATGAAAAAGAAACTACAACGGAAAGAAGATTTTGAAAGAGTAAATCAAGAACTTGAAGTTCATATTGACAATATTATTAAAGAGTTGAATCTGTAAAAGACTCTTTAAACATAAACCGGCTTCGGAATCTTTTTCGTAAGCCGGTTTTTTTTGATTATAAAAGTCGAATAGTTTTCTGATTATTATTTCCAGAAAATTGCTTTCAAGAATTCCATTATTTTTGCAAAAAATTGATTGATGACCAACCTAAGTGATGATATTACTGTCAGCAAGCCTGTGATTGAAATGTTGACGATAGCCAATGAATACTGCTATTTCATTCAAAATGTGGAAAATAAAACTGATAAGGATATTCTTGAATTTATTTACAGAATTGGTCCTTTGATGTATTTGAAAGGCACCTTCATTCCTGAAATAACGGTCCAAAACCCGGAAGCTAACGAGCGTTTTGTTACTTCTGAAGAATGGGAAAATACCTTTTATGTTTTACGTGAGAAATTCGGAACAAAAGACGGATTTTGGATGATTGATCCTCAATTAATTACTGAAAACGAACCCATTAAAGCCAGTTTGGCAGATAACCTCACAGACATCTATCAGGACATGGAAGACTTCATCATGCTTTATCAAAAAAACACACTTGCTGCCAGAGAAAATGCCGTAAGTGAATGCAGAAATTTATTTGCAACGCATTGGGGTTATCGTATTACCAACCTAATGTCGGTTGTTCATCATTTATTACATGAATCAGAACAGGAGCCGCCGGCTTTTTTCCAAACACTGGACAATTTATGATGAAAAAGACAAGAATACCTAATTATAGGTATTCCCTTGAAACGAAGAAATATTGTCCTTTGCAACAAATTTAGAGGAATGACGCTGGCAGAACTTAAAAGTGGTGACAAAGCTTTTATCACAAAGGTAAAAGGAAGAGGAGCTTTTCGGAAAAGAATCATAGAAATGGGTTTCGTCACTGGCAAGCAGGTCATTGTTGTCAAGGAAGCCCCGATGAAAGACCCGGTCCAGTATAACATCATGGGTTATGAGGTCTCATTGCGGCATAGTGAAGCAGCGCTCATTGAAGTAAAAACCGAACTGGATTTCAGAGCTATTGACCCTGATTTCCAAGGAACATTCGAATTAGAATCTTCATTAAAAATTGTAAACAATACCCCACATGGCAAGACCATCAATGTTGCCCTTGTGGGGAATCCGAACAGCGGAAAAACTACTGTCTTCAATTATGCATCGCATTCCCGCGAAAAGGTTGGCAACTATGGTGGAGTGACCGTCGATGCCAAACAAGCCATTTTCAAACATGCCGGTTATACTTTTAAACTGGTAGATCTTCCAGGGACTTATTCAATAACCAGCTACAGCCCTGAAGAGTTGTATGTACGCAGCCACCTTGTTAATGAATTACCGGATGTAATTCTGAATGTGGTCGATTCAAGTAACCTGGAACGCAACCTGTATCTTACCACACAGCTTATCGATATGGATATGAAAGTTGTCGTGGCTCTAAACATGTGGGACGAGTTTTTAGCGACAGACAACAAACTAGATGTCAACTCACTTTCTACAATGCTTGGAATTCCTATGGTTCATACAGTAGGTTCCAAAGGAAATGGAATTGGAAAGCTTTTCAACAAAATTATTGACGTCTATGAGGACCGCGAGCCAATTGTACGGCACATTCATATCAACTATGGACATCAGATTGAAAAATCAATCAAAAATTTACAGCCGATTATCAATTCAACGGGTAATGAAGGGCTAACAAACCGTGTTGCACCGCGATATATTTCATTAAAAATACTGGAAAATGACCAGGAAGAAACTGAACGCGTAAAAAAATATTGCAAAAACGCGGATGAAATACTGGAAGCAGCTGCTCAGGAAGCCGAAACAATTGAAAAAAGCCGGAATGAAACCATGGAAACTATCATCACGGATTCCAAGTACGGTTTTATTGAAGGTGCTTTAAAAGAGACATTAACCCTTCCCAAAAAGGAAGAGGACAAAATATCGCGCAGCCGAATTATCGATACAGTTGTAACAGGTAAATTCCTGAGTTATCCCATATTTCTCCTGGCAATGTGGGTTACGTTTGAAGCAACATTTGCACTGGGACAGTATCCTATGAATTGGATTACTGACTTAGTCAATGGATTAAGTAACCTTCTTATTCAGGTGATGCCGGCAAGTATCTTCCGCGATTTACTGGTTAACGGTATTTTAGGTGGAGTTGGTGGCGTTATAGTATTTCTTCCCCAAATATTGATTCTGTTCTTCTTTATCACTTTAATGGAATCTACCGGATATATGGCACGAGTAGCCTTTATAGTAGATAAACTCATGCATAAAATTGGGCTTCACGGGAAGTCGTTCATTCCCATGTTGATGGGATTTGGATGCAATGTCCCCGCCATCATGGCAACCAGGACCATCGAAAATAAAAACGACCGACTCGTTACCATGTTGATAATTCCCTTTATGTCATGCAGCGCCCGCTATACGGTTTATGTTCTGATAATCAGTGCATTTTTCCCATATTACCAAGGGACAATTTTATTTGGCATTTATCTTTTTGGTATTATATTAGCTGGAATTATTGCCTGGATTTTCAAGAAAACGCTGTTTAAGGTTAATACACTTCCATTTGTGATGGAACTTCCGCCCTACCGTGTTCCCAGACCGACGGCGGTTCTAAAACAAACTTGGTTTAAAGGGGAACAATATCTCAAAAAGATGGGAACTATTATTCTTTTGGCGTCTCTCATCATTTGGGCACTGGGATACTTCCCGGCAGGAAAGAAATATGAAAAACCATTCCGGAAAAAAGTAAATCTTGTAGAAACCTCCTTTCAACAAAAAATAAATCAGCTAGGCATTTCAAAAGCAGAAGTAAACGAGCTTAAGAATCAGGAAAATCAGCAAATCAACATATTAAAGGCTCAGTTGGCCGCAAAAAAACAGGAAAATTCGATGTTGGGACGAATTGGTCATTTGATTGAACCTATTATCAAACCTTTGGGTTTTGATTGGAAAATGGGTGTTAGCCTGATGGCAGGAGGTGCAGCCAAAGAAGTTGTTGTTTCAACCATGGGTGTTCTTTATCCTCCGACAGCCGGTCAAAAACACAGCGAAGGTTTGGCTTACAGGCTCTCGCATATGGTATACAACAGAGGTCCGCACAAAGGCAAGTTGGTTTATTCTCCATTAATAGCATTTGCATTTCTGGTATTTGTTCTAATCTATTTTCCGTGTATCGCAGTGGTTGCAGCTATCAAAAATGAATCAGGCCAATGGAAATGGTCCGCTTTCATGGCACTGTACACAACTACCTTGGCTTGGATTGTCTCCTTCATCGTATTTCAGGGGGGAAAATTGTTGGGTTTCTGATATAGAAATAGAAAGGTTTGATAATAAAATATAATACCATTCTGTTTTTTTTTATTTTTGAACTGACCAAATCACATTTTAAAAAGAAACAGCATGCCTATTATTGAGAAAGATCGGTTTCAGGAAAACTTCCAGTATTTTGATAAAGAAGTTGTCCTGGAAATTATAAATATTTTCATTGATGAATATCCCGAACGGATGAATTCCATAAAGGAAAATATTGAGCAAGAGGATTTTGACCAGTTAAGATTCAATGCACATAGTTTAAAAGGAGTTGTAGCAAATTTTATTGCTCCGGAAGTTCAGGCCCTGGCAAAGTCGATGGAAATGAAAGGCACTAATAAGGACATGCAAGACATTAACCCTCTTTACGATGAACTGAAAGTAAAGGCAGATGTAATGGTTGAAGAACTGGCCGAACTTAAAAAGAGTTATATGTAAGATTACAGTTCAAATATCTAACTTTGAAAAACAAAAAAGACTGTCTTGAAAATTCAGGGCAGTCTTTTATATTGACTTTGTGAGAAAGTTTATTTTTCTTTTTCGTTCAAAGCAGTCATAATTTTTTGTTCCAGTTCTTCCATCATTTCAGGGTTGTCCTGTAAGATGTTCTTCACTGCATCGCGACCTTGTCCCAGTTTGGTTTCACCATAGCTAAACCAAGAGCCACTTTTTTTAATTATCTCATTTTCAACACCTAAATCGATTATCTCTCCAATTTTGGAAATCCCTTCACCATACATAATATCGAATTCTGCTTTTCTAAAAGGCGGTGCCACTTTGTTTTTCACTACTTTTACACGCACCCGGTTCCCGCTAACACTATCGGTATCTTTTATCTGACTTACCCGGCGAATGTCAAGCCGTACTGACGAATAAAATTTCAACGCATTTCCACCTGTTGTTGTTTCAGGATTCCCGAACATGATACCAATTTTCTCACGCAACTGATTGATGAAAATACAAACGGTATTGGTTTTACTGATATTTCCCGTGAGTTTACGTAACGCCTGGGACATCAAACGGGCTTGCAGTCCCATTTTTGAGTCGCCCATCTCTCCTTCTATTTCACTTTTCGGGGTAAGAGCAGCTACGGAGTCAATAACAATCACGTCAATAGCTCCCGAACGAATCAGGTTGTCGGTAATTTCAAGTGCCTGTTCTCCGTTGTCAGGTTGAGAAATCAACAGGTTTTCGATATCGACACCCAACTTACTGGCATAAAAACGATCGAAGGCATGCTCCGCATCAATAAACGCAGCAATGCCTCCGTTTTTCTGGGCTTCAGCAATAGCGTGAAGTGCCAGAGTCGTTTTTCCAGAAGACTCCGGTCCGTAAATTTCAATAACACGTCCCTTTGGAAAACCACCCACGCCAAGCGCGTAGTCCAATCCAAGAGAGCCGGTAGGTATAACAGGAACCTTTTCAACAGGTGCTCCGCCCATCTTCATAATAGCTCCTTTACCATAGGCTTTTTCAAGTTTTCCCAGGGTAGCTTCAAGGGCTTTAAGTTTATTTTGCTTTTCTTTTTCCAGGTTTTGGTCAGCTTTTTCAGTCGTCATGTTAATCCAGTTTTAATTTCTTAATGATTTGTTCTGTATGTTCTTTTGTTTTCAC
>CAZGZO010000069.1:0-12553 GCA_964529695.1 uncultured Lentimicrobiaceae bacterium
ATCTCATTTCAAATGGAAGGAAAACAGATGCAGAAGGAAAGGAAAAACACAGATTAAACTTCACCGCTGAATTGGTTTACCCAAATGCTCCAGAATGTCTGAAAAAATTAATATGGAGTCGAATTCAAAGGTCTATAAATAGTCAGGAAGATGTATTACACTATTCCGGGAAGTAATTACATTATTCACACATTTTCAAGTGTGTCACGCCTTTTATTCTTAATCTCTTTAAAGTGAGAGGGGGTAAGTCCTGTAATTTTTTTAAATTGATTGGAAAGATGAGCAACGCTGCTATAGTTCATCATATATGCAATTTCAGTAAGGTTAAGTTCATCATAAACTATTAGCTCTTTTACCCTTTCAATTTTATGGGTCAGATAAAACTTTTCAATGGTAATGCCTTTGACCTCAGAAAAAAGATTGGCAAGGTAGGTGTAATCGTAATTTAGTTTTTCACTGAGGTAGTCTGAAAGATTAACCTTAATAGGTTCGTCAGTGTAATGCACCAGCTCGATAATTGCACTTTTAACTTTTTCAACCAATATACTTTTTTTGTTTTCCATTAATTGCAATCCTGATTTTCTCAATGCTGCATCCAATTGTTCCAGTTGTTCAGGAAGAACGTTTCCTTTAATGTTTGCTTCACCGATTTTTACGTAAGTATAAGGTAAGCCAAGTTTTTCCAATTCAGACTTTACAACAATCTGGCAACGGATACAAACCATATTTTTAATGTAAACTTTCAATGGTGCTGGATATTAAATCAAGAAATTAAATTTGCAATTATTGATTTACTTGTTTTTTATTTTATGCAAAACGTCTGAATTCCTATTAACTCTTTATCTGAATGAAAGCCTTTCGATAAGCCTCATGTTTTTGTTTGCATCCAAAATAAAAGTTTAAAAGGGCCTTCCTGATAGCTTTGGACAGAAAACAGAATTTAATTACAAATTTAGATAAGTTTTTGCTTGAAAATAGAACAAGATGGTTTTCTGTAGGGACCTGGCTATTAGCTACTGGCATCAAGAAGTTGACAAAATAATAAAAATGTGAGATTAGTTTTGGACTGGTTTACAGGAAATCAGCGATGTCCAAGCTGACTTTTTTGTTCATAGGTTGCGTTATGTTCCGGGAAATTTGAAACGGCGACTTGAAAGCCCATTTCAGAGGCTTTATTCTTCCGGATATCGAGCGCACCTAAATCCGGAAATGCCATGACAATTCGCTTTTTGTGAATTTATAGTTCGGATTGTTCGAATTCGTTGAGGCTGCCGGTGGCCAGCCAGATGTAATCCGGTATTTTTCCCTGGACAATTATGGCTGTTTTTTCGCTTTGAACCTCCCCCAAACAGGATCAACGGAGTCAATCCCTCTAACAAAAGATGAATAATTCTTTTTAGGAAATAAAAATTCTTGACCGTATCGAGATTGTGTTTTAGCTTTGAACCCACTCCCAGCGGGATTAACACAGTTAATCCCTCCCTTTGAGTTAAATAAATCATAAAATATGAATAATCTAACTCACAAAATTCTCTCCCTGCCACCAAAAGATTTTCAGAAAAAAACTAAATTTGAGCCATAAATTCAAAATATTAATTATTAAAAACTTATGAAAAAGATTTTTCACACTCTACTCGTCATGGTTCTGCTGCCAGCTTTGAGTTTTGGGCAAAACAAAGATAAGGCAGTATTTGCAAAACCGAACCTTAACTTTTACAGAAATGTTATTATGAAATCCGTTCATCACTGGGATGCTGCTCAAAATCCGAAGGCGCAGAAGAAGGTATTTGAAATGGACCAATCCGGGATGAATCTTCCTAACAAAGTTGCTGATTATAAGGCTCATGATTATTGGCATTTTCCGCCGATCTCTCAAGGAAATACAGGTACCTGCTGGTGCTTTTCCACGACATCTTTCTTTGAGTCAGAAGAACACCGCCTTTACAACAAAGACGTGAAAATTTCTGAAATGTTTACCGTGTACTGGGAATACGTTTCGAAAGTAACGCGTTACGTTGAAACCCTCGGTAATTCCAGAGTAGAAGAGGGTTCGGAAGCGAATGCAGTTCCTCGTATTTACAGAGAATATGGTTGTGTGCCGGAATCAGCGTACAACGGTTTGCTGCCCGGACAAAAGTTCTACGACCATTCCAAATTGATTGCAGAATTGAAAAATTACCTGGCTCACGTCAAGGCTGCTGACGATTGGAATCTGGCACAAGTGCTGGCTACTACCAAATCAATTTTGAATCATTACATGGGAGTTCCGCCTACAAAATTCGAATATAAAGGCGTTGAGTACACTCCAAAGACTTTCTTTAAAAGCTTAAAGCTGAACATGGATAACTATGTGGATGTATTGTCATACATGCAGAAACCTTTCTGGCATCGGGTTGAATATCAGGTTCCTGATAACTGGTGGCACAGCAAGGATTACTACAATGTTCCTTTGAAAGTCTTTATGGAAATTATCAACCACGCTATAGAAAAAGGTTATACTATTGCCATTGGTGGTGATGTTTCTGAAGCCGGATTTTCCAGAAAGACTAATGTTGCTTTGATCCCTGACTTTGACATCCCTGCACAATACATCAATGATGAGGCCCGTCAGTTCAGATTTTCAAATGGAACTACTACTGACGACCACGGCATGCATATGGTAGGTTACATGAAAGATAAAAATGGAAAAATGTGGTATCTCATCAAAGATTCCAGTTCTGGTTCCCGGAATGTTGATGAAAAAAGCCAATTCGGTTATTATTTCTTTAGTGAGCCCTATGTAGAGTTAAAAATGATGGACATTTTAGTTAATAAAAACGTTTTAAAACCTTATTTAAATAAGTTCATGAACTAAATTTGTCATTTGATTTGATACAAGGGCCGTCTCAACTTTTGAGATGGCCCTTTTTAGTACATCTCCTTATATGTAAGATGCTTATATGTTTTTATTAAGGTTTACATTAGATCTTATAAATATTGAATATTTTTCCGCCCTATTTGCTATGAATAATCTTTGTAAAAACTATTATAATTAATTGAATTACAATGAAAAATATTCAGATTAGGAAGTTTTAAAAATTAAGTTAGATTTGCTAAAATTTCTTAACTGAAATCAGTTAAGGTTATATTTTTTCTATCATTGTAAAAAAAGTAATAATTGTTCATGAAGGGAAAGACCGTAATAATCACGGGTGCCAGTTCAGGAATAGGAAAGGCGTTGGCATATGAGTTTGCAGCCAAGGGTTCGAAAATAGTAATGGGAGCACGAAATGCTACTAACCTTAAAGAAATCGCAGAAGATATTAAGAAGCTGGGTGGGGAAGTAGCATATCTTAAAACTGACGTTACGGTTGAAGATGATTGTAAGAATCTAATTGATTCAGCCATAAGAAATTTTGGTCAAATTGATATTCTCATCAATAATGCAGGAATTTCCATGAGGGCATTGTTTAATGATGCCGACATTTCGGTTATTAAGCGGCTAATGGATGTAAATTTCTGGGGTACAGTATTTTGTACAAAATATGCAATACCTTATTTGCTTCAAAGCAAAGGAAGTGTTGTAGCTGTTTCCTCAGTTGCCGGGATAAAAGGATTGCCGGGAAGGACAGGCTATTCTGCCTCGAAATTTGCGATTCATGGATTTATGGAAAGCCTTCGGATAGAAAACCTGAAAACCGGACTTCATGTCTTAATGGCCTATCCGGGGTTTACAGCTTCTAACATACGGAATTCTGCTTTAGTAGCAAGTGGGAAGGAACAGGGTAAATCACCTTTGAATGAAGATAAAATAATGTCTGCTGAAGAAGTAGCAATGCATGTTTACAAGGCTGTAAAGAACAGGAAAACTTCTTTGGTTTTGACCACGGAAGGAAAGCTGACTGTTCTTCTGAACAAGTTTTTTTCTTCCTTCCTGGATAAAATAGTTTTTAATAAAATGGCTAAAGAACCTGATTCGCCATTTAAATAATAATTGAAAAATAATTTTTTATAAATTTATCTAACAAAAACAATTCGATAAAAAAATGATTAATTCGTATGAAATCATCCCTAAAGTTGGCCTGGGAGATTTAAAATTTGGAATGGACATGGAAAAGGTCGTTTCCGAGTTAGGAGAACCCGAAGAAGTTGACAACTTTGAAAGCGAAGAAGAGATGAATGCCGTGCTGCTGCACTATTGGGAAAGAGGGGTGTCAGTATTTTTTGAGGGACTTACCCGCCAGGTTGTGGCCGGTATCGAAACCGACCATCCGGAATCAAGGCTTTTTGGTGAACAAGTTATCGATTTGACAGAAGAAGAGGTGATTGACTTAATGAAACGTAATGGTTACCTCGATTTTGACAAAGAAACCGAAGATGGTGAAGTGCGCTTGTCCTACGAAGAAGAAATGATTGATTTTTACCTGAAAAAAGGAAGAGTTGCCTTTGTTAACTGGGATGTGATTGTGGATGAAGATGGCAACCTTACTGAATCGCTATCTTCCTAATCTTTGTCAGCCGATTACTTGTTTTATTCCTTCACGGAATAGGCCTAAGTATTAAATGGTTTTCCCGTCTTTCGGGCTCTAAAATATAGATCGTTCCATTTTCCTAGACAATATTCCCTTATTTTTGTCGGGAAAATGGAACTTAAAATAAACTCCGAATATAAGCCCACGGGCGACCAGCCGGAAGCAATTAAACAACTGGCAGAAGGCTTAAAACGTGGCGATGATGCCCAGGTTCTGCTGGGTGTTACCGGTTCTGGCAAAACGTTTACCGTTGCTAATGTTCTGGAAAAAGTACAGAGGCCAGCTTTGGTTTTAAGCCATAACAAAACACTGGCAGCTCAGCTTTACGGCGAATTCAAACAGTTCTTTCCCGATAATGCAGTAGAATATTTCGTTTCGTATTACGATTACTATCAACCTGAAGCATATATTCCTGTTACCAATACCTACATCGAAAAGGATCTTTCTATAAACGAAGAAATAGAAAAGCTTAGATTGAGTGCTACTTCTTCGTTGCTGTCAGGTAGGAGGGATGTGATTGTAGTGTCCTCTGTATCTTGCATTTATGGCATCGGTAACCCCGAAGATTTTTCGAGTAATGTGATTCATCTGACTTTGGGCCAGATGATAAGCCGAAACAAGCTTTTGCAATTGATGGTCAATGCGCTTTATTCACGCAATGATGTGGAATTGAACCGCAGTAACTTTCGCGTCAGGGGTGATACAGTTGATGTTTTTCCACCATATGCAGAAAGAGCATACCGTATAGTGTTTTGGGGCAATGAAATAGAATCTTTTGAATCCATCGATCCTGTTTCCGGGAAAAGAATCGAGGATCTGGAAAATATTACCATTTACCCGGCGAATATTTTCATTACTTCACAGGATAAAATGAAATCTGCATTGATGCAAATCCAGATGGATATGCAAAAACAGGTAGATTATTTTCATGAAATAGGAAAACATCTGGAAGCGAAAAGGTTGTCGGACCGTGTAACCTATGATGTTGAGATGATGCGGGAGCTGGGATATTGTTCCGGAATTGAGAATTATTCGCGATATTTTGATGGCAGAAACCCAGGTTCCAGACCTTTCTGTTTGCTGGATTATTTTCCGGATGATTACGTCACCATTATTGACGAAAGTCACGTTACGATACCTCAAATTCGTGCTATGTTCGGCGGGGATAGGTCCAGGAAACAAAACCTGGTGGAATATGGATTCCGTTTGCCATCTGCTATGGACAACCGCCCTTTGAAATTTGATGAATTTGAGCAACTTACACGCCAAGTAATTTATGTCAGCGCCACTCCGGCTGATTACGAATTACAACACGCTGAAGGTGTGGTAGTAGAACAACTAATCCGACCGACAGGACTTCTGGAACCAGAAATCGAAGTCCGTCCCAGCCTGAATCAGATTGATGATTTGCTGGACGAAATCAGCAGAATCACAAAACAAAACAGCCGCACTTTGGTGACCACGCTTACCAAGCGTATGGCGGAAGAGCTCACGAAATATCTGCTCAATCTGGGTATTAAAACACGGTACATCCATTCTGATGTGGATACGCTGGAACGTATTGAAATCATGCGAGATTTAAGACTTGGAAATTTTGATGTACTGGTAGGGGTCAACCTATTGCGTGAAGGACTTGATTTACCGGAAGTCTCATTAGTTGCCATATTAGACGCTGACAAAGAAGGATTCCTGCGGTCTGAACGGTCGTTGACGCAGACAGCAGGGAGAGCAGCCCGGAACATCAACAGTAAGGTCATTTTTTATGCTGATACGATGACCAAGTCGATGCAGCGGACTTTGGATGAAACCAATCGGAAACGTGCTAAGCAATTGGTCTATAATGAAGAACATGGCATCACACCTACGCAAATCATCAAATCAACAGACTCTATTTTAGGACAAACAGCTGTTGCAGGTATGAAATCAGTTCCTGAAGAAAAGGCTTATGTGGAGGGAACTATTTCCGGTGTTGCTGCCGATCCGGTGGTTCAGTACATGAATCGTGATCAGGTTAAAAATGCTATTGAAAAGAGCAAAAAGGATATGCGCGAAGCCGCTAAAAATCTTGATTTTATAGAAGCTGCTCGACTTCGGGATGAAATTAAAGAACTGGAAACCTTGTTGGAAAAGAAATAATCCGGTGTTAATGCTTATTTTTGCAAAGTCTAAATAAGAAAGCGATTTTTAAGTGAGATAACGCCATGGCCCACGAAATTTTACCGACAGGGAGAAAAGCCCTGCAAATCAATCTGGATACCAATTTTTACGGAACTTTCGCTGAAATAGGCGGGGGACAGGAAGTAGCCCGTCATTTTTTTCAGGCCGGTGGTGCTTCAGGGACTATTGCCAAGACCATTTCTGCTTATGATAAGCTATTCAGCGATGCCAAATATTGTCTGCGTAAGAAAAATAACGAGCGTTATGTTTCTGAAGATCGCCTGAATATGATGCTTGACGGCGAATATGAGGAATTAGAAAAAGTGCTTTCGGGCAAAAAGCCGGACACAAGGTTTTTCGTTTATGCGGATACGGTGGAGGTCCTGAACTATCAAAAGACAAATTATAGCCACGGATGGCTTGGTTTTCGATTTCAACTCAATCCCAGAAGTAAACCCAACACCATTATCATGCATGTAAAATTGCTTGAAAATGACGGACAGCTTCAACAGACTACTTTAGGCATTCTCGGTGTTAATCTGATTCATGCAGGAATTCACTATTATGACAAACCATGGCTTTTTCTGGAGTCATTGATTGATAATCTATCCAGGGACAGGTTTAGCATTAATGCAATATTCATGTCGGGTCCGGAACTTGATTATGTTGACAACCGTTTACTTGCTGTGCAGCTTGTAAAAACCGGGATGTCTCCTGCCATAATGTTTGATAAAAATGGCAATGTTCAACAGCCCTCAGATATGTTGTATAAAAAGAACGTACTTGCTTTTCGTGGGAGTTTTCGCCCCATCACTTATATTTCTTGGGATATTCTGGGAAAGAGTATGGATCTTTTTAAGAAAGATGAAGATTATCAGGAGGATAATACCCTGTCTTTCTGTGAAATAACATTAAATAACCTAATTTCTTCTGATAAGGAGATTAATGAAAAGGATTTTTTGGAACGGGTTTATATGCTCAATGAAATAGGGCAAAACGTAATGGTTTCTAATTTCAGGGAATATTATCGACTGGTAGAATTTTTCGGCCAGTTCAAAATGAAAAAACTGAGGATAGTGATGGGTGTCCCCACGCTGGAAAAGGTGATGGATGATAAATACTATAAGCATTTGAAAGGAGGACTTTTAGAGGCTGCAGGGAAAATGTTTCCCAATAACCTGAAATTTTATATTTATCCAACTTTGCTGAAATCCAGAAAAGAAAATAAACTAATAACAGCGGCAAATATTCGTATTAAAAAGAAGTACAAACTTTTATATGACTTTCTTATCGAAAATAAGTATCTTCTGGAAATTCAAAGCGATCTTTCCGATCAGCTGATTATTAAATCGAGAGAAGTGCTTAAAATGATACAAGACGAAGACCCTGAGTGGGAGAAATATGTCCCCATGGCCATTGCTAACAGGATAAAAGAGAAAAATCTTTTTAAGGATTAGCTTCTAAAAGCTCTTAAAAATCCGGGCTTCAGAATTCCCTGGCGCTTCTACCACAATGTCAAGAAAATAACCAAAAGGAGTCTGAGCACATTCGTAATCGGCATTTTTCATGCGTGCTTCAACTTTGTCGAAAAGTTCTTTGGTGAAAACAGGATCTGCTTTGCTGTCTGAAAGGTGTGCAAATGAATGCAGTACGACGTTTTTCGTGTTATTCTTTTTAGCAGCCCATTTCAGATTTTTAACCATTTTGGTTTCAGTTGGTTTCATGTTTTCTTCATCTTCGGCTTCCGCCTGAATGAAAGCCACTAATGCATTTTCAAAACTTCCTTTTTCAGTGATTTCAGGAAAATCATCTAGTGTTTTGCTGTTGGGATTGTACGAAAAATGGTCACAATAAATCATTAACAGTTTCATGGTTCTGGCTTTAAATAATTACAATAAAAGACCATGCTTACTTCTTATGCTGTTTTAGCATAGCCTTGATTTCATTTAAGTTGCCATCTGTCGGAGCCGGTTTGAGATGAAGTATTTTTGCCATAAGCGGATACAAATCTACGTTTTTAAACGAATGTCCCTGATATCCATTTTTGAAAGCCGGACCGGCTGCATAAAAAATGGCGTGCATGGCCCTGTCAGTATAGGGATCGTATCCGTGGGTTCCCTTCTCACCGCTAATACGCCACGACCAATATAAGCTCCAACCCGGATCAGCGACCATTGTCAGATCGAGTGTTCTTGGGTTATGACCGTAATGCAAATAGCCAGGGAGACTGTCATGTTTCCAAACATGCATATGTGCCACTTTTTTAAGAGCTTTATAAACGACTTGTAGTTTTCCGGGTTTTACCTGGATGTTAAACACCGGATTGCTGCCCGAAATAATCTTTAAATCAGCAGTATCCACATGTTTATCAAGAATAATTTCTCGCTTTGGTGACAATGTTTGCATTCCATGATCTGATGTGATAATGAAATTCAGTTGTTTGAAATTGGGCAGGCGTCGCATCGTGGTGAAGAATTTCCCCAGCCAGGTATCCAACTGCTCAAGCATCTGTATTACTTGTTTGGAATGTGGACCGTAATGGTGTCCTGTTCCATCTGGTTCGGGATAATACCACATAATGAGGTGTGGGCGTACTTTTTTCGGAAGCGACAGCCAGTGGGCCACACTGTCTATCCTTGAAGCAAAAGGAAGTTTTTGGTTATAGGGATACCAATAATTGGCATGCATTTTTTGAATATTCGCTTCAGAGCCCACCCAAAACAAAGTAGCACTGCAGACGCCCTGCTTTCTAGCGGTGTTCCAAATAGGTTCGCCTCCGTAAAAAACGCCGTTTCTAACGCTTTTTCGGTTTGACACACTGTAATATTTCTTTAATCCCGGTGCATAGAACTGGTTCATAACAATCCCATGATGATCAGGGTAGAGCCCGGTTGCAATTGTATAATGATTGGGAAAAGTCTTTGAGGGGAATGAAGGAATCATCTCAGCAAAAACACCTGCTTTTTTCAAAGAATCTAATACCGGTGTTTTTGCTTCCTCAGGATAATTCCATCGAAAGCCATCCAACGATAAAACGATTAAATAAGGTTTTGATTTTGCCTGATCCTTTTTGTGATAAGGTTTGTAGCTAGTTAACAGAATTCCAGCTATTAACAGCAGTAATATTTGCTTGAACAATTTCATCCTTTTCTTTTGGCAAATGTAAAAATTAGACATTCCCAACCATTAAGATATTGTTAAACTTGGTCGGAAGAGTTTCAGTATTTTGGATCTCTCGAATTGTCTTGTTGAGAAATCCAGATTAATGCAGAAAATAACCCATACCAACGCCAATAAAGGTAGCAATGGCATAACCCAGCGTTCCGCATAAAATGGCAGGAATAACCAACGATTTCCATCGGCGTCCAACTGCCATAGCTGCCGCAGTGGTCGGTCCTCCCATATTCGCATTAGAGGCAATGACAATTTCTGCAATATCCAGTTTGAAAAGTTTCCCGAATATCAAAATGAAAAGCAGATGAACCAGAAGAATCAATCCAGCGAAAAGGAATAGGACGGGACCATATTTTATCACTGTAATGATGTTGGCACTGGCCCCAATGGCAGCAAAAAATATCTGCATTAAAAAAGTTCCAATGAGGTCTGCGCCTTTAATGGCATTCATTTGTTTTGGAGCTATTGTGGCTACGCCAATAATGATTAGTGTGATAATCAGGATAGCACTGCCTTGAATTTTAATGACATCCTGCAAAAGAAATCCGATAGCAGAAATGATTAATCCGATGGAAAGCGCTTTACCCATATCAAGTAAGCCGGGATTCTCGTTGATGTTATCAAAGTCCAGGTCCTTACTTTCAGCTAATTCAGCTTCTTTTTGATGGTCGTTTTTATAATGTTTTTTGAAAAATACAATTCCGGGAATGGCAAAAAGAACCAGGAAATAGAGGGTCATAACTAGGTTGTCTGCAGCGACACCGGCAGTCAGTAAATTACTGTTGTGGAGGTGCAGCGCAGCAGATGTTGCCACGTAATTCATAGAACCTCCAATGTAAGTTGAGCAAAAAATACCGGCCATTTTCCAGCCTTCAGCTCCCAACGGAATTGTTTTGAAAGCAATTATAGTACCTGCTATGGTGCCAATTGCCCCAATGAAAAAAGCTATTAGAGTAGGTCCGGATTCTTTTATGATTCTTTTCATATTTGCCCTAAACAGTAATAGAGGAACGGCCAATGGTACCAGGTAGGACCAAACTATATCATAGGTTGGTGCCTGAGTTGGTATAACGGAAAGATTTGAGAATAAAAAGGTTAGTAATATCGTGACAACAACGGCGGAAAGCGTGTTTCCCCATTTTGTTTTCTGTTCAGCCCAAATTCCAAAAGTTGCTGCAAATACAAGAATTGCCCATAGCAGCCAATGCTGGTTGGGTCCAATTAACGCGTGATTAAACATAGAGAGAATTTTTTCAGACGCAAATGTATGGGAAATATTAAGAAATCAAAATTTGTAGGGAGGGAAGGATGATAGGGCGAAATATTGAAATGTCAAATAGTTTAGTCTTACATTTGCCTCAATTTAGAACTTAGTCAGTTGATTATTAACTTGTCACGATAAAAAGTAAAATCGAATATAGATTTTTTATCAGTAACCCGGGAATTTATTCCCGGGTTTTTTGAAAGTGTTCGAGAGAAAGTGTCTGCTAATTTCCAATAACAGCTGTTTTTCTCTCACGAACATAATTCATTGCATTCAATGCAGATATCGTTCCGTCGGCCACAGCTGTAGTGATTTGCCGGTATTGTTTGGCACGGCAGTCGCCTGCTGCAAAAACGCCCGGGACATTAGTTTGAAGCTTTTCGTCTGTGATAATTTCATTCCATTTGTTTAGTTTGATATCACCGTTTTTGAAAGCATCCGTGTTGGCTTCATAGCCAATAAAAATAAAAGCTCCGTCAATGGCAAGCTCGTTTTCTTCTTCTGTAGTAAGATTCTTATAACGAATTTTACGGAGGCTTTCATCACCATAAAAACCGGTGATGTGCGACTCCATAATGAATTGAATTTTAGGATGTTCTTTAGCTTCTCTAACAGCCTGTTCAAATGCCTGGAAATGATCAAATTCATGTAGGATGGTTACTTTACTGGCATATTTTGTTAAGGAAACGGCTTCTTCCAGGGCGGAGTTCCCGCCTCCTACAACCACAATTTCTTTGTCCTGGAAGAAATCACCGTCGCAGGTAGCACAATATGAAATTCCGCGTCCTTTGAATTCAGTTTCTCCGGGAACATTCAACATCCGCGAGCGTCCTCCTGTAGCCAGTATTAAAGCAGGAGCTTCGAACTTATCACCATTTTCCAGGGTTACTTCATGAAATTCTTTTCCGAAATCAATGATAGATATTTTTGCATTAGATTGGATGGTACAGCCAAACGATTTGGCTTGCTTTGCCATATTTGACGACAGTTGGTAACCGGTAATGCTTTCGAAACCAGGATAATTGGCAATTTCGTATGTCAGGATCATTTGTCCGCCCGGAGTACCGCTGTCCAGTATCAAAACTTTTGATTTAGCCCGGCCCAGGTAGATACCTGCAGTAAGACCAGCAGGACCGCCGCCCAGAATGATTACATCGTATTGATTTTGATTCATTTCATTTACTTTAATAAAAGCCGGTGGCAGCCATTTTGGCCACCGGCTTTTAGCTATTAATGACTTTTGCAGTGATTGAGTGAGGTTTCCTAGAAAGGTTTAATTATTATTAAATTCCTGATCCAGAATTCCCGTAATTTGATCTTTTGACTGAATACTGCTGGTGGCCTTGACAACTTTCCCGTTTTTGAAATAAACGACAAATGGAAGGCCCATGAAACCGCTGCATTCAGGTAATTCTATGTTAACTCATGCGTCTGGGCTGTCGAAAGG
>CAZGZO010000070.1:0-12296 GCA_964529695.1 uncultured Lentimicrobiaceae bacterium
CACAATAAAATCCTCATCCTGGTCCATCATACATTTAAAATGTCTTTTCGGACATTTCTTGTAACCGATTTTACTGCAGGGTCTGCATTTTAAGTCTTTAACTTCAGCGATTACCACTTTGTCCTCATCGCCGGGTTCATAAGGATACATGCCAAATTCAGGAACAGTATTGCCCCAAATACTGATGATGGGTTTTTTAAAAGCTGCTGCAATGTGCATCAATCCAGTGTCATTGCTGATGATGATTCCCGCCTGCCGTACCAGTGATGCCGATTCGTTCAGGGATAATTCCCCGCACGCATTTAAAACCTGCTTGTTTTCTGTAAGATTCCGGATAATTTCCCCGTTTTCCTGATCTTCTTTTCCGCCAAGAAGGACAACAGGCCAGGGCAGCCGATTGATAACCCGAGCCGCTTTCTCCACAGGAAACATCTTGGTTTTATGCTGACCGCCAATTACCATCCCTATATAACCGTTTTTCTTTAACAGAGGATAATCCTTCAGATTTACATAATCTTCTTCAGGCAAAAAATAATCCAGCCCTTTTCCGTCATTCTTAACGCCCAGTGATTCTGCCGCCCGAAAATACCTATCTACAATATGTACATCTTCCAGTTTATTAATTTTAAAATTGACCAACAACCATTTCTGGGCATTCAGTTTTGGGAAAGAGGATGCTGGTAATTTCAGCTCGCGCTTCACTCTTGCAGAGCGCAAATTCTTTTGCAAATCCACAATAAAATCAAAACGCTCTTTCTTTAATGCCGGAACTGCTTCTGCCGACCGTTTTTCAAATACATGAATTTTATCAACATAGGGATTGTCCGCATAAAGATTTCTGTATTTATTTTTTGTAAGAACCTGAATATCACAGTTTAATTGTGTTTTCAGAGCCCTGAGTACCGGGCTAACCAACACAATATCTCCAATAGAACTAAACCTTATGACCAGGATTTTTTTCACGCGTTTTATCTTTTTACAAAGTTACCGATTTTTATAGCTGGTTACAAAATATTGAGGAACATCTGGAAACATCATTAATTGATTCAGAATCACTTAAACCCCATTCAAATTTCCGGCTCCTGGTAGCTTCCCTTCCAGTTTTGAAGGTTCGTGTATCAGAACAGGCAGGTGCTGCGGACAGATCCAATATTGTTTATCCTGAAAAGCTATTTGCAACAAAGGAACTTCCTGTTCGTTTTTTTCACAAAAAAGACATTTTTTATTCTCTTGATTTTCCATAAATACCAATCTTAAATGGTCAGGTTTGATAAAGCGGCAAAGATTATAATTTTTAAGCCTACAATTGCAGGTCGAAATTTTATAATTTAGCTTTTTATATTGGGAGCCCGTACATTTTCCATAATCTGGTGTGTATTAAGAACTCCCGATTCTAATTTAATTCAGATGAAAATACTTCAAAAGATCGGGGAGTACTTATATGTCATGTTTCAGGCGTTCAAAAGGCCTGACAAGGGATTTGTATTCAGAAAGCAATTACTGCTCGACTTCAGAAGAATTGGCACCGATTCCCTCGGAATTGTCGTGGTAACTTCGGTTTTTATGGGAGCTATCATCGCCATTCAAATGGCCTATAATATTGATTCTCCGTTTATTCCAAATACAATCATTGGCTTTTCCACGCGCCAGATGATGGTGTTGGAAATTGCACCGACTTTTATCAGTATGTTGCTTGCCGGAAAGGTAGGTTCGCGGATTGCTTCGGAAATCGGAACCATGCGCATCACTGAGCAGATTGATGCACTTCGCGTGATGGGCGTTAATCCTGCCAATTATCTGATTCTGCCTAAAATTACGGCAGCCATGCTCTATTTTCCGGTGCTGATTATTTTTTCCATTTTCCTGGGAATTGTCGGCGGTTGGATTTCTTCTATCGTAACCGGAATTGTTCCGTCAGCGGCATACATTAACGGGATTCGCGATTGGTACGATCCTTTCACCGTTACTTTCGCCATGATAAAAACCGTGGTGTTTGCTTTCATCATCACCTCAGTTTCCGCATATAAAGGTTATACCGTAAAAGGCGGATCGGTGGAAGTCGGACAGGCCAGTACAGATGCTGTAGTACAAAGCAGTATTTTAATCATCTTTTTTGATTTGATACTAACCCAACTTTTGCTGACATGATAGAGGTACAACATATAAACAAAAGTTTCGACGGGGCAACTGTTCTTGAAGATATCAACACCTCTTTCGAGCGTGGCAAAACCAATCTGATTATCGGGCAAAGTGGTTCCGGGAAAACCGTTCTGATGAAATGTTGTATCGGACTGTATGACGTGGATGATGGCGATATTTTGTTCGATGGACGAGAATATGCCCATCTGGCAGAAAAAAAACGGCAACACATCCGGCAGGAAATGGGGGTTTTGTTTCAGGGTGGTGCTTTGTTTGATTCATTTAATGTGGAAGAGAACATCATGTTTCCCTTGAATATGTTCACAGATATGTCGATGAAAGAAAAAAAAGAACGCGTGAATTTCGTGTTGGAAAATGTGAACCTCGCCGGTACAAACAATAAATTTCCTTCGGAATTAAGTGGCGGCATGTTAAAACGCGTGGCTATTGCAAGAGCTATTTCTTTAATACCCAAATATTTATTTGCAGACGAACCCAATTCCGGGCTTGACCCGAAAACAGCCGAACGGATTGATGCACTGCTCTCTGATCTAACCAAGAAATTCAACATGACAACAGTTATCAACACCCACGATATGAATTCCGTGTTGGAAATCGGAGAAAAAATTTCCTTTATCAACAAAGGAAAACTTTGGTGGGAAGGAGACAACCAGGATGTATTGAAATCAGATAATCAAGAACTCAACGAATTCATCTTTGCCACTTCGCTAACCAGAAGAATCAAAGGTTAAAAGCCTTCGGAAGTAAGGTTGCTTTTAAATCTTTTTAACCACAACGAAGTGGGAATAGTCTTATTTTTGTAAAACAAACCAGGGAATATGATATACATTACTAGAAGAGAACGATTTAATGCTGCCCATCGCTTATTTAAACCCGAATATTCGGATGAGAAGAATCTTGAAGTATTCGGAAAGTGTTCCAATCCAAACTGGCACGGACACAATTATGAGCTTTTTGTAACCGTAAGCGGGGAAATTGATCCCGAAACCGGATTTTTAGTCAACCTGAAGGGGTTGAGCAAACTAATAAGGAAAAGAATTATCGAGAAAATCGATCATAAAAATATTAATCTGGAAGTGGAATTTATGCAGGGACGTATGGCTTCTACGGAAAATCTGGCAGTAGCTATCTGGGAACAGTTGGAAGATCCCATTCAAGGATTGGGGTCAAAGCTACACTGCATAAAAGTATATGAATCCGAAAATAATTACGTGGAGTATTTTGGATAAAATTTATTTGGCACCTTTTTTGTGAAGTGCCTATTAACATTAATAAAATAAGGAGATGCCTAAACCGATGTTTGATTACGAAAGAATTGACACCTATGCACCGGAGAAACTGGAGCAACTACAATATCATTACGAGGAAATTTTAAAGCTTATTGGAGAAGATCCCACAAGAGAAGGACTGGTAAAAACCCCGTTACGGGTGGCCAAATCCATCCAGTTCCTGACCCAGGGATATGATCACGACCCCAAGAAAATTTTGCTATCTGCAAGATTTAAAGAAGATTATCAGCAGATGGTTATTGTAAAAGACATTGAAATTTTTTCGATGTGTGAGCATCACATGATTCCGTTTATCGGAAAAGCACACGTGGCTTATATTCCAAATGAATATATAACCGGACTGAGCAAGATTGCTCGCGTGGTTGAAGCTTACGCACGCCGTTTACAGGTTCAGGAAAGATTGACCACACAAATCAAGTCCGCCATTGATGAAACACTGAATCCGCTTGGAGTAGCTGTGGTTATCGAAGCCAAACATTTATGTATGGCCATGCGTGGCGTTCAGAAACAAAGTTCGGTTACAACCACATCCGACTTTACCGGAGCCTTTGAAAGAAAAGAAACACGTGAAGAGTTCATTCATTTGATATCTTCCAACTTATCATAAAAGGAAAAGAATTTTTCAACTGAAAGGAGAAGAAAATGGAAGACAATATTAATATTTTCGGAAACAACAATTTAACAGGACAGAAAACCCAGGCTGTACCGATATCACAAACTTTCCTGGCCAGCGTTTTCGGCTGGATGTTTCTGGGACTGGCTATCACAGCTGTTACGGCCTGGCTTACAGCATCTACACCGGTCCTGATTGGCGCTATGTATGGCGCAAAAGGCGGCTTTACCCTTTTTGGAGGTATCGTAACGTTTGCCCCTTTTATTCTGCTTTTCCTTATTTTCGGAAGAGTTAACAGGATGGCAGCATCTACCATGGCACTGTCATTTATCCTGTTTTCCATCCTTTTAGGAATGAGTCTCAGTTCTGTCCTGCTGGTCTATACCGGCGCTTCAGTTGCCAAAACATTTATCATTGCATCCGGAATGTTTGGTACTATGGCAGTTGTAGGTTACACCACAAAAACTGATCTTACCCGTTTTGGCAGCATTATGATCATGGGTGTTGTGGGTCTTGTTATCGCAATGCTCGTAAACATATTCATGCGTAGCAGTGGCTTGGAATATATCATTAGCTTCTTAGGAGTTTTACTTTTTACCGGATTAACCGCTTATGATGTTCAAAAATTAAAAAGAATTGGCGCCGGAATGGTACAAGGTGTAGAAGACACCAGAAAGATGACCATTATGGGTGCTTTGTCATTATACCTTGATTTCATAAATTTATTCTTATTTTTGCTACGCTTTTTTGGCGACCAACGATAAAAAACTTAATCTAAAAGTGATTTTTTATGATTGCTTATGTATTTCCCGGTCAGGGAGCACAGTACGTGGGGATGGGGAAAGATTTGTTTGACAAGTCTTCCAAAGCGAAAGATTTATTTCTGAAAGCCAACAATATCCTCAAATTTAAAATTACAGACGTTATGTTTGACGGTTCTGAAGAAGACCTCAAACAAACGAAAGTTACACAACCAGCAATTTTTCTGCATTCTGTCATTCTGGCAAGAATCATGGGAAAAAGCTTTCATCCCGATATGGTGGCAGGCCATTCGCTGGGCGAGTTTTCTGCCCTTGTTGCCAACGAGACCATTTCATTTGAAGATGGATTAAAGCTCGTGGCCAAACGTGCCCACGCGATGCAAAAAGCCTGTGAAGCAGAACCTTCAACCATGGCTGCTATCCTGGGATTGGAAGATAGCGTTGTGGAAGAAATCTGCTCATCTATTCCGGATGTGGTGGTACCGGCCAATTACAACAGCCCCGGACAGCTGGTGATTTCAGGAAGTGTTCCGGGCGTGGAAAAAGCTGCTGAGAAAGCCAAAGAAGCCGGAGCCAAAAGGGCCTTGATTCTGAAAGTCGGGGGTGCTTTCCACTCTCCACTGATGGAACCGGCAAGGGTTGAATTGTCAGCAGCTATCAATCACACGAAGTTTAATCGAGGAATATGCCCTGTCTATCAGAATGTTACAGGACAATCCGTAACCGGCCCTGAAATCATCAAAAGGAACCTGATTTCACAACTTACTTCACCGGTACGTTGGACACAAATCATGAAAAACATGGTGGCTGACGGAGCCAAAGAAGTGGTGGAAGTAGGTCCGGGAAAAGTGTTACAGGGTTTGTTCAAAAAGGTTGACCGCAACCTGGTTGTCAGCAGCGCTGAAGTTATGGCTTAAATTTAAAGCTGACTGATTATGATTACTGGCTCAAGCGTCCGCTTGGGCCTTATAAATTATATCGCTAAAGTTAGATTTAACTTTTCCAAAGTTTTGAACTTTGGAAAAGTTGATAAAAAGTGATTCCCCCGATAATCTTTCTGGGCTAAAGCCCAAATTTAGTTTCCTTTTTCTACCCGGCATAAATGCCGGGTTTGGTGACATCAGGATTTCTTATAAGGAAGTGATATAACTAAGACGGGCATTTATGCCAGTTACGGTACAAAAATTTCCACCGGCTTTAGCCACCACCAACTTAATGCTTGCTCAAGCATCTGCCTGAACTTTGAAATTTATCTATACCGCTTTTCAGTAACAACTGGTGGTCGGGATTTGTAATCGTGACCTTTTTAAATTATAGATTTAAAACTCCTCCACCAGCTCGAAATCCAGTTGGCGTCGGCCAAGATCTATATTTTTTACAATGACTTTCACCGGATCACCCAGGCGGAATTTTTGTCCGAACTGACGTCCGATGATCTGATAATTATCTTCATCAAGATAATAGAAATCGTCTTTCATGGCACTGAAACGGATGAGTCCTTCACTTTTGCTTTCTACGATTTCAACGAAAATACCCCACTTGCTTACGCCGGAAATCAAACCGTCAAAAATCTGGCCCTGTTTGTCCAGTAAATATTCTACCTGTTTGTATTTTATGGATTCCCTTTCGGCTTCCACGGCCCGTCGTTCCATTTCGGATGCGTGTTTACATTTTTCTTCATAGTTCTCCTTTTGAACCGAAGCCTTACCTTCGAGATAACGCTCGAGAAGACGATGAACCATCAGGTCCGGATAACGACGAATGGGAGAGGTAAAATGGGTATAAAATGGAAATGCTAATCCGTAATGTCCAATGTTATCCGTTGAATAATAGGCTTTTGCCATGGTTCGGATGGCAATGCTTTCCACCATGTTTTCCTCACCTTTTCCTTTCACATCCTGCAATAGTTTGTTGTATGATTTTGCCAGTGCCTGTTGCGACTGAATATTCAAAGTATAACCCAGTTTTCCCAGGAATTGCAAAAATGTATTGAGCTTTTCAGGATTGGGCTGATCATGCACGCGGTAAACAAACGTCTTGGGCGGTTTTTTGTTTTCGGGTTTCCCGATATGTGATGCTACCGCTCTGTTGGCAAGTAGCATAAATTCTTCGACAAGAAAATTCGCGGTTCCGGTTTCCTTCACATACGCTTCAATGGGCCTGCCCTTTTTATCAAGCTGAAACCTGATTTCAGGCGAGTGAAAATTAATAGCTCCGCTTTTGAAGCGCTTTTCCCTGAGAATTTCAGCCAAACCATGTAGTTTTAAAATATCCTCCGAAAATTCCCCGCTTCCCGTGTCGATAATTTCCTGCACTTCTTCGTAAGCAAACCGCCGGTCGGAACGGATAACAGTTTTTCCGAACCAGGTGTCCAGCACCTGTGCCTCTTCATTCATTTTAAAAATGACCGAAAAGGTGAGTTTTTCTTTTTCCGGTCGCAGCGAACAAACGCCATTGGAAAGTTTTTCCGGAAGCATGGGAATGGTGCGATCCACAAGATAAATGGAAGTGCCACGATTGAAGGCTTCACCATCAATGATGGAACCAGGTGTTACATAATGCGAAACATCAGCAATGTGTACACCAACTTCCCACAAGCCGTCTTCCAGCTTCTTCAGCGAAAGCGCATCGTCAAAATCTTTGGCGTCCACCGGGTCAATGGTCACCGTCCACACATCGCGGAAATCTTTTCTTTCGGCAATCACCTCTTTGGTGATGCCCGCTTCAATTTTAGCAGCTTCTTTTTCGACGGTTTTTGGAAATGAAAGCGGGAAATCATTGTCCGCCAGAATAGACATCATTTCCACATCATTGTCGCCGGGTTTTCCAAGAACTTCCACAATTTCCCCGAAAGGGTTGTTGGAATGCTCGGGCCAGTCCACTATTTTCACCAGTACTTTCTGTCCGTTTTTTGCCGATTTGATGTTTTCTTTCGTAATGAAAACGTCATAGGGCATACTTTGCGAATCGGGGACGACAAATCCAAAATTTTTACTCAACTCCAGAATGCCGACATATTGTGTTTTATGCCGCTCAAGAATCTCCACGATCTGCCCTTCTATTTTCCTGCCTTTTCTTTTGGGCAAAAGCAGCACCTTCACACGGTCCTGATTCAGTGCATGATGCACGTTATTAGGTGCAATGAAAACATCTTCACCATCGTCATCAGGAATGATGTATGCTTTGCCGGTTTTCTTCAAATCAACAATTCCGGTAAGATATTTTTTCTTCTTGCTGTACTTTGCAAATTGTTTGGGATTGAGCTTAAATTTTCCCCTGCGCTCTTCAATCAGCAACCCTTCCTGCGTCATGGCTGCCAGTAAGTGATAAACAAACTCGCGGTCAGGTTTTCTGTTGATGTTAAGCTCATGCGCCATTTGTTTCGCATTGTAGGGTTGAAAAGGATTCTCTGAGAAGACACCCAAAATAACAGCGCGCAAGCTGCTTTCAGGAAATTTGCTTTGTTTATCTTTTTTTGACATGTTTCTTTAGTCTTTTATTTAGTATTATGTCTCTTATTATCAGATTTTAATATAAAATTATGTTGCCTTCCGCACCCCCAACCCCTAAAGGGGCGTTCCTACACACAATTATAAAACTAAACATTCAAGAATCGGCGAAGCATTCCCCCTTTAGAGCTTGTCCGTCTCCTGCGTGAGGGTCAGAGGGTAGCGAGCACTTTTTAATTCTTTAGTCTATTAATATTTTAAGAACTCAAAATTAATGCTCCATTTGCGGAATGGCAGCTATCAATTGTTTTGTATAATCATTTTTAGGATTGAAATAAATTTCGTCCGCATCGCCCACCTCCACAATTTTTCCTTCTTTCATCACCATGATGCGATCGGACATGAAACGGACCACAGAAAGGTCGTGTGAAATAAAAATGTAGGTAAAACCAAATTCGTCTTTCAAATCATTCAACAGGTTCAGCACGACGGCCTGAACCGACACATCCAGCGCGGAAACGGCTTCGTCACAGACAATAAATCTGGGATTGAGTGCGAGGGCGCGCGCAATGACAATGCGCTGCCGCTGACCGCCGGAAAACTCATGCGGATAACGGTAATAATGACTTTCTTCCAGGCCTATTTTCCGAAGGAGATCAAGCACTTTTTCCTTTCGCTCTTTCCGGTTTTTATACATTTTGTGCACCTGCATCGGCTCCAGAATGGCTTCACCGACACTCTGCCTGGGATTTAAGGATGAATACGGATCCTGAAAAACAATATTCAGTTCCTTGCGGTGGTCTATCAGCGATTTCCCCGAAAGGGTCAGCAGGTTTTCTTTTTCATAAAAAATGCTTCCTCCATCGGCATCAATCAGTCGCAGCAGGCTCCTTCCCAGCGTGGTTTTTCCGCAACCTGATTCACCCACCAAGCCCAGCGTTTCGCCCGGATAAATTTTAAAACTTACTTCATCCACGGCTCGCAAGGCTTCTTTTGTTTTTCCCAGCAACGTCTTGCTCAGCGGATATTCTTTTACCAGACTATTGACTAGCAACAGCGGCTCTTTTTCATACAAATGTTTCAGCCGTTCTTTTCGGCTTTCATCTGTTTCCGTTTCTCTGACAGGTCCTTTTTTATCACCATTCAAAAAATCGTCAAGCGTAGGAAGCTTTTTTACGCGATGTCCCATGGAGGGATGACAAGACAATAATCCCTGTGTGTAAGGATGTTGCGGATTTTTTAGGATTTGCTCCACCGGACCTTGCTCCACAAGTTTTCCCTTATACATTACCGCCACTTTATCGGCAATCTCGGAAACAACAGCCAGGTCGTGCGTGATGAAAAGCATGGCCATGTTGTACTCTTTTTGCAATCTTTTTAGTAGAAGCAATATCTCTTTTTGAACCGTCACATCCAAAGCCGTGGAAGGCTCGTCGGCAATCAAAAGTCCGGGATTGTTGGCGATAGCCATAGCAATCATGACACGCTGTTTCTGTCCACCGGAAATCTGATGCGGATAAGACGAATAAATCTTTTCGGGCCGGGGCAATCTGACATCGTAAAACAGTTCGAGCACTTTTTTCCGGGCTTCTTGCTTGGTGATTTTACGGTGTTCCAAGATCACTTCCTGCACCTGTTTTCCCAAGCGTACCAAAGGATTGAGCGCAGTCATAGGTTCCTGGAAGATCATGGAAATTTTGCTTCCGCGCCATTGCCGCATTTCCTTATCGGAGAAAGTTGTGAGGTCTTTTCCGTCAAAAAGAATCTGGCCTTCTGAAACCTCCAATTGCGACGGCAAAAGTCCTATCATGCTCAGCGCAGTGATGGATTTTCCCGATCCGGTTTCACCCACCAGTCCCAGACACTTTCCTTCGGCCAGTTCCAGGTTCACATTTTCAACAAGTTTTGAACCTGATTTTTTTATTCCGATGCTTAAATTCTTGACCTCTAACATTGTTTCAAAGGTACTGAGAAAATAGTGGAAGGCGATGGATTAATGGAAAAATAATAATGGTTTATTTGCCACGAATGCACGAATGAAATTTTCTATTATATCCATATTTCAACTTTGTGCACACTTTGTGCTTCCTTGGTGTTCCTTTGTGGTAAAAAAGAAAACCACAAAGGCCACAAAGGTTTTTCACGAAGGGACACAAAGGAGCTTTCGGTTTTCATTCGTGCATTCGTGGCTCCAAAAACAGCATTTCATTTGTGAAAAAATTAACTAAATTTGCGCCCGAACCTAAAAGATTTACTAAAAAAATGGCAAATAATAAAGTAATCAGAGGCGGGGAATTCCTCATTAAAAACGCTGATCCGCTGGATGTTTTCATCCCGGAAGAATACGATGAAGAACAGAAAATGATTGCGCAGACCTGCGACGATTTTCTTAAAACAGAAGTGTTCCCCATCCTCGACCGCATCGACTCCCAGGAAGACGGATTGATGCGTAACCTGTTGACAAAATCCGGGGAATTGGGTCTGTTGGGAATTTCAGCACCCGAAGAATATGACGGTTTCGGACAAAGTTTTGTGACTTCCATGCTCGCTTCGGAATCCATGGGCGCGGGACATTCCTTCTCCGTGGCTTATTCGGCCCACACGGGAATAGGAAGTCTACCCCTGGTTTATTACGGAAACGATGAACAAAAAAGAAAATACCTCCCGAAACTGGTGAGCGGAGAAATGGCTGCAGCATACTGTCTTACAGAGCCTGGTGCCGGTTCGGATGCCAATTCAGGAAAAACCCACGCCGAACTTTCAGAAGACGGAAAATATTACATCCTGAACGGCCAGAAAATGTGGATCACCAACGGTGGTTTTGCTGACCTGTTTACTGTTTTTGCCAAAATCGGCAACGACCGGGTCCATTCGGCCTTCCTGGTGGAAAGTGCCTGGGACGGTGTGGAAATCAACACCGAAGAAAGAAAAATGGGCATCAAGGGGTCTTCCACGGTGCAGCTGTTTTTCAACGATGTGAAAGTTCCGGTGGAAAACCTCATCGCCCGTCGCGGGATGGGATTCCGCATTGCACTGAACATTTTGCATATGGGAAGGATCAAGCTGGGAGCTGCTGTGGTGGGTTCTGCCAAACGCACCATCACCCAATCGGTGAATTATGCCAACGAAAGGAAACAGTTTGGAAAACAAATCTCCAATTTCGGTTCCATCAAATACAAACTGGCCCAGCAGGCCATCAAAACGTGGGTGACTGAGGCAGCCGTGTACCGCATTTCGGATAATATAGACAAAACCAAAGCCGAACTTTTGGAAGCAGGACATGAAAAAGATACGGCCATGATTGACGCCATTGCGCAATACGCCGTGGAAGATGCAGCCATGAAAGTTTTTGGTTCCGAATCACTGGACTATGTTGTGGATGAGGGCGTTCAGATTTTCGGCGGCATGGGATTTTCGGCTGAAATGCCGGTAGACCGTGCTTATCGTGACTCACGAATCAACCGGATTTTTGAAGGTACCAACGAAATCAACCGCCTCCTGATTTCAGAGACATTAATAAAAAAGGGACCGAAAATCGGGATTGATTTCAAGGAATCTTACGAAAAGGTAAAGGCTGAAGTCGAAAATGGCAAAACGCTTGCTTACGACGGCGACGATTTCTTTGAAGAACTTCACTTTCATGTGAATAACTTCAAAAAACTGGCACTGCTGGTGATTGGTGCTTTCCTGGAAAAAGTTCCTTCCGGTTTTGTGAATGAGCAAATCATCATGTCCGCTTTGTCGGATATTTTGATGGGCGTTTACACAGCAGAATCGGCTTTGCTTCGCGCTGAAAAAATTGCCATGGTGATGGGCGACGAAACTGCTGTTTATCAAAAGGCGATGGCGGAAGTTTATCTATATGATGTTTCCTTCAAACTGAGAAAACACGCTTACGATGCCGCTAATTCATTCCTCGAAGGCGAAGAACTCAAAGCCATGACGGGTATGATTGACAAGTTTGCTGACTACAAAGCATTAAATATCAGGGATTCTCACCGGTTTATTGCTGAGCGGATTATTG
>CAZGZO010000071.1:0-12250 GCA_964529695.1 uncultured Lentimicrobiaceae bacterium
CCGTTTGATGAGTAACGGATAAGCAAAAGCCTCTTCCGTGGAGGGCAAAATCTTTGTTTTAAGCATAGCGGTTAATATTATGATTGTGAATTATTATCAACAGATTGAGAATGAGCACAATATCGCAAAGCGTTTCCGCAGAGCCACCAACAAATTTAGGGAATTAAATGTTTAAATGGAAGATAACTGTACAAAATTCACAAATATTAACCGTTTGGAAAGCACGGACTTTTCCCGGGGAAATCAAAATAAAGAGTGGCCCGGGGGTGTCCCCCGGGTCTCTGCATTTAGAATTATTAACCTACTTAATCACCACTCTTAAAAGTTCACCTTAAATTTTTCCTGAATCTTGTCAAGACAAAGATTTCCAATGCTTCCCTCGTGTGTATAACGCACATTTTTATCCGGTTTGAAATTGCCTTCCAGGATTTCTTTTCCAATCTTTTGATAAGCATCTCGGAATGACATACCATTCATTACCAGTTTGTTTGCAGCTTCAGCACTGTAGAGATAATCGTAAATCTCTTTATCAAGTACATTCTCATTAACATGCACATGCTGGAACATAAAATCAGCAACTGTCAAATTATCTTTCAAAGTCTCTATTGCCGGGATCAAACTTTCCTTTAGCAACTGAAAATCGCGATGATAACCACTGGTAAGATTATTAGTCAGCAATGTGATTTCTGCCGGCAGATTTTGAATTTTATTGCTTTTGGCCCGTAGCAGTTCAAAAACATCCGGATTTTGTTTGTGAGGCATGATACTGGAGCCTGTTGTGAGTTCTTTTGGGAAACCCAGAAAATGAAAGTTGGGACTCATGAAAAGACAGACATCTGAAGCCAATTTTGATAAAGTTCCCGAAAGTGATGCCATGGCAAAGGCCAACGTTTTCTCAAGTTTACCCCGGCTCATTTGTGCAGCCACCGAACTGTATTTTAGCGTAGAAAACCCCAACATTTCGGTTGTATATTTTCTATCAATGGGGAAGCCGGTTCCATATCCGGCCGCAGAGCCTAAGGGATTCTGGTCAGCAATTTTTGCAGCAGCGTTCAGCATAATTACATCGTCCACAAGACTTTCTGCATAGGCTGAAAACCACAACCCGAAAGAAGAAGGCATGGCAACCTGCATGTGTGTGTAACCGGGAATCAGAATATTTTTATGTCTTTCGCTTAAAGCAATCAGCGTCTTAAAAAGATTCTTCAAAAGGTCCTTAATTAAACCAATTTCGGCCTTGACATAGAGATGCAAGTCCACCAAAACCTGATCATTTCGGGAACGGGCCGTATGAATTTTCTTTCCGGCTTCTCCGATGTGTTTTGTTAGCTCAAATTCAATTTTGCTGTGAACATCTTCAAATTCTTCTTCAATTACAAAAGTCCCGTCTTCAATCGTTTTCTGGATTTCCCCCAAAGCACTCAGAATTTGTTTAAGCTCATCGTCGGTCAGGATGCCAATCTTTTTGAGCATACTGGCATGCACCATATTTCCCACGACGTCGTATTTGGCCAATTTCAGATCAAGCACCCGGTCGTTTCCGGTAGTGTATTGTTCCACAATACTTTCTGTAGTATATCCTTTATCCCAAAGTTTCATGGTTATTAAATTTTGTATTTAATCGTTATATTTTGAAGTTGTTTAAAGTCAATTTGTAATGAAATCGTCGTCTAAAATGAGCATTAAACAAGAATTCAAATAATGATTGGATTTTATATGAACCCACCCCTGCGCCCCTCCTAGGAGGGGATTATCGGAAATCATTATTTGAATTTTTCGAATCATCATTTTAAATTTTAAACAACTCCTGTTATAAGATTTCACTAAACATTTTTACATATAAATCAATGGCTTCCTCAATTTCTGCCACATAAATAAATTCATCGGCACTATGGGAACGATGCGAATCGCCGGGGCCCATTTTCAAAGAAGGGCACGACAAAACAGACTGATCGGATAGCGTAGGAGAGCCGTAAGTTTCCCTTCCGTACTTCACTCCTGCCCTTACGATCGGATGATTCACATCGATGGAAGAAGAATTCAGGTTGAACGAACGCGCTACCATTTTGCTTTTGGTATGGGAGTTGACAAACTCAAATATTTCCTTATTATGATACAAGTCATTGATGCGAATGTCCACTACAAAATGGCAGGTGCCAGGAACTACATTGTGCTGTTGCCCTGCATCAATTTGAGTTACAGTCATTTTAACCCTTCCAAGTGTTTCAGAGACTTTCGGAAAATAATAATTTCTAATCCATTGAACGTCGTCCAAGGCGTTGTAGATTGCATTATCTGTGTTGTCATGAGCAGCATGGCCCGGTTTTCCGGGGGCGTAACCATCCAAAACCAGCAGACCTTTTTCAGCGATGGCCATTTGCATTTCCGTAGGTTCTCCCACAACAGCAAAATCAATTTCCGGTAATTCTTTCAGCAGGCTGTTCAGTCCATTTGGGCCGGAGCTTTCTTCTTCCGCTGTTGCTGCCACTATAAAATTGTATTTTAAATCATTATGATCGTAATAATAAACGAACAAGCTCAGCAATGAAACCAGCGGGCCACCAGCGTCGTTGCTTCCCAGACCGAATAATTTGCCATCTGCAATTTCAGCTTTGAGTGGATCACGCGTGTAAGCCGTGTTTGGTTTTACTGTATCGTGATGTGAATTCAGTAAAACATTCGGTTTGGAATCGTCAAAATATTTGTTCTTTGCCCAGACATTGTTTCCGGAAGTAAAAACTTCCACCCCATGTTGCTGAAGCCAATCCTGAATTATCAAGCTGGTTTGAGCTTCTTCCCCGGAAAATGATTGGGTCTGAATCAATTTCTTCAGTAATTCTAATGCGCTGTTTTGCAGTTCGTTTATTTTCATTTCATTTTTGAATTTATCCGGTTTTGTCATGATTTTTGTGAAATTCAATAAATCCCGCCAAAACCTGTTTCAATATTTTATTTTCCGTGGGCTAAAACCCGTGGCTACTGATGGTTTAGTCCGTAAAAGGGACAGATTGTTTATAACACCAGCCTTGTGCACAATTTCTTTTCTCCATTGATGATTCCGGCATCGCCGATAATCACGCTGGAAACATCATTCTTTAAAGCGTCAAATCCCATTTGGAGCTTGGGGAGCATACCGGAATGCACCCGGTTTTCTTCAATCAATTGATTGTAAAGTTCTGAATTCAAAATAGATATAACAGAATCAGAATCTTCAACATCCTGTAGGACACCTTTCTTTTCAAAGCAAAAATCCAGTTCCGTTTCATAATAGGAACTCATAGCTGCTGCCAGCATCGAAGCAATTGTATCCGCATTGGTGTTCAGCAACTGTCCGGATTGATCATGCGTGATGGCACAATAAACAGGAGTCAGTCCCTGTTTCAGAAAACCGTCAATAAATTGAGCATTCACCTTTTTAATATCGCCGGCAAAACCAAAATCTATCCCTCCCACGGGCCGTTTTTCGGAAACAATGCAGTTGGCATCGGCACCCGTCAATCCTAATGCGTTGCACTGCAACGACTGAAGATTTGAAACAATTTGTTTGTTAAGCAATCCTGCATAAACCATGGTTACCACCTCAAGATCTTCTGCCGTGGTAATTCTTCTCCCACCAGACATTTTTGGTTCCAGTCCCAGTTTCCGGCTCATTTCAGAAGCTAATTTTCCACCGCCGTGAACCAGGATTTTACTCCCATCAATAGCGGCAAAATCCTTGAGTGCTTTGTCAAGACTTGCCTGATCATCAATGAGATTTCCTCCAATTTTTACAATCTTCAGCTTATTTTTCATGATAATACTTTCTTTAATGCTTCCAGGAAGATATCTATGTGCTCTTTTTCGATCACGAGTGGTGGTAAAATGCGGAGCAGATTCGGATTGGATGAAGAACCCGTAAAAATATGATGTTCATACACCAGTTTTTCACGAATTTCCTTCACTGGAAAGTCGAATTCTACCCCCAGCATTAAACCTTTCCCTTTTAATTTTTGAATCTTTGGAAGTTTTTTTAATTGCTTTGTTAAATAGCTGCTAATTTTTGCAGCGTGCTTTAAAACAGCATCTTTTTCCATGACTTCCAACACGGCTAAACTTGCAGAACAAGCCAATGGATTACCTCCAAAGGTTGTTCCAAGCATACCTGGTTTTGCTTTGATGTTTGGATGAATCAAGACTCCTCCGATGGGAAAGCCATTACCCATTCCTTTGGCCATAGAAATAATATCCGGTTGAATACCTGCGTGCTGATGCGCAAAGAATTTCCCGGTTCTTCCAAAACCACTTTGCACCTCATCCAGAATTAAAACAATGCCTTTATTTTTGCAAATCCGCGAAAGCAATTTCAAGTAGGAAGTTGAAGGCGCATCCAAACCGCCAACCCCCTGAATTCCCTCCACGATCACTGCACTTATATTATTCTTATTTACAGTATCATAAAGCTGTTCTTCATCATTCAAATCCAGAAAAACCACCGGAAAATTTTTATGATTCAAGGGAGCTGAAAGTTTCCGGTTATCTGTCACATTCAATGCTGCTGATGTTCTTCCGTGAAAACTTCCCTTAAAGGCAATAACTTTCTTCTTTCCGGTGTGAAAAGATGCCAGTTTCAATGCATTTTCATTGGCTTCCGCCCCTGAGTTGCACAGAAACAAATTATATTCATCATAACCACTGAAAGTAGCAAGTTTTTCTGCAAGCTCTTCCTGAACAAGCATCCCAACCGAGTTGGAATAAAATCCAATGTTATCGAGCTGGTTTTTAATTCGGGCAACATAATCCGGATGCCCGTGACCAATGGAAATCACGCCGTGGCCACCATAAAAATCCAGATATTGAGTGCCTGTCTCATCCCACAGATAAGCACCGTTGGCTTTCTCAACCGTTACATTAAATCTTGGATATACATCAAACAAATGCGACATCTTCTATTTCTATTTTACTTTCACGCTTTTTTTGATATTGGAAATCATTTCATAAGAAGCCGACAATCCTCTTATCAGCGCTGAGCTTAAACCTTTATGTTCCATTTCGTTGAGCCCACGAATGGTACATCCCATCGGCGTAGTCACTTTATCGATTTCCCGTTCAGGATGAGCACCTGAATTCTCAGCTAAGATGCTTGCCGCACCGAGACTGGTCTGGACTGCAATAAACTTGGCTTCATCTGCATCGAATCCCATTTGGATTCCGCCTTGAGTTGTAGCCCTAATCAGTCTTAACCAAAATGCAATACCACTAGCTCCCAGCACGGTGGCAGCGCGCATCAAATCGTCATCAATCACTAAAGTCTTTCCTAAACAGTTGAAAATATTTTCAGCTATTTCCACACTTTCCACATCGCTGTTGCAGCTCAGGCAGGTCATGGACTCTCCGACAGCTATCGCCGTGTTGGGCATGGCGCGAACAATTCTGGCTTTCTCACCCAACCGGTCATGAAGGTCGTCCAACGTCAATCCAGTAATTGTGGAAATAATAACTTTGCTTTTTATGAATTCTTTAATCTGCCCGGCTACTTTAGGAAATTGCCCGGGCTGAACACAGATAATCACCACATCCGAGCCCTGTACGGCAGCGACATTATCTGTCAGATATAAAATGCTCCCATTGGATGTAGGCATATCCGGCAATTTTCTTTTGGTGGCAATAATCTGAAGTTCATCTTTTAAAGAAGATTTCTGTAACCCTTTGACGATGGCCATTCCGAGGTTTCCTGCCCCAATAACAGCAATTTTTGTTTTTTCCATTTTATACCTATTTAATCTTTTGTTATTCCTATTAATATTTTGGTATAATGCCGATAGATAAATGATAAGCGTTAAGGAGTGAAACGAACTTAAGGCTCATTCATTTACTAATCGGTATTAAAAGTAATTTGGTTTGAAGTTTAACCCTGCATCCAACGCAAAGCCAAACATTAAATTCATATTTTCCACTGCCTGCCCGGCAGCACCTTTTAGTAAATTGTCAATAGCAGATGTGATAAGCACTTTGTTTCCATGTTTTTCCACATGCAGCAAACAATAATTGGTATTGACTACCTGTTTCAGATGTATCGGTTTATCACTGACAACCGTAAATACCGACTCTTCGTAAAAAGACTTGTACAGTTTAACCAGTTCTTCCTCCGAAAGATCACATTTCGTGTAAATGCTTACCAAAATCCCCCGGGTAAAATTTCCCCTTATGGGAATAAAATTCAGCTCGCTTTTTAGTTCATTACCAAAAGACTCCAGTGTTTCGCCAATTTCTCCAAGATGTTGATGAACAAAAGGTTTGTAAACCGAAACATTGTTGTTCCGCCAGCTGAAATGAGTCGTTTCCATCATGGAATTACCAGCTCCGGTGGAACCGGTAATACCATGAATATGAACATCATTCTCAAGTAGATTTTCTGCTGCCAAAGGCAACAAACCCAGCTGAATAGCAGTAGCAAAACACCCTGGATTAGCAATATTTTGAGCTTCTTCAATCAGCGCCTCATTTTTTTCCACCAGACCATAAACAAATTTCTGCCCCTTAAAAACTGCATCATTTTTCAACCGGAAATCGTTGCTCAGGTCTATGATTTTCGTGTTTTCAGAAAACTGATTTTCGCTGAGAAATTTTGTCGAATTTCCATGGCCCAGGCATAAAAAAACCACATCCACATCCGGATTTATTTTGTCCGCGAACCGTAATTCCGGATTTGTAAAAAGATCCTGATGCACGTCCATGACTTTTTTCCCGGCCTGCGAATGACTGTAAACAAAATTGATGTTCACATCCTGATGATGAATCAAGATTCGAATCAATTCGCCTGCTACATAGCCTGTTCCACCTACAATTCCTGCTTGTATCATTTTTTTCCGTTTACACTTTGGTAAATATTAATAGAGTTGGACAAGATTTTTGTGAATCCTTTTATATCATCTCCTGTCCAGGCTTTGTTGACTTCTCCATAGTCGCCAAAACCGGAAGCCATCAAATCATGTTTGGATTTTATTCCCTGAACTTCAAAACGATAAGGCAACAATACAACATTCACTTTACCGGATACATTTTGCTGTGTATCCTGTAAAAAGTTTTCGATGTTGCGCATCACAGGTTCAAAATATTGAGCTTCATGGATAAACATGCCATACCAGTTTGCCAGTTGCTCTTTCCAGTAGAGCTGCCATTTGGTCAAAGTATGTTTTTCCAGCGTGTGATGCGCTTTGATGATGATGCTGGCAGCAGCAGCTTCAAAACCAATTCTACCTTTAATACCAATAATAGTGTCCCCCGTGTGCATGTCTCTTCCAATAGCATATTTCCCGGCTATTTGCTCAATATCCTGAATCGCTTTTACAGGATCTGTTTCTTTTCCGTTCAGGGCACAAATTTCACCTTTATCAAATTCTATTTCAATTACTTGAGGATTAGTTTCCTCCAGCTGACTGGGATAAGCAACTTCCGGCAACGGGTCATAAGAATTCAATGTTTCAGCGCCTCCGATGCTGGTTCCCCAAAGTCCTTTATTCAAAGAATACTTGGCTTTGGTCCAATCGAGTTTCAAACCGGCAGCAGCGAGGTAATCTATTTCCTGTTGTCTTGAAAGTTTTTGATCACGAACTGGAGTAAGAATTTCTACTTCGGGAGCAGTCAATTTGAAAATGAGGTCAAAGCGAATTTGATCATTACCGGCGCCCGTGCTTCCATGAGCAATATATTTCGCATCAATGGATTGAGCATATTTTGCCAAGGCGATGGCCTGATAAATTCTTTCCGCACTCACAGATAAAGGATATGTATTGTTTTTTAGTATATTACCAAAGATTAAATACTTGACAATATTTTCATAGAAAGCTTGTGTTCCTTCAATCGTTTTGTGTTTTACGGCTCCAAGACCTAAGGCTCTTTCCTGAATCTCTTTCAGTTCAGTTTCAGAAAAACCGCCTGTGTTCACTATGGCCGTGTGTACTTCCAGGTCTTTTTCCTGTTGTAAATATTTCACACAATAAGATGTGTCCAGTCCGCCGCTAAAAGCCAGTAATACTTTTTCTTTTGTCATTTCTTCAGAATTTTATTGATTTTAGGAACAAGTTTTTTTTGGGAAGTAGCACTTTCTTGTGCTGGGAAAGGAACTTTTTAAACTGTTCCCATGACTGTGAAGACTTTGTTTTTTCTACCTGTTTTCCATTATTTTGAGGAGCACAGACCATGCCTGTACAAAGGCACATTTTTCTTTCAGTCCGCATTAAAATGTCGTAATTGGAACAGCTCTGACAACCTTTCCAGAATTTTTCATCTGTGGTCAACTCAGAAAAGGTTACTGGTTTGTAACCCAGTTCCGAATTGATTTTCATCACCGCCAGACTGGTTGTGATACCGAAAATTCTTGAGTTGGGAAATTTCTTTCGCGAAAGCTCAAAGATGGCCGTTTTAATTTTCTTTGCCAATCCTGTTTGCCGATAATCGGGATGGACTATCAAACCGGAGTTGGCAACAAATTTTTCGCCATCCCAACTTTCTATATAACAAAAACCAATAACTTTTTCCCCGTCAAGGGCAATTACGGCTTTACCTTCGTTAATCTTAGACTGAATATATTCAGGTTTTCGTTTTGAGATGCCTGTACCCCTTAACTGGGCGGCTTCCTCAATCATATTGCAAATCGTTGCAGCATACTTTTCGTGGCTGTGGTTCGCCACGGATATTATTACTTGCATAAGTAAAAATTTCTAAAAGATTAGAAACTATGTGAATTAATAAGATTTATGTGAAAAGGCAGGGTACGGAACCCCGCAGAAATATTTATACCCCGAAGGGGGGCCTAAACCTTAATTCAAAAGCAGGAGTAACACCAAACACAACAGGTCGCTGTGCGTTCAAAAGGATGTATGTGTTGTTCTGCTTCATATTGGGGACAAATATATATTATTTTTCATACAATAAAGTTTTTTCGACATTTTTTAAACCTTTGTTTGACAGCCTTCTCCTGCCATAAAGGCCAGCTCCCCTTTTTTCAAACGTTTTCAGAAGATTCATTTAAAGGCCAATTTTTTTATTAAATTCGTCAATTCATGGTTAATTTTCCAGAAATATTCTCTTTTGGAAGAGCCTAAGAAGCATTTATCTCGAAAAATCGGCCCCTAAAACAAAGGAAATATGCCTTTTAATGATTATGTTTGCAAAATCAAAAACGAATTTCACCTAACAGTCCAAAACAATTCAGAATCATGAAATTAAACCATATAGGATTAAATATTTCAGACATATCGGAAATCGATCATTTTTATACAAGTGTTTTGAAGTTCTGGCCCAACCGCAAATATGAGCCGACGGATGTAATGTCACGCACTGTCTTCCAGCGCAGAAGCGAAGGCCAAGTTTTTAGAGTTCAAAATGCTGAATTGGTCTTCGAATTATTTCTTACTGAAGAAAAACAGACCACAGGATTTCAGCATATCTGTCTGGAAGTAAACGATCGGGATCATATGGCAGAGAAAGCAAAGGCGTTTGGCTACCCAGTTATCCGGATAGAAAGGGAACCCTATGATATGCTTTTTCTTAAAGATAAAGCCGGAAATATTTTCGAGCTTCAGATTCCTGAAGGAGAACAATAGAAATAAGGACATCTTAGCCATTTCACAAATTACAATCTATGTATCAGTATCTTTTCGGGCCTGTCCCCTCACGCCGCTTGGGCATGTCATTGGGCGTTGATCTGGTTCCCCATAAAGTTTGCTCTCTGAATTGTGTTTATTGTGAATGCGGGCGCACCACTAAATTGACGCTTGAAAGAAAAGAATATGTTCCCTACGAAGAGGTCACGAAAGAAATAGAGCATTATCTGGCTAACAATCCTGCTCCTGATTACTTTACATTTTCTGGTTCAGGCGAACCAACCTTGAATAGCAGAATAGGTGAAGTTTTAAGATTCATCAAAAGCAAAAATGATGGCATTCCAATTGCTGTTCTTACCAATGCCACCTTATTTTATAATCAGGAAGTAAGAAAAGAACTGCTTGCCGCGGATGTGGTGTTACCATCACTGGATGCCGCGGAAAAATCAGCATTTCTTAAAATCAATAGGCCTTTCCATGAGTTAGATATTGAAAAATACATTCAGGGGATCGTGGATTTCAGGAAAGAGTTCAAAGGAAAGATCTGGCTTGAAGTTCTTATCCTTCCGGGAATTAATGATGATGAAACAAATCTGAAAGCATTGAAAGAAGCTTTCCTGAAAATTAATCCAGATGAAATTCAACTCAACACACTTGACAGGCCGGGAACAGTTGAAAATTTGAGAGCAGCAACCCGAAAAGAGCTTCAGAATATTGTTGATTTTTGGAATCTTGACAAAGTAAAGATCATTGCTGCAGCACCCAACCGAAAAAAGATTATTTCCTATCGTGAAGATATGGAATCTGCTATTTTAGAAACAATTAAACGTCGTCCTTGCACATTGGAGGACCTTCATAAAATATTAGGGCTACATCGCAATGAAATCAACAAATATCTGGACGTTTTAGAAGACGAAAAGAAAATCGGTTCGGTTAAAGAAGATAGAGGAATATTTTATAAAATTGCACAACCTTTCTAACATACTTAAAGGCTGTAAAATACAAAGGTTTCACATAAAGTGATAAAATAATAAAAAAAAATTGTTCGATTAAAATAATGTTGCTATTTTTGCAGCCCAAAATTTAGAAAATAAATACTATGTATCTATCTGTTGAAAAGAAAAAAGAAATTTTCGGAAAGTATGGAAAGAATGAATTTGATACGGGCTCTGCAGAAGGACAGATTGCTCTTTTCACTTTCCGCATCAACCATCTGACTGGACATCTTAAAAAGAATAAGAAAGATGTTTTCACACAGCGCTCGCTGGTGCGTTTGGTTGGGAAACGCAGGAGATTACTTGACTATCTCAAGGAAAAAGATATTGAAAGGTATCGTTCCATTATTAAGGAACTTGGCCTCAGAAAATAATAAATATAACACTTCACAGAGAAAGGCAATTTACCCGATTGCCTTTTTTTGTGTTTTTAAGAAAGTTGACGCTAAACATAATATTCTGCTCGTTGAAATCAGATAAATTTGTCCGCAAGGTCCCACTCATTAATCTTATTGTCAGCAATTTGCATCAGCTTTAATTAATTTTACGACTAATTAATTATTATATGTCAGTACAAGCTATTACAAAAACATTCCAGATGGGCGATGGAAGGTCCATTACCCTGGAAACCGGCAAACTTGCCAAACAGACTGACGGTTCAGTAGTTGTAAGAATGGGTAATACCTTCTTGCTTGCCACCGTGGTCTCTGCAGAAGATGCTAAAGAAGATGTAGACTTTCTGCCCTTATCTGTTGACTACAAAGAAAAATACGCTTCAACTGGAAAATTTCCGGGTGGTTTTTTCAAACGTGAAGGCCGCCCTTCAGAATACGAAATATTAATTTCACGGTTGGTTGACCGTGCTTTAAGGCCTCTGTTTCCAGATGATTATCATGCAGAAACACAGGTTATTATCCAGTTATTCTCCGCAGGAGAAAACGATTCTCCGGATGCTTTAGCCGCTTTGGCTGCTTCCGCAGCTTTAACTGTTTCGGACATTCCTTTTCAGGGCCCGATTTCTGAAGTCAGGGTTGCCAGAATCAATGGCGAATTTGTCATTAATCCTGGATTGAAGGAAATGGAAGAAGCTGATTTGGAACTGATGGTTGCTGCCAGCGAAGATAACATCATGATGGTAGAAGGTGAGATGAAAGAAGTTTCAGAAGCCGTGATGCTGGAAGCTTTGAAAGCTGCTCACGATGCCATCAAAGTGCAATGCCAGGCTCAGAAAGAATTGGTTGCATTGATTGAAGATGCTAAAGCCAAACGTGAATACTGTCACGAAAACAACGATGAAGAACTGCGTGAAAAAATTAAGGAAGCTACTTATCAGAAATGTTACAAAGTTGCCCTTCAGGGAACTGCTGATAAACATGCACGTTCTGAAGCTTTTCATGCCATTCTGGATGAATTTCTTGAAGGTTATTCAGAAGAAGAACTGGAAGAAATTGGAGTTATGGCCAAACGTTATTTCCATGATGTGGAAAAAGAGGCCGTTCGTAATGCCATTTTAAATGAAAGAGTTCGTCTTGACGGCAGAAAACTGGATCAGGTTCGTCCTATCTGGACAGAAGTTGACACCCTGCCTGCTGCCCATGGTTCAGCCGTTTTCACCCGTGGTGAAACACAAGCGCTGGTAACCGTTACTTTAGGAAGTAAAATGGATGAACA
>CAZGZO010000072.1:0-12244 GCA_964529695.1 uncultured Lentimicrobiaceae bacterium
AGCTTTCAATTTAAAGTTTACCAGTGCATAATCGCCTTCGGTATCAGGATTACGATCTCTTTCAGCAGTGATTTGCATCTTGCCATGAAGATTTGTATAAGTCTCAAAAGGGGTATTGGCCCGAAGAAAATCTGTATGTAGTGTCACCTCATAATAATCTTCTTTACGGACAATCTTTGCGATATTCTGAGCCAGATAATCGTAGCTTTTCATATCAAAATAACGGGGTTCGTTGCCTCCGTTGAAAACAATGCCATTTGGGAAATTGAAGTTAAGTGTCGGGAGGGTCACAGAAGTGGGATGGATATCAAGTTTTGCATTATCCCATCGATCATTCTGCCGAATATCGATTTTGTATCGCTGTTGAGGTTCATCGGATAAGTTATTTGGAACAGAGCAACTCAGATCTACTTGTTGAATTTTACCGGAACTTTGTAAGTCTAGCGGTTGGCGGGAAACTTGTGCATCAATATTTGCTGATTGTTCTACCACAAAAAATCTGCGTGTAAGAATCAACTGTTTTTCTCCGCCATTTTTTAAATAAACTTCCAAAAGATAGTTGCCTGAAAGCTTGGGGCGCATATCGCTGGTTGGAAAAAGTAATGTATAATGTATATAAGGTGTACGTGTGTTGAATGAATATTGATATTGGGTGATGTCGCTTTCCAGATAACCTGAAATATAATCCATAGGCGATAGCTGAGTTTTTTCCCAGTCGGAGGTACAATGAATAATGGTGTATTGATAATTGGAATATTTATCGTTCAAATCATCGAATGACAATTCCAATTGCTGTTGCGAATTCAGATCAATGATGGGTTGTTTTAAAGGCTTTCCGGCCGGATAAAGTAATACAGAAACAATGTTTTGGTCAAATGTGCTGTCCTGATTATAAAGCAATGAGTCAGCCATTAAAAATTGGTTAAAAAAAAACAGAAATGTGATAAAAAGGTAAAGAGATTTTTTTATCATATATATACATTTAGAACCAGTACAAAGATAGACCTAATTTTTTCAAATAGAGGTGATTTCTTTTTCTCGTAATTTTTAAGTCATTATAAATAGTGTATGAATTTAACTTTTTTTTTGATCTTACCCCATATCATAATTGTTAATTCTTTAACTTGCCCCCCGCAAAATAACATGAATAAATTTATATATGTCAACTGTATATTCTATCAAAAAAGGCCTGGACATCAATCTATTAGGTGAGGCCGAGAAGACCGTTGTTGACCTTGACGATCATTTGTTTGCAGTCAAGCCTACAGATTTTCATGACTGTTTTCCAAAAATTTTAGTTCAGGAAGGGGAAGAGGTGAAAGCCGGAAGTCCCTTATTCATGGATAAATACCGCAGTGAAATTATTTTCACTTCACCGGTAAGTGGAAAAGTTAAGGAAGTTAAAAGAGGGGCTAAACGTAAGGTTCTGGAAGTTTCTGTGGAATCCGATGGCAAACATGAGTCGCTGGATTTCGGAGCAGCCGATATTTCAAAAGCCGGGCGCGATGAAATCGTGGAAAAACTTTTGAAAAGTGGCGTTTGGCCAGTTATCAGGCAACGTCCTTATTCCACAATTGCTGACTCAAAAGATGAACCCAAGTCTATCTTTATAGCAGCTTTTGAAAGTGGTCCTCTTGCTCCTGATTATGATTTACTTCTTCACAATCATGGAGAAGAATTTCAGGCAGGATTGGATGTTTTGAAAAAACTCACTTCCGGGAAAATCTATTTGAACACTCATGCTAAGAAAACTTTTTCCAAAGTGTTCTTAAATGCAAAAAATGTTGAAATAAACAGTTTCCAAGGCCCACATCCGGTGGGAAATGTCAGTGTTCACATCAGCAAACTTGATCCTATTAATAAAGGTGACATTGTTTGGTATGTAAATCCGCAGGATGTGCTGATAATTGGCCGCCTGTTCCTCACGGGTAAATATGATGCTTCAAAATTGGTAGCATTGACAGGTTCTGAGGTGAAACGTCCGAAATATTACAAGGTATACAAAGGAGCGTCTATCGAAAAAATGGTAGACAAGAACGTTGCCGATGGTGAAGTTCGTTATATCAGTGGTAATGTTTTGACAGGTGAGGCTATAGAAAAAGCTGGTTTTGTTGGGTATTATGACAATCAGGTGACAGTGATTCCGGAAGGGAATTATGCTGAGTTTCTCGGATGGTTGTGGCCTGGTTTTGGGAAATTTAGTTTTTCAAGAGCCTACCCGAAATTCCTTTCAAGAAATAAGAAATTCAGACTTGATACCAACCTGCATGGTGGTAAAAGAGCTTATGTGCTGACCTCTGTATATGAAAAGGTTTTTCCGTTTGATATTTTTCCCATTCTGCTTATTAAAGCAATATTGGTTGAAGATATTGATTCCATGGAGAACCTGGGTATCTACGAAATAGATGACGAAGACTTTGCTTTGTGCGAAGTTGTGGATGTGTCTAAAACTGAAATACAGCAGATTGTACGCAACGGATTAGATCTGATACGTAAAGAAATGAGTTAATAAAACGGAAATTGAAATATTCGCATGAAAGCGCTTAGAAATTTTTTAGATAAACAAAGACCAAAATTCAGGGAAGGTGGCAAGTTTGCAAAGCTTGAATCGACTTTTGATGCCTTTGATACTTTTCTTTTTGTTCCGAATACAGTAACAAAGAAAAGAAACGGGGCCCATATCAGAGATTCCTTTGATATGAAAAGGGCTATGATTTTCGTGGTTATAGCTTTGATTCCGGCCCTTCTTTTTGGTACTTGGAATATAGGATATGAACATTACCTTTCTTATGGACAAACGTCGAGTTTCTGGCCCAACTTTGTTTACGGATTGAGTAAAGTTGTTCCTCTTATTATAGTTTCTTACGTGGTTGGTTTGGGAATTGAATTTCTCTTCGCCCAAATTCGCCATGAAGAAGTTAACGAAGGTTTCCTGGTTACAGGATTGTTGATCCCGTTAATTGTTCCGCCGAACCTTCCATTATGGGAACTTGCTGTAGGCGTAGCTTTTGCAGTTCTTTTCGGAAAGGAAGTTTTCGGAGGTACAGGAATGAACGTATTCAATCCGGCATTGGTAGCAAGGGCATTTATCTTCTTTGCTTATCCTTCAGATATGTCAGGAACAAAAGTTTGGATTGCCCAAAAGCTGGACACCTTTTCTGGTGCTACCCCGCTAGGAACATTGTTGACATCAAACGCTAAACATATTGGAGATGTTACGGGTTTGCCCTCTGTTCATAATATGTTTTGGGGCTTTATACCTGGTTCCATAGGTGAAACATCAACATTCTGGATTTTGGTAGGAGCCGCATTTCTGCTGATAACTGGGGTCGCCAATTGGCGTGTGATGTTATCGGTATTTGCAGGTGGATATCTCATGGGATTGATTTTCAACCTTTGGGGCGCCAATGCATACATGCAGCTTCCGGCTTATGAACATTTTATCATGGGCGGTTTTGCCTTTGGCGCTGTGTTTATGGCAACAGACCCTGTAACGGCAACCCAAACCCGGACGGGAAAATACATTTACGGCTTATTCATTGGTATGATGGCAGTATTAATAAGGGTTATCAACCCGGCTTATCCTGAAGGGGTGATGCTGGCTATCTTACTTGCCAACGTATTTGCCCCGTTGATTGATTATTTTGTTGTAAAAGCAAATGTCAAGAAACGTTTAAAACGTGTAGAACTTGCTGTTAATCAAAAGTAAATTAAAGTATTATGTACTCAAACGGATATGTTTTCAGATATGCAAGTATCGTAGTGATTTTGGCAGCAGCCCTGCTTTCTCTGGCTTCTGTTGTGCTGAAACCTTTCCAGGAAAGGAATATACAGATTGATAAGATGTCGGGGATTCTTGCAGCAGCTAAAATTCCGAATGTAACTGCACAAAACGCAATTCCTTTATTTAATAAATATATTGTGGATGAGCAGGTTATCTCTCCTAAAGGTGATGTCCTGAGTGACTATACGAAAAGCCCTAAGGAAGATGCCCCGGCTTTTAAAATTGATTTAAAATCACAATTATATAATAAGAAACATGGGAAACCTTATAAGCTTCCTTTGTACATAGCAGAAGTAAATGATCAAAAGATTTACATCATTCCTATGTACGGGCAAGGCTTGTGGGGACCTATTTGGGGAAATGTGGCACTCAGATCTGATATGAAAACCATCGTCGGCGTTTTCTTTGATGATGAAGAAGAAACGCCCGGCTTAGGTGGTGAAATTAAATCGGCCCATTTTAAGAATCAATTTGTGGGTAAGACTATTTTCGATAACCATGGAAAATTTACTTCCATCATTGTGAAAAAGGGTGGAATTGGGAAACTGCCTGCTGATATGAGAATTCATGGTGTGGATGCTCTTTCAGGCGCTACACTTACCAGTAATGGGGTGAACAATATGTTCGAAAACGTGCTGACAAGTTATTTATCTTATATTAAGAAACATAGTTAAGAAATAGAATATGAGCAAAAATAATAAGGAACGCGAGCCTATTTTTTCTGCGCAGAACCTGAAGTTATTAACAGGGCCTATTAACCTGAACAACCCGATTACGGTACAGGTATTGGGTATTTGTTCAGCGCTGGCCGTGACTGTGAAAATGAAACCAGCTTTCGTTATGGCACTTTCCGTAACGATTGTAACCGGTTTTTCTAACCTGGTTATTTCTTTAATAAGAAATGGGATGCCGGCTAGAATCAGAATTATTGTCCAGTTGGTTGTTGTAGCTACCCTGGTTATTTTGGTTGACCAGGTTCTGAAAGCTTTTGTCTATGATGTGGATAAGCAGCTCTCGGTTTTTGTGGGGCTGATTATTACCAATTGTATCATCATGGGACGTTTGGAAGCCTTTGCTATGGCAAACAAACCTTGGCCTTCGTTTTTGGATGGAGTCGGTAACGGACTAGGGTATGGAATGATATTACTAATTGTGGCGTTTTTCAGGGAGCTGTTTGGTTCAGGAACTCTTTTTGGATATCACATCGTTCCCGAAAGCCTGTATCATATGGGATACCAAAATAATGGCATGATGATTTTGCCGCCTATGGCGCTGATCACTATTGGAACAATTATTTGGGCTCAAAGGAGTTGGAAACGTTCATTAATTGAAGATTAGAAATACATCAAAGAACTATAAAGAAATAATATTATGCAGGAAATATTTAACATATTTATAAAGTCGATCTTTATAAATAACATGGTGTTTGCCTACTTTTTGGGCATGTGTTCTTTCCTGGCCGTGTCTAAGAACGTAAGCACCTCGATTGGTTTGGGAGCAGCAGTGACTTTTGTGCTTGGTATCACAGTTCCTGTCAACTACATCTTAAATGTATTTATTTTGAAACCGGGCGCCCTTGCCTGGATTTCACCGGCATTTGCTAAACTTGATCTCAACTTTTTGAGTTTCATTATTTTCATTGCTGTGATTGCTGCTATGACCCAGCTAGTAGAGATGGTTGTTGAAAAATTCTCCCCAAGTCTTTACAATTCATTGGGAATCTTTCTCCCATTGATTGCTGTAAACTGTGCTATCCTGGGTGGTTCTTTGTTCATGCAACAGAGAGATTATCAAAGCCTTGCACAAGCTACAGCATTTGGTTTCGGCTCAGGATTCGGTTGGGCTTTGGCTATCATATCAATTGCTGCTATTCGTGAAAAAATTAGATATTCCAGAGTTCCTGCTGGTTTGAAAGGGATTGGAATTACATTTATTTTAACAGGGCTGATGGCTATTGCATTCATGAGCTTTCTGGGTATTAAAATCTAAAAAATATTTTCAAGATGTTGATATTAGATATAGGACTTAGCACCATTTTACCTATAAGTATTGTTGTTTTTCTTTTAGTCATTTTGCTGTTGGTAGCAATTTTGATGTTGGCGCAGGCAAAACTGATGCCCAAAGGTGAAGTAAAGATTAAGATTAATGATGAAGATGAGTTGGAGGTGAATCCGGGTTCGTCTTTGCTGGCAACACTGGCAGCACAGAAGGTCTTTCTCCCTTCTGCCTGTGGCGGTGGTGGAACTTGCGGGATGTGCCGTGTCCGGGTGACCGAAGGTGGCGGTACTATTCTTCCCACCGAAACCGGATTCTTTACTCGTAAAGAGCAACAAAATAATTGGCGCCTGGGTTGCCAGGTTAAGGTGAGAGAAGATCTCGGGATCGAAGTTCCCAAAGAGGTTTTCGGTATCAAGAAATGGGAATGTGAAGTGGTTTCCAACCGCAATGTGGCTACCTTTATCAAGGAGTTTGTGGTGAAATTACCGGAAGGTGAGAATCTTGATTTCCGCTCAGGAGGATATATTCAGATTGATGTGCCTAAGTGCGAAATTGAGTATAAAGACATGGATATCGATGAGAAATTCCGTGAAGATTGGGATAAGTTTAAAATGTGGGATCTGAAAATGAAAAATCCTGAACCTATTTATCGTGCTTATTCCATGGCTAATCATCCTGCTGAAGGAAACATGATTATGCTGAATATCCGTATTGCTACTCCACCCTGGGACAGGAAGAAAAATGGTTTCAAGAACGTAAATCCTGGAATTTGTTCTTCTTACGTTTTTTCAAGAAAACCGGGTGATAAAGTTACTATTTCAGGCCCTTACGGAGAATTCTTTATTAAAGATACCAAACGTGAAATGATGTTTATCGGTGGTGGTGCCGGAATGGCCCCTATGCGCTCACACATCTTCCATCTTTTCAAAACGGAACATACCGACAGAAAAGCTACTTTCTGGTACGGCGGACGTTCTCTCAAAGAGCTGTTCTACATGGATCAGTTTGAAGAAATTCAAAAGGACAATGGTAATTTCAATTTTGAAATTGCATTGTCTGAACCTTTACCCGAAGATAACTGGAAAGGAAAAACCGGATTTATTCATCAGGTGGTTTACGATTCCTATCTGAAAAATCATCCTGAACCGGAAGAGATAGAATATTACCTCTGTGGACCTCCCATGATGATCAGTGCAGTGATGAAAATGCTTGATGATCTTGGAGTACCACCCGAAATGATTATGTTTGACGACTTCGGAAGTTAATATTCCCTAAATGATATGAAACATGGGTTCCCTAATAGAGAATCCATGTTTTTTTTAATATACCTTTGCCTGTTTTTCTGAAACCCCTTTTCAATAGTACTGGAATTTTAAATAATGAAAATGAAAAAACTTTTGGTTGTTGGCTTATCCTTGCTGATAGTAGGTATGATGAGCTCCTGCAGTCCCAAAAATGAAGAACGACCTGTGCATTTGCAGGGAGCTGCACAAGGTACTTATTACAATATGCTGTATTTCGATTCGCAACACAGGAATTTCCATAAACAAGTAGATTCGATTCTGACGGCTTTTAATCACTCCGTTTCCCCCTGGGATTCGACATCCATCATTACCCGTGTTAATAATAATGATCCAGGTGTTGTGCTGGATTCCAACTTTATTGAAAATTTCAACTATTCTATGCAGGTTGCAGATTCGACGCATGGTGCTTTTGACCCGACCGTGGGACCTCTTTCTGAAATCTGGGGGTTTGATAATGATAAGCGTGAAAATGTGGACAAACGTGTAGTTGATAGTGTTATGCATTTTGTTGGTTATAAAAAAATGAAAATTGTAAATGGAAAGCTCATCAAACAAGATCCAAGGATGCAGCTTGATTTCAATGGTATTGCGCAAGGTTACTCGGATATGGTTGTCGCTAAATTTTTTGAATCCAAAGGAATACATAATTATTTAATAGATATTGGAGGTGAAGTATTAGGCGTTGGCAGTAAACCCGAGGGCAAACCATGGAATGTGGGTATTGAAAAACCTGCACCAAATGCCGATGCTCCCAGAGCACTTAAAGCCGTAATTGGCTTGAAGAATATGTCGGTGGCGACCTCCGGGAATTACAGGAAATATTACCTGATAAAAGGTAAGCGTTATGGGCATACGCTTGATCCTTTCACAGGATATCCAATTCAGCATAGGTTACTGAGCGTTTCTGTACTTACCAAAAATACGGCTTTAGCTGATGCGTATGCCACGGCTTTTATGGAAATGGGTTACCGGAAAGCACGGGTCTTTGTAGAAAGTCACCCTGAACTGGATGCCTTTTTTATCTGGGCCGGTAAAGACGGCAAATTTCATACCTATGCAACTTCCGGGTTCAAAAAGGTTATTATCAAAGACTTTAATTAGGGAAAAGTCAATAACCTGCTGATTAATATTCGATTAAATTATTTTTCATACATTTGAGCACGCTAAACAGGAAAAACCATGAAAAATATCTTAATAGTTCTCGTTTTGTTTTTATCGGGAACTGTGTTGAAAGCTCAGGAAGTTAAAACAGATCTCGCGATTGCCAATCAACTTGTGAAACACGATATTGTATCTGTAAGCCAGGCATTTAATAAAATGGGGTTGACGTTTCAAGTTATCAAAAGTAGAGGCCGTAAAACTTCCGTGTTTGTGGAAGGGAGCAAAAACAACATGAAAAAATGGATTATTCAAACCAGACGTGGAGCTAGTCGCAATTTGAAAAGAGTAACTTCGGTGTTAGTAGATTACCACATGGATAATGGCGGAGACTTTTTTGATTTGAAGAGATATAAGAAACCGCCCCGAAAAGCGTACATAAATGGCAGGAAAATAAAATATAAACTTTCAACAGGTAGAAAAATCAGCACGTTAGAAGTTACGGCTGATTGATAGTTGAAAATTTCTGATTTATACAAAGATTAATAAGGTCATGTTCACATTGAATATGACCTTTTTTATTAAAATAAGTTCAAATTATTTTCCTCCTCATTTTCAGGCTCTTTAAACATATCAAGCTGATTAGCAGTCACATAAAACCTGGGTGGTACAACTTCAGAAAAATTCTCCGTGTAATATCTGATTCTTTTCTTGATAATTTTGGTAGGAGTGGTTTTTCGCGCTTCGCAGTAATTCTGAAGTGAAATGAATTGTTTTTTTGAGAGCTTAAACTTTACTGTCTTATAAACTTTTTTACGCTTTCTGGATTTGGCCATATCCATCTAATTGTTGCTGTAAATATACAAAAATCTTAAGTTTTCTAACAGAACAGAAAGTCCTCAAAGAATAACAAACAGCTCAGGAGATCAGTTTAATTACTTCGTCAGCATATTGTTGCGCTTTTTCAGGACTGGTTGATTCAGCATAAATCCTTAAGATAGCTTCTGTATTGGAGCCACGCAGGTGCACCCAGCCATCTGAAAAATCTACTTTGATTCCATCAATATCGGTAACCGGAAACTGCGCATAATATTGCCTTACCTTATTAAATAGAGCTTTTACCTCCTCTTTGTCTTCGCTGACAGGCATTTTATTCTTTGAAACAAAGTATTGCGGATAGGTCGCCCTTAGCTGGGAAGCTGTTGTTTTCTTTAGAGCCATATAGCTTAGGAAAAGAGCAGTTCCAACCAAAGCATCTCTACCATAATGCAAAGCCGGGTAAATGACCCCACCATTTCCTTCGCCGCCAATAACTGCTTGGTTTTCTTTCATTTTGGCAACTACGTTTACTTCTCCCACTGCAGATGCAGCATAGGAGCCCCCAGCGTTCTCTGTGACATCTCTCAGAGCCCTGGTGGATGACAAATTCGAAACGGTATTTCCCTTTTTATGTTGTAAAACATAATCGGCAACGGATACCAACGTGTATTCCTCACCAAACATTTCACCGTTTTCCATCACGAATGCCAGACGGTCCACATCCGGGTCAACCACAATTCCAAGGTCCGCCTTTTCTTCTACAACTCGTTGAGATATTTCGAGCAAGTTTTCAGGAAGCGGTTCCGGATTATGTGGAAATTGTCCATTTGGATTGCAGTTTAGTTCAATTAATTCTTTTACTCCCAGTGCCTTCAATAGCTTAGGTATCGCAATGCCACCTGTTGAATTCACGGCATCAACCACCACTTTAAATCCGGCAGTGGCAATAAGATCTTTCTTCACCAAAGGGAGTCTTAATACCTCTTCAATATGTTGTTCAATAAAAGTGTCATCCTCCTCAATTGTACCCAAATCATCTACAGCTGCGAAATCAAAATCCAGTGCTTCAGAAAGTTTTAGAACCTCTTTCCCTTCTTCATCAGAAAGGAACTCTCCTTTTTCATTCAGCAGTTTCAATGCATTCCACTGTTTGGGATTATGGCTTGCTGTAAGAATGATCCCGGCATCTGACTGGGTTTTTATGACTGCCATTTCTACGGTAGGCGTTGTTGACAAACCAACATTGATAACATGTGCACCCATTCCTGAAACAGTGGAGATGACAAGTTGCTCAATCATCTTTCCGGAAATCCGGGCATCGCGACCCACCACAATTTGGACAGCTTGTTTATTTTTGTCTTTCTGATGAAATCTTACAAAAGCTGCAGTAAACTTCACAACATCAATAGGGGTAAGGTTTTCAGAAGCTTTTCCCCCGATAGTTCCTCGGATACCTGAAATGGATTTAATTAAGGTCATGAGTTATGGTTTGTTATTAAAATTAAAGAAAAAACAAGGTTCAAATTTTTCGACAAATGTAAAGATTTCCTTGGGTCATAGCGGAAGGGAATGATTCCTTAATCCAGCTTAGAGAAAATTTGTGTGAATTGCTCATAAAAATCCGTTTTTAAATTTGGCCGTGCCCGTGTTTTTTGTTATAATTGCCATTGAAGAAGGATTCATCCCGAAAGGGACATGCAACGAAATACTTTTTAAATCTTTTTACTTTCAGAAAGGTATTAATCTTAATTTTGCTGAAGAATTAGAATCTATGAATGAAGATTTTGAATGGCTTTCCGACAAAGATGTTGCTGAACTGATAGGGCATTTTGAAGAGCTGATGAAGTCGGGTGATGGGCACTTCTTTGATGTGGAAGAGTTTGAAGCCATAATTGATTATTATCTCGATCGACATAAAAAAAGCATGTCAAAGGCAGCCATAGCCTTGGCAAAAGAACAGCATCCTAGCTGTAATTCTTTTAAAATTAGAGAAGTACGTTTGTTGTCGATGGATTCAAAATACGAAAAAGCCTTACGCATTCTGGATGAACTGGAGTTATTGGAACCAGGTAATGATGATATCTTTCTGACACGCGGGGAAATCTATGGAATGATGGATCGCCACCGGGAAGCCATCGAAGCATACAAAAAAGTGCTTAAAAATGAATCTGATCGGATTCCTGAAGTGCTTTTCAGTATTGCTTATGAATATGAAAGTCTGGATGATGTGGTAAATTCAAAAAAATATCTTAGGAAAGCACTGGAGACGCAACCATATTCAGAAGAGGTGATTCAGGATATTTCCTTCTTTTTCGACACAATGGGACGTGAAGAGGAAGCTGTGGAATTTTACATCTCTTTTCTGGAAAAATTTCCATATTCTAAACATGCATGGTTCCATCTGGGATATTTTTATAGCATGCTTGACCTGTATGAACGCGCAGTTGAGTCCTATGAATTTGCGGTTGCTATCGACGAAAGTTATACTGCTGCATATTTGAATATGGCCAATGCTTTCAGCAATATGGGACAATACAAAAAAGCCATAAAATTTTATAAGGAGACCTTTAAACTTGAGGATCCTGATCCCTTGACTTACTGTTATATAGGAGAGTGTTATGAAAATCTTGGGGATTTACAGGCTGCTCTGAAGAATTACAATCACGCCATTGATATGGATAAAGCCATTGTCGATGCATGGTCTGGTATTGCCAGGGTATTAGTGCAGCAAGGAAAAACAAAAACAGCAATAAAATACTACCAGGATGCCATTAAAATCTTTCCCAGAGATGAAAATTTAAAATATGAATTGGGGGCTTTATACCTGCAAACCAATGATCTGAAAAATGCAGTTGAGTCCTTTCAACCTATTCTTAAACATAATCCCAACCACATTGAAGCCTGGATGAATTATTCGCTGATCTATGCTTTGGAAGGCGACTTCACAGAGGCTATACAAATTATGGAAGATGCTATAAAAAGTAATCCCGAAGAAGCTACCTTGTGGTATAGATTGGCGGGTTATATGTACCGGGCTGGCAGAATTGAAGACTCATTTTTTCACATAGAACAAGCTTTTAAACTTGATTTTGAAAAGCACAGCGAACTCTTGGAATATCTCCCTGAACTAATAGATGAGCCCAGGTTTATTGAATTAATTGAGATTTATAAGGAAACTAACGACTAATATCGAAAATATGAAAAATGACGTTCAGTTAAAATTTATCCCATTAAGACCTGA
>CAZGZO010000073.1:0-12235 GCA_964529695.1 uncultured Lentimicrobiaceae bacterium
CTTCCGGCCAAAAAGATGAAATGTAGATATCAATCCAGCCAGACCGAGATAATGATCACCATGGAGGTGACTGATAAAAATGTGAGAGAGGTTCCTATAAGAAAATCCATATTTTATAAACTGCATTTGCGTGCCTTCGCCACAATCTACCAAAAACCGGAGGCTTTTATATTTAACAAGTTGACTACTTGGATTCTGATAAGCTGTGGGGACTGCAGAACCGTTTCCTAAAATACTCACAGTGAAATCTTTCATATATTGCCTTTGCTCAAAGATAAAAAAAATCCCTCCTGGTTTGGGAGGGATTCTTTATTATAGAATCAGGTTATAACCTGACAAAATCAAATCATTAAGATTTTTTCTCTGCCTTTTCTTTCTTTTCAAGGTCAGATTTCAGATTGGCCAATACGTCAAGGTCACCCAGGGTAGTTTTTTCCAGGTTGTCATTAACGTTAGCCACAGCACGTTTTGTAGATTTTTTAGCCTTTGGCTTAGCAGCTTTCACTTCAGGTTCTGAGAATGTTTCAGTGTGAGAAAGAACAATCTTCTTGTTTTCTTTTGAAAACTCAATGACTTTGAAGTTCAGTTTTTCCTCAGCTTTCAGATTTGAACCCTCTTCTTTCTTCATATGGCGGTTAGGCACAAAACCTTCCACACCGTAAGGAAGAGAAACAATAGCGCCTTTGTCAATCACATTTACAACTGTACCTTCGTGAACAGAATTCAAAGTAAATACTGTTTCGAAGACATCCCATGGATTTTCTTCCAGTTGTTTGTGGCCCAGGCTCAAACGACGATTTTCCTCGTCAACATCCAAAACAACAACATCAATTTTCTCATCGATCTTGGTGAATTCAGCAGGATGTTTGATTTTCTTTGACCAGGAAAGGTCGCTGATGTGAATCAAACCGTCAACACCTTCTTCAATTTCGACAAAGATTCCGAAGTTGGTGAAATTACGAACTACTGCACTATGTTTTGAACCAACAGGATAGCGATCACGGATATCTTTCCATGGATCAGGAATCAGCTGTTTCATACCCAGAGACATTTTCCTGTCTTCACGGTCAAGTGTAAGAATTACAGCTTCAACTTCGTCGCCTACTTTCAGGAAATCCTGAGCAGTTCTCAGATGCTGTGACCAGGACATTTCTGAAACGTGAATCAAACCTTCAACTCCTGGAGAAATTTCGATAAATGCACCGTAATCAGCCAGAACAACAACTTTTCCTTTCACTTTGTCTCCCACTTTCAGATCGGTATCCAGTGAATCCCAAGGATGAGGAGTCAGCTGTTTCAGACCCAATGCAATACGTTTTTTGTTTTCGTCAAAGTCGAGGATAACAACTTTCATTTTCTGATCAAGTTCCACAACTTCTTCAGGATGGTTGATACGTCCCCAGGAAAGGTCGGTAATGTGAATCAAACCATCAACACCACCCAGGTCGATAAATACACCATAGGAAGTAATGTTTTTGACGGTTCCTTCCAAAACCTGTCCTTTTTCCAGTTTGGCAATGATTTCCATCTTCTGAGCTTCCAATTCGTCCTCAATCAAAGCCTTATGGGAAACAACAACGTTTTTATATTCATGGTTGATTTTAACCACTTTGAATTCCATGGTTTTATCAACATAAATATCGTAATCGCGAATCGGTTTAACATCAATTTGTGAACCTGGCAAGAAAGCTTCAATACCAAATACATCAACGATGAGACCACCTTTGGTGCGACTCTTAACATAACCATTGATGATTTCATCTTTCTCAAAAGCTTCATTAATGCGATCCCATGATTTCAGGACGCGGGCTTTTTTGTGTGAAAGAATCATTTGGCCTGATGAATCTTCCTGATTTTCAACGTAAATTTCAACTTTATCACCAATTTTTAAGTCGGGATTGTAACGAAATTCATTGAAAGGAATAATTCCATCTGATTTATAGCCAATATTTACAACTACTTCACGAGTATTGATAGAAACTACCGTTCCTTCAATCACTTCATGTTCCACGATAGAACTCATGGTTTCGCCGTAAATATCTTCCAGCTTAGATCTTTCTTCACTTGAATAATTGTCTTGTTTACTGCTTAATGCATCCCAATCAAATTCTTCAGGTTCTTCTTTCTCAGCAGCTTCCTCAGTTTCAGCTTCTTCCTTAGTTTCTGCTTTAGTTTCTTCAGCAGCAGCTTCTTTCTCTTCAACAGGAGCCTCTTCTTTAGCTTCTACATTTGCTTCTTCCTTGCTTTCAGCAGGAGTTTCTTCTTTTGCTTCGGTAGCAGCTTCTTCTGTAACTTCTTTAGAAACGTTTTCTTCGACGGGGTTTTCGTTGGTTTCGTTCTTGGTTACATCACTCTTAACTTCTTTTTCTTCAGAGTTATTTTCGATGTTTTTTTCGTTCTCTGACATAAAAAATACTTGTGTTTCACATCAACCGCCCGGTTCTCGTGAAAATGAAACGGATTAAACATTTAATTTATCTGGTTTTAAAAATTTGAAGAGTAATAAGTTAACTTCAAATCCGAGCCTTTTAAAACGAGGCTGCAAAAATAACCATAATTATGAGATAACAATAAGTTAAAAGGAAAAATTAAGGTTCTTTTAAAACTTATAATCCAATTATTTGCAATATTCAGAGAAAATTGAATCTACAATTTAATACGACTATTGTATATTGTCTATATAAAAAATGAAGTCTTTGCTCATGTACCAGCAAGATAATCTGTATTTTTGCAAACTTAATTCCGGTATCTTTTTAGAAAACCGGAATGATACTTAATCATTGATTATTCATCTCATTTATCTAATGAAGATAAAAAGAAATACCTAAAAGAAAATGGCTCTAAACTGTGGAATCATTGGATTGACCAATACTGGAAAGACAACTATTTTCAATTGTATGTCAAATACTAAGGCAGAAAGTTCCAATTATGCTTTCAGTGCCACCAAATCAAATAAAGGAATGGTAGAGGTTCCCGACCCGCGCCTTTTCGAGATTGACAAGCGACTGAAGGCCGATAAAATTGTTCCTGCGACTGTGGAATTTGTTGATCTTCCCGGATTGGCAAAAGGTGCCAGTGAAGGCGAAGGTGTGGGGAACAAGTTTTTAGCAGATGTGCAGCAAACAGATGCTCTGATTCATGTTTTGCGTTGTTTTGATGACGAGAATCTTCCTCATATAGAAGGTTCTGTTGACCCTGTGCGCGATTTGGAAATTGTTGATTTCGAGCTTCAGGTACGTGATCTGGATTTGGTTGTGCGTAAGCTACAGCGGCTGGAAAAGCTAGCCAAAACTGGAAATAAAGAAGCTAAAAAAGGCATAGAAGTTCTCACAATTTACAAAGAACATTTAGAAAATTTTGGTAATGCCAGTACAGCACCTGTCGAAGCTGGTGATGAAGAATACATTCATGATTTATTGTTATTGACCGCCAAACCTGTAATTTATGTTTGTAATGTAGACGATAAATCAGCTATCAATGGCAATAAGTACGTTGAAAAAGTAAAAGCTCAATTAGATGAAAGTAAAAAAGTTTTGGTCATTGCCGGCGAATTGGAAGCCGAAATTGCTGAATTAGATGACCAGGAGGATCGCACTGTTTTTCTGGATGATGCCGGTCTAAAAGAACCGGGGGTAAACAAATTAATAAGAGCCGCCTATGATGTGTTAAACCTTCAATCATTTTTCACAATTGGTAAAACTGAAAACCGCGCCTGGACTATCCATAAAGGCATGACAGCTCCAATGGCTGCCGGTGTCATACATAGCGATCTTGAACGAGGTTTTATTCGTTCTGAAGTTATTAAATATGAAGACTTTATAACCTTTGGCTCTGAGCAGGCTGTAAAAGATGCCGGGAAGTTTCACATCGAAGGTAAAAACTATGTAGTTCAGGATGGCGATATCCTTCATATTCGGTTTAATGTATAAAGAATGAATAAGATTGAAATGGAAGAAAGTAAGCCTATTCTTGTTGAAATGTTTTATACCCTGACCTGTTCTAACTGTAGGGCATTGAAGCATATGCTCAACGAAATATTACCACAGTTTGGGGATAAATTTGAGCTTAAGAAAAGTTTGGCTAATTCACCAATCGGTATGGTTCGAACAATGAAATTAGGCATTCATGCAGTTCCTGTCCTACTTATCAATCATGAAATAGTTTTTAAAAAAGTCCCAACCAGGGCGGAATTAATAAATAAATTAAACAGTTACTAACCTAAAGTAAGAACATGGAACCAAAGAAAAAACTAAGATGTCCACTGGGAGTCCCAGGTGGTATAATTGCTGCAATCATTGGATTGGTAGGGGTTATTCTTAATATCATTCATTTTGATGCATTAAACCTGGCTATTTCTTTTGCACTTTTTATTATGGCCATGCCCTTTGTCCGGGTGACGTTAATGGTACACTCTGCTAATGACCGCCTGGATGAACTAGAAAGTAAAATCAGTAAGTAGCCAAATTCTTTTCTTCTAAATTATATAAGGGAAATAGTCTCATAGGGCTCTTGGATCTAATAATGGGATTTTATCTCTTTATAAAGTGTATTTACAGTAAGCATAATTGGGCACTGTTTTCCATTATTTTCGTTTTAATAATTATTCACGCTAGAGCCCTAGACAAATAGACATTTTCCTTATATTTGATGTTTTTGCACATTAAAGCATAGTATCAGTATCTACATGTGATGAAGATTTTTAAAAACCGATCGAAAAATATTGATTATCAAAACACCTCAAGAGTACAACTTATTGAGGAACTTGAAAAATCCTTTAGCGAGTTTAGTTCTCTCAAGGAAGCGTTTACTCAGATAAACACTCAGCTTCAGCACTCACAGAAAGAATTGGAAGCAACTGCCAATAAACTTATGGCCTGTGAAAATCAGTTTAGTAGCATTTTTGATAATATGTTTAATGGGCTTCTAATTGTGGAAATTTATACTGACAAAAGTGGTAATCCTTACGATCATAAATTCACACATGCTAATAAAGTTTCTGAAAAGCTAACCGGACTAAAAGCGAAGGATATAATTGGCAAATCAAGCCATGAACTCAATTTGAATTGGCCTCAGGAACTATTAAATCAATTATACCAGGTTACAAAAGATGGAAAGCCTATTGAATATGAACGCTATAATGAACTAGCAAAAAAATATTTTCACACTCAGGTTTTTTCACCGGCGCCCAATCAGTTAGCTTTTGTTTTTGATGACATTTCTGAAAGAAAAAAATCTGAAATCGAATTGATTACAGCAAAGGAAAAGGCCGAAGAAAACGAAATGCGATTCAAAGCCATTTCTGAGCAGGCCATGGAAGGAATTGCGCTGGCGAATACAGATGGAGACTATGTCTTTGTAAATCCGGCTTTCTGTAAGATGACTGGATATTCAGAAGAAGAATTGCTGAAAATGAATGTTTTCGATATTGCAATTCTGGAAAATGAGGAATCAGCTTTTCAAAAGCTAAAGGAAAATAAGGAAAGTTCCACAACAATAACAAGAAGAAAACTGATTTGTAAGGATAAATCAACCATCTATGCAGATATTAACAGTAAATGGATTCGTATAAATAATGAAGATTTTATTCTGGGAGTTATTCGTGATGTCACCGAACAAATAGAGTCCGAAAAAGAATTGATCACAGCCAAAGAACAGGCTGAAGAAGGCGATCGGCTGAAAACAGCTTTTCTGATGAATCTTTCCCATGAGATAAGAACTCCCATGAATGCCATTCTTGGATTTTTAGATCTTCTGAAAGAACCAGATCTTGATGATTCCCAGAAGAATGAATATATTGATATTGTGAATAAAAGTGGAGAAAGATTGCTGGATACTATTAACGATATCATTGAGATTTCCCGAATTGAAGCTGGGGAAACAATTGTTTCCGAAGACTTGGTGAATGTTGATGAAATGATAGAATACTATTATGAATCCTTTAAGCAGGAAACTAAGTTAAAAGGGCTAAAGTTTGATATTTCTCTTGAGGTGTCAGAGAATTTATCAACAATCAAAACCGATCGCGGAAAACTCGAAAGTATTCTGGCAAACTTGATAAAGAATGCAATCAAATTCACTGAAAAAGGAGGCATTGAGATAGGAAATTATCAAGAAGACGACAATCTTGTTATTTATGTAAAAGATAGTGGTCGGGGGATACCGTATGACCGATTTGACGCAATTTTCGAACGTTTCGTTCAGGCCGATATCAGCTTGACAAGGACACACGAAGGTTCTGGCTTAGGGTTGGCCATCGTAAAAGCCTATCTTGACGCTATGGGTGGTAAAATCTGGTTAAAATCAGAAATTGGATTGGGTAGCACCTTTCATGTTTCGCTTCCACTACAACATTGCGAAAAGAAACCTTTTATACCCGGCAAAAGTCTTCCGGATGACTTAACAATTCTGATCGTCGAAGATGACGAGCTGAGTTATCAATATTATGAAATTCTCCTTGCTCCCTATTTTAAATTGATTCATGAGCGTACCGGTATCGATGCATTAAAAACATTTGAAACTAACAAAGATATTTCTCTTATTCTTATGGATATAAAAATGCCAGGGGATGTTGATGGATTTGAAGCTACCAGGCAAATTAGGAAAAAGAATAAGGAAATCCCAATCATTGCACAGACAGCATTTGCTATGGAAATAGACAGGCAAAAAGCCATGGAAGCTGGTTGTAGTGATTTCATAACAAAACCTGTAAGCCGAGAAAAACTTTTGTCTTTGGTTGCTAAACATTGTCAATCCAAAAACTAGTCGTTGTAAATTCGTACTTTCGATACTTTCTTCCCTTCTTTCTAAATTATATATACTGAATTTCAAGTAGTTATATTGTATTTGGTTGTTAAAAAGAGTTTTCTACTTTTGCACCGTTTTTTCAAAACCCAAAAAATGCACTGTAAAGTAGAAGAAAAGGCTGTACAGGATATGACTTCCAGTAATATTGTTCAACAGACTTCTTTCTGGGCAGAGGTAAAAACTCGTCAGGAGATGATTCCATATGCCTTTCAGTTTCACGCAACAAATGATTTATTTTCAGCCAATTCTGATAGAAATCAATATTTCAGGAACGATTTGCTGATACTTATAAGACAAATTGATAACAACAGTTGTTTTGCTTATGTTCCATACGGTCCTAAATACGCTCCAAAGACTGAAAATTACGGCTTGTTTCTTGAGGAGCTTTCTGAATCTCTTCGACCGAGGCTCCCAAAAAACTGCATACTGATTCGTTATGATCTTCCATGGGAGAATCCTTGGGCAAAAGAAGATGATTACTTTGACGTGAACGGGAATTGGCTCGGACCTCCCTCCCATCATAGTCAGGAGTTTAGGCTTAATTTCGGCACACAAAACTGGAATCTTATAAAAAGCAGAAGCGATATTTTACCGACAAACACTATCTTTCTGGATTTGGAGTATAGTGAAGAAAAACTATTGCAAAAAATGAAACCCAAAACCAGATATAATATCAGGTTATCTCAAAGAAAAGGAATATCAGTTAAAGAATATGGAATTGACCAATTGGATTTATGGTATTCCATTTATCGGGAAACTGCTTTAAGAAATAACATCACCTTACATGCGAAGGAATATTTTCATACTGTTTTGTCGCAGAAAGCAGACACGCGGGATGTAGAACCCAAGCTTTTGATGGCGGACAACGATGGAGAATATTTAGCGGCAATGTTTTTGCTACTATCAAAAAATAGAGGAACCTATTTGTATGGTGCATCATCTGCAAATAAACGCAATTTAATGGCAACCTACGCTGTTCAATGGGAAGCAATTAAAATGGCCAAGGCTGCAGGTTGCAAAGAATATGATATGTTTGGCACCGCACCTAATGCCATAACCTCCCACCCTTTACACGGACTTTACCGTTTTAAAAGAGGTTTTGGCGGAAATCTTTTCCATCGCATGGGATGTTGGGATTATCCTTTAAATCAAGAAAAATATCAGGCTTTTAATGCATTGGAGGTCAACAATCAAAGTTACCATAAAAACTAACTAGCATGGTTTTTTTACATCATAATTCTTCCCTTATTTAGAATCATAAAATATTTAATAAAACGCTTTTTTGAATCTTTCGAAACAATACATTTGCACTATGTTTTTGAAAACATATCGCTTTTATGAAGAAAGATGTCAGAATACGTTTCAGGATATGGGTGGACAAAAATGAGCTTCCTTATTTGGGGATCGGTCGAATTGTACTTCTTGAAAACATCATGAAATATGGTTCTATTACGAAAGGTGCAGAGGCCATCAATATGTCTTATCGCAAGGCCTGGCAACTTGTTGAGGACATGAACAAAATTTCTGATAACCCCTTGGTAGAGAAAAGGCTTGGAGGAAAAGAAGGAGGCGGTGCCGTCGTAACGGAAGAGGGAAAACAAGTTATTAAAAAGTTTTATAAGCTTCAATCCCAAGTTGAAAATTTCCTTTCGAGAGGATCAAATGATTACCATTTTTAAAATTTTATCGAGACCATGAGAAAGATATTACTGAGTTGGGCACTAACAATAATGACCTTATCTACTTTGGCATCAAATCCTACCCCTCCTATTACCATTGCTGTGGCAGCAAATATGCAATTTGCAATGCGTGCTCTGATACATAATTTCACGAAGGAAACCGGAATTCAGTGCAATTTGGTCATCAGTTCATCAGGCAAATTAACTGCTCAAATCAAACAAGGAGCACCTTACGACCTTTTTGTTTCTGCGGATATGAAATACCCAACTACACTCTACAAAGATGGTTTGGCGGTTCAAAAGCCGAAAATTTATGCTTACGGAAAATTAGTACTCTGGACAATGAATAAGTTGATAAAACCAAGCCTCGGAATTTTAAAAACCAGTGTTGTAAAACACATTGCTTGTGCCAATCCCAAAACTGCTCCTTATGGAGTAGCGACTATTCAGGTTTTCATACACAATGGCATCTATAATTCAATCAAAAACAAACTGGTATACGGAGAAAGCATTTCGCAGACGAACCAATTTATTACTTCAAAATCAGCTCAAATAGGATGCACAGCTAAATCCGTTGTTTTATCACCTGAAATGAAGGGAAAAGGACATTGGGTTGAGTTAAACCCATCGACTTACACCCCTATTGCACAAGGTGTTGTAATTATAAAACAAGATAAGGTTGAAGAATCCACGGCCAGAAAATTCTATAATTTTTTGTTCACACCGGAAGCAAAAAAAATTCTCAAAAGCTTTGGTTATTCCATAAAATAAAGCGCTATGAATGTTCTCAAAGGAAATATCACCTCCATGCAAACCAGTGGCAGATTAACCATTGTAGCTGTTAACTTAAATGATGTCGTAATAAAATCCATCATTATAGAGAATCCGGAAACGGTTTCTTATCTGAAAGCTGGAAATTCAATCAAAGCCATATTTAAAGAAACGGAAGTGGTTTTGGGAAGAGGTAATGAAATTCCAATTAGCATGGAGAATCAAATTGAAGGGACAATCACGAAAGTTATTGAAGGAGAACTCCTTTGCAACATAGGTTTAGATACAAAAGCAGGAAAAATAACAGCTACCTTGACGTCCGAATCGGTTTCCAAACTTCAGTTAAAGGAAGGTGAAACCGTCAAAGCTATGATAAAAACAACAGAAATTATGCTATCTGAATAATGGATTGGCAACCGCTCATATTAACCTTTAAACTGGCGCTGACAACGACAACATCTTTGCTGGTGATATCTATCCCCCTCGCCTATTGGCTTGCATACAGTAAAGTAAAGATTAAACCAGTCATTGAAACATTAGTAAGTATGCCCTTGGTTCTACCACCAACGGTGCTGGGTTTTTATCTTTTGGTTGCACTAAGCCCATCCAATGCTTTTGGCGGATTTCTGGAGCATTATTTTGGGTTGAAGCTTATTTTTTCTTTCGAAGGACTTGTTTTTGCCTCCATAATTTACAGCCTGCCTTTTATGGTTCATCCTATTCAGGCAGGATTTTCCAACCTGAATACAAATCTGGCGGAAGCCTCCTATGTTTTGGGGAAATCAAAAGCCAAAACACTTTTCAAAGTCTTGTTACCGAATATGAGGCCGTCATTGCTTACCGGCATTGTGCTTGCATTTGCGCATACCATAGGAGAATTTGGTGTTGTCTTAATGATTGGTGGTAATATCCCTGGAAAGACAAAAGTTGCTTCGATAGCCATATATGATGAAGTGGAAGCATTGAATTACCACACAGCGAATGGATATTCTCTCATTTTGTTTGCCTTGTCATTCAGTATTTTACTCATCGTATTTTTAATTAACGGGGGCTATATAAAAAGATTCCAGCGATGATAGATATTTCACTACAAAAGGAACTTACGGCTGCAAACGGCATCATGAAACTTCAGGTTGATTTCCAAATTGAACCGGGACAATTGGTTACACTTTTCGGAACCTCAGGTGCCGGTAAAACCTCTGTACTCAGAATGATTGCCGGTTTAATGCAACCTGAGGATGGAAAAATCGAGGTTAATAAAAATACCTGGCTAGATACTAAGAAAGGAATTTCACTAAAACCCCAACAACGTAGAATAGGTTTTTTGTTTCAGGATTATGCATTATTTCCGAATATGACCGTACAGGAAAACCTGTCATATGCGATGGAAAAAGGCCAGGATAAAAATATTGTGGATGAGTTGATTGAAATCATAGAGCTGAACGACTTACGCCACCGCAAGCCATCCTCACTTTCCGGAGGACAAAACCAACGCGTTGCATTAGCTCGGGCACTGGTAAGGAAACCGGAAATTCTAATGTTGGACGAGCCATTGTCTGCTTTGGACACACAAATGCGTATAAAACTTCAGGATTTTATCTTAAAGGTGCACAAACAGTACAACCTTACCACCATCCTTGTAAGTCATGATGCTAATGAGGTTATAAAACTATCAGATAAGGTATTCTTTATTGAAGATGGAAAAATTGTCAGGCAAGGTTTACCAACAGACGTCTTTGCCAGCAAAAGAGTTAGCGGTAAGTTCCAACTCTATGGAGACATTATTAGTATTGAGAAACAGGATATCATTTATGTTGTTACGGTTCTCATTGGTTCAAATATTGTAAAAATCATTGCCAATGAATCGGAAATAGGAACGATGGCTCCGGGGGATAAAGTCATGGTTGCTTCAAAGGCATTCAATCCATTAATTCGAAAAATTGAACAATAATGATCAGTACGTTATTCCCTTAAAATAGCAGGCTTGAGAATTATTTATAATCTATTGTATTTCAGGACCAAATTCAAGATACGCTTTTCAATTTTAATAAGACATCTCCCCCATCGGGAAAGCTGTTAGCAAACTTTTTTGTAAATTTGCATATTATTATCAAGCCGGCCGGAAGCGGAAAAACCGATGAGCACAAAATTCCCGGTCGACGTCATTAAAGGATGTCTAATTAGTTTCTCTTTAATTCTAAAAAGAAGCTGCCTTTCGTCCGGTAAGGTTGTGGGAAGGGTAAATCTCCGGCAACTATAACAAAACGATGGACAATGCGATTTGCACTAATGTTACTAACAATGTTAAGCTTTATATCCTGCTCTCCAAAAAAGGATTTGCCGACTGTTAATAAAGTCGACCTTCAAAAATATTCGGGGCAGTGGTATGAAATTGCCCGTTTTCCCAATCGTTTTGAAAAAGGCCTTATATGTGTTACCGCAAATTATAAGGTTAAAGAAAATGGAAAAATTGAGGTCATCAACAAAGGACGTACCGAAAAGGATATAAATAGAATTAAAACAGCAATAGGAACAGCATGGATTCCAAATAATACCTATCCGGGACAATTGAAAGTACGTTTCTTCTGGCCCTTTTCAGGAAATTATTACATCATTGCACTAGACAAAAGCTATCATTATGTTCTTGTAGGCGATCCTGCGAGAAAATACTTATGGGTCTTGTCAAGAACCAAAACCATGTCAGAGGATATCTATTCAAAACTACTGAAAGTTGCTGAAAGAAACGGTTTTGATATTCATAAACTGATTCGGGTAAAACAGGATTGTGATCCTTAATATGAATCACAAATTGATAGTCTATAATAGGCCTGAAAGAAGAAATTATTGGAACATGTTCCATTCATCTTCAAAAATTGATATTTGAAACCAAAGTTTAACCAAATTATAAATTTCATTTAATAAAATTCAAAATATTTATGAGTGTTACGAAAGTATTTAATTCAGTAAACAAACCAAGTATT
>CAZGZO010000074.1:0-4208 GCA_964529695.1 uncultured Lentimicrobiaceae bacterium
ACAGATTCGACCAAGTGGCATCATCCAATTATGGCTGCCAACGACGGCGCCAGTGGTGTGGGTGTTTTGATGGAAATGGCACGTGATTTTCACGCGCAACATCCCAATATAGGCGTTGACATTGTTTTAACGGATTTGGAAGACTGGGGACCGCCTGCTTTTGCACACATTTCCGGAAAAGATTCAGATTGGGCATTGGGGGCTCAGTATTGGGCAAAACACCCTCAGGTTCAGGGTTATTCGGCCAAATTTGGTATTTTGCTGGATATGGTTGGCGCGAAAAATCCTACATTTTTGAAAGAATATTTTTCGAAGCAATACGCAAATTATTATGTGAATGAAATCTGGAATACGGCAGCCGGGTTAGGTTATGATAATTATTTCCCGGACAAACCGGGTTTCCCCATTGACGACGATCATATTTTCATCAACAAATTAGCCGGCATCCCTACAGTGGATGTCATCCAGCAGGATTCAACAAGTCCTAACGGCACTTTCTGGAAATGGTGGCATACTTCACACGATACTCTGGATAAGATTGATAAAAATACCCTGAAAGCGGTTGGGGAGGTGATGATGACTGTTGTTTACAATCAATAAGATTGTTTTTCTGATTATTTCATTACTAAAATTAAACCGGCCGTCTTGTACATTTGACAAGGCGACCGGCCGTTATAATAAAATTTTATCCCAAAAATTTTATTTTAGCTTTCTTTCCAGAACGTTGGAAGCGATAAACCACAATAACAGCGAAAACAGGAAAATGATAATGCCGTATATAGGGCAGATCATACTTATCCCAATTCCGCCCGCCAGAACCCCCGCAGAAACACCACCCGCATGCGCTACAACAGCTAACGCGTGAGACAGTCCTATAACTTGTCCTAAAAATCCTGAGACAAGGGCAAATAATCCGATAGACTTTCCATATCCAAGTTTTCTAAGTGCTACTGCCAGACTCATCCTTTGACCAGAATACGCCACAATAAAATGGTAAACAATCCAGGCTACCATAGCCACTAACAAAATGGTCAGAATCCCCATAAACGCCGGACCTCCCTGGTAAAAAAGTTCTCCTAAAGATTTCATGATTTTAAATTTTGATTAATACTGCCACTAAATTATAACGGACGAAGGGCGCATTTCAAGGTCAAATCCGGTTCTAATCAGGTAATCTATCGACTTACTCTTGCAACAATGGATTTTTTAACGAATTTAGTGGTAAATATTCAAAATATGAAGACGAAATCGTCCAATCCGCTTTATCACATTTTTTATATATTTTTTGTAATCCTGATCTTAACGCTAGTTTTCGGATTGTCGTGGAATAACAAGCTTGCAGCTTTTTATTTTATCAGTATGCTCTTACCTGTTGTTCTGGGAACCTCTTACTTCTTTAATTATGTGCTGGTACCACGATTTTATCTAAAGAAGAAATATTTCTTGTTCGGGCTGTATACTTTATACACATTCATTATTTCTCTGTATCTTGAAATCATAGTCCTTATTTTTTCCCTGATTTATATGGGGAAGTTCAGTTTTCGAGACATGAATCCTAATGCTTCAGATACGCTGATGCTGGCCGTAATCCTTTATCTACTTGTATTTCTGGGGGCCTTTCTGCTCATGGCACGTCAGGTCAAAGAAAAACAACAACTCATTCAACAACTCATGGTGGAAAAGGAGAAAATGGAGAAGGCTTTTCTTGAAATCATGTCCAACCGGAAAATGACGAAGATTCCTTATGATGAAATTATTTACATCGAAAGTCTGGCTGATTACATTAAAGTGAATACCACTCATGACGGGATCATTAGTAAGGAAAAAATCAGCCATCTTGCTTCCAGATTGCCTGATACTTTTTTGCGGATTCACCGGTCGTTTATTGTTAATAAAGAGCAGATTAAGGGTTTTTCCTATAATGAAGTTCAGGTTGGCGATATCTATTTGAATATCGGGCGCAGCTATAGAGAAGCTGTAAGGGATAATTTAAAAGGTAATGATAATCAAAAAATTAAAACACCTTTGGATGTTCGCCGTTCTGGTTGAACAGTCGCATTGCCCTATTTTATGCGTTGAAAACACCGGACAAGCGGTTACATTCTCAAAAAAATCTATAACTTGTGCCGGTGAAACAAAATGAAAATACCTGATGCGCAGGATGCACGAGTCTGTTGACATTTTTTAAAGATATACGGAGCCGGAAGCATTCTCGTTTGCTTTATTATTAAGAACTGGCAATGAATAAAAAAAAGCAAAATACTACAGCACTTAGTAAGAAAAAATTTACTCCTGAACTGTTTCTGATCTTATATATTCCCATACTGATTTTTTCTTTTTTTCATGTTTACAATAATGTTTTCGATCACAAAATTGATTTGGGTGGAGATAATGCCTATTACTATATTCTAGGAAATTCTATCGCTACAGGGCAGGGTTATACCAATATTGAAACCAAACAAAAAATAGCCAATACGCACTTCCCTCCCGGCTATCCTTTAATTATAGCAGGAGCTTCAGAAGTGTTCTCCAACAGCATTGATTTTATCAAAAAAGTAAACGGATTTTTCTTGTTTCTATCCATCGGATTGGTGTTCCTGATTATTTACGAACTTACCGGAAATTACCATATACCATTCATTACCAGCTTATTTCTATTATTCAATTTCTTCCTGCTACGATCTTCCACTATCATGATGAGTGAAATTCCTTTTCTGTTTTTTTCCACCTTATGTTTGTGGTTGATGATCAAAATCGACTTTACCAAGCCGCTTAAAAAGAACTGGCTCTTTTTCATTCTCATTTTATGCGTTGCTTATACTTATCAGATACGTTCTTTTGGCTTAGCGCTTTTGGTAGGAATTGTTGTATTTCTGGCAGTTGAAAAACGTTGGAAATATGTTCACACGCTTGTGGGTGGTTTTATTTTGCTGGCTCTGCCTTGGTACATAAGAACCAAAAGACTTGGCGGCAGTGCCTATATCAATGAATTACTTCAAAAAAATCCATATCGTCCCGAGCTGGGAAAAATGGGATTTACCGATTGGCTTACACGGTTTTGGCATAATCTGGAGCGCTATATCACCCGCGAAATTCCAAGTGGAAATTTTGATTTTTTAAGAGTTACAAATTATAAACATCCTATAACTGCCGGCGAATGGGTCATTGGCATCGTAATCATTGCAGTGATGATTTACGGTCTTTTCAGGCTTAAAAAGTATTTCAGGCTCTTCCTTTTTTATTTAATTGCCTCATTCGGAATTCTATTGCTTTGGCCGGATGTATGGGTCGGCACACGTTTTATGCTGCCACTGGTTCCATTACTTACTTTTCTATTTATAAACGGCCTTATTGATTTGATAAGCTTGTTAGGACTCAGAGTACTGAAAATCAAAAACCAGACAGTTATTTATCTTGTTTTGGCTGCGCTCAGTCTCGTTACAATTAACAGCTATGGGGGAAAAGCCGTTCGTCTTTTAGAGATGCAAGCCAATAGCCCTTTTCCCAAAGCTTATCAAAGCTATTTTGAGCTGGCCGAATGGATTAAAAAAAATGCTCCTGCAAATTCAGTGACTTGTTGTAGAAAACAAGCTTTGTTCTTTTTATATTCCGGCAAATATGTGACCGGATTTGCCAATACGGACAATGTTGTAAAAGAAATTAAATATCTGGAAAAGCGGGGAACTAATTATGTGGTACTTGACCATCTGGGATACTCTTCTACAGCAAGATACCTGTATCCGGCAATACAAAAATTCCCCAACAAATTCAAAGTAGTTAAACACATAAAGAAACCGGATACTTACTTGTTTAAATTCGAACCCAAAATGGGCTATTGGGGACATTGGCAAAATAATCAACGTGAAGGATTCGGAACTTTCCGTTGGGCAAACGGAGTGAGGTTTGAGGGCATGTGGAAATACAATGTGAGAAACGGAAAGGGAGTTCTTTTTAAACCAAACGGTCAGCGATTGGAAGGATTTTGGAAGAATGACAAATTAAACGGGCCCGCTATTATAAAATCAAGAAATGGACAGACCTTAGAAATGATTGTTTATAAAGACAATAAGCCTGTTAAAGTTTTTAAGCCCAAAAGCCCCCATTAATCTTCGTAAAGACTCTCATTTCATTTTCATTTATAATTGAAACGCTTTTCTGAAAAAGCAAACAGGCTGGAAAAATTTCCAGCCTGTTTCAGTTTGAGGTTA
>CAZGZO010000074.1:4308-12159 GCA_964529695.1 uncultured Lentimicrobiaceae bacterium
TTCTGAAAAAGCAAACAGGCTGGAAAAATTTCCAGCCTGTTTCAGTTTGAGGTTAATATTTAGGGTTATCCGGCTGTCTTCATTTCTTTGACAGCTTCTATTAATTGAGGAATAACTTTAAATGCATCACCAACAATTCCATAATCGGCTTCTTCGAAAATCGGAGCTTCCGGGTCTTTATTTACGGCAACGATAACTTTTGATGAACTGACACCGCCCAAATGCTGGATAGCACCTGAAATTCCGAACGCCATGTAAAGATTCGGGGCAATAATCTTTCCGGTTTGCCCAACGTGTTCTTCATGAGAACGCCATCCTTCGTCAGAAACAGGTCTGGAACATGCCATTCCAGCGCCGAGCAGATCACCCAGTTCTTCCAAACCACCCCAGTTTTCGGGACCTTTCATACCGCGTCCGCCGGAAACAACTATTTCCGCGTCGGTCAACAGCACTTTTCCGGTGATTTTATGAGTATCCATCACCTTGGTATTGAATTCATCATCTGCAATTTGCGGGTCGAAAACTTCAAGGGTTGTATCAACTGCATTTTCTACAATTTCAAAAGAGTTTGGAGCAAAAGTAAGCACGCGGATATCTGATTTAATCTGAATGTTGGCGAAAGCTTTTTGTGTAAAGACTTTCTTGCGAACCACAAAAGGATCTACGCTTACAGGAAGTCCGACAACCCCGGATACCAACCCTGCGTCCAGTTTTACTGAAACACGCGGAGCAATGGCTTTGCCTTCGTTGTTGTGAGCCAGAATAATAACTTTGGCTTCTTCTTTGGAGGCGGCTTTGGCCAGTGCATCAGCCAATGCTTTGTTGTCCAGTGATTCAAAACGGTTGTCTTGGACATTCAACACCTTGTTGGCACCATATTTTCCTAAAGATTTTAATTCATCATCAGCAACATGTCCTATAGAAAGCGCTGTTACCGTGATACCCATCTCTTTGGCGATGGCAGAAGCAAATGAAACCATTTCATAACTTAACTTCTTGAATTTGCCTTCCCAATTTTCTGTATATACTAAAACTGACATTTTTCTTCGATTTTTAGGTTAGGATTAAAGTACTTTGGCTTCTTCGTGCAGCAAGCGAACAAGTTCTTTGGCATTTTCTTCTTCCACCATCTTGCATGCTGCTTTCGGTTCAGGCAGTTCGAAGTTCAGAAATTCAGTTTTTGCTTCTGCTTCAACCGGTTCCACAACATTCAAAGGTTTCTTGCGAGCCATCATAATTCCGCGCATCGCAGGAATACGAGGTTCGATTGCAATTCCTTTTTGTACGACTAAAACCACAGGTGTCGGTACAGACAGAATCTGTGAACCACCGTCTATATCACGATGAACTTTCAAAGCACCACCTTCAATTTCCAAACCGGAAACGGCTGAAACAGAGTTGTGGCCCAGCAATTCTGCCAGCATTCCACCAACTCCCGAACCATTGTAATCGGAAGCTTCGATCCCAGCAAGGATCACATCGTAGTCTTCTGCAACTTTAGCCAATTGCTTTGCTACAAAGAAAGCGTCCTGAGGCTCTGCATTCACGCGAATAGCGTCATCTGCGCCCACTGCCAATGCTTTGCGAAGTGTACTTTCCGTAATTTGTGTTCCAACGTTGGCGACTGTAATAGTTTCTACAGCCCCGGCTTCTTTCAATTCCATGGCACGGGTCAGCGCCAACTCATCCCAAGGGTTGATAATCCATTGAACTCCTGTTGTATCAAAGGCTTTATTATCCCCGGTAAACCTGATTTTTGTGGTTGTATCAGGCACGTTACTTATTAATACCAGTATTTTCATATTATTATAGAGATTGTATTTTCTAGTTTATCGTCCAAATATAAAGATTTTTCCTAAATTATTACGCATGCATACTATTCTTTTAAGAAAAAATAAAGTTTTTTCACAAAATTTTTCCTCAAAAAAATGCTCCCAACAGTAATTTATAATCCCTAAAATTTCCTCAATAGCAACCGAAACTGAATTTCTTGTTTCGAAAAATGAAATGCGAAAGCAAATCAGGCTATTTTTTCAGTAAACTTCTTGAAATGATGATTTTCTGAATTTCAGAAGTCCCTTCATAAATCTGTGTCAACTTAGCTTCGCGCATCAGGCGCTCCACGTGATATTCTTTCACATATCCATATCCACCATGAATTTGAACTGCTTCTGTTGTCACCTCCATGGCGATATCCGCCGCATACTGTTTGGCCATGGCTCCGGCTACTGTAACCGGCTGATGATTATCCTTCAACCAGGCAGCTTTCAAACATAAATTCCGGGCATTTTCAATTTTCACTGCCATATCGGAAAGTTTGAATGCCAATGATTGCTGATTGAAAATCATGGTACCAAAAGCTTTTCTCTCCTGAGAATAGTCCAGGGCCCGTTCAAAAGCTCCTGTAGCAATACCCAATGCCTGCGATGCAATGCCAATGCGGCCTGCTTCCAGTACCATCATCGCAAACTTGAAACCGAAACCATCCTCCCCGATTCGGTTTTCTTTGGGCACTTTGACGTCTGAAAACATGACTGAATGGGTATCGGAACTGCGCATGCCCATTTTATTTTCATGAGGCCCCAGCGTGATACCGGGCGTATTTTTATCTACAATAAAAGCATTAATCCCCCTTGATCCTTTATCCGGATGCGTCTGCGCCATGACCAGATAAACAGAAGCCGACGAAGCATTTGTAATCCAGTTTTTTGTCCCGTTTAATAAATAATAATCGCCTTTGTATTCAGCAGATGTATGCTGATGCGTGGCATCGGAACCAGCTTCAGGTTCTGAAAGCAAAAATGCTCCGATCACTTCTCCCCTGGCCAGTGGCTTCAGATATTTTTGTTTTTGCTCTTCCGTCCCAAAACGTTCCAATCCATTGCAGACCAATGAGTTATTTACAGACATAATTACCGCTACGGAAGCATCCACTTTGGCAATTTCCTGCATAGCCAGCACATAGGAAATGGTATCCATTCCGGCTCCATCATAATCAGGAGAAACCATCATCCCCAGAAATCCGAGTTCTGCAAGGTTTTTAACATGTCTTGTGGGGAATTCAGCTTTCTCTTCGCGTTCAAGCACATCTTGTAGCAATTCGCGCTGGGCATAGTCACGTGCAGCTTGCTGAATCATAATCTGCTCCTCAGTAAATTCAAAATTCATGGTCTAACTTATTACTGTTATTGTCCGGTTACAAACCTACGAAATATTTATTTTTTACCGCTTCTAAATTTCACCACCGCTCATCAGATAAACGAACAGCTGTTTGATTAAAATCTTTAATAATTTCATTTACAATTTGTTCTGCTGGTTTCACCTCGTGGATGATGGCAGCAACTTGTCCGATTTCCAGTTCACCCTCATCCATGTCACCTTCAAACATTCCCTTCTTGGCACGTCCCCTGCCCAGCAGTTCGCTCAATTCCTCACGACTGGCACCGAAAAGTTCCGCATTGCGAACTTTTTCAAAGAATGCATTCCGAAGTAACCGCACAGGAACCAGACTCTTCATAGTAAGAAAAGTATCTCCATCACCGGATTCAACGATTTTATTCTTAAAAGCTTCGTGTCCTGAAGATTCTTTTGAGGCAGCAAAGAGGCTTCCAATTTGCACTCCTTCCGCACCCAATGCAACGGCGGCAAAAGCTGCTTTTCCTGATGCAATACCGCCGGCGGCAATTAAAGGAATATCAACGGCTTCACGAATCATGGGAATCAAAACCATCGTGGTGGTTTCTTCAAAACCGTCATGGCCGCCGGCTTCAAAACCTTCTGCAACTATGGCATCCACACCAGCTTCCACAGATTTCAGGGCAAACTTTTTATTGGCCACTACATGTGCCACTGTGATACCTTTTTCTTTGAGAAACGGAGTATATTTTTTAGGATTTCCCGCAGAAGTAAAGACAATCTTAACACCATGTCTGACAATAATTTCCATCAACTCATCTGTTTGCGGATAGAGCAAAGGAACGTTGACACCAAACGGTTTGTCAGTTGCTTTTTTACATTTAATTATATGTTCTTCCAACATTTCAGGATGCATGGAACCGGAGCCGATGAGGCCCAGTCCTCCTGCGTTACTTACAGCCGAAGCCAATTTCCAGCCACTGCACCATATCATGCCAGCTTGGATGATGGGGTATTTGATGTTGAAGAGGGTTGTGATTCTATTCATAGAATTTTATGTTTTTATCTCCGGGGCCTTACCTAATAGTGAGACAATGGTGAGACAATTGTAAGACGATGGTGAGACAGTCGTAAATCAATCCTCCAATATAACTCTCACATTATCGACATAGATCTTTTACTTTTTTACGGCCTTTATATAATTATTCAATTTAACGTCAATATCCTTTATCTCTGCAAGTAATTTTTTCAGCATTTCATTGTCAATTAGTTTCCTATTATTCGCTTTGGTCAGCCAGGTCTGGGTCTCATACAAAGAGCCTCTTGAATAATAACTGAAATGTTGAATTTCTTTGTAATGATGTCTTCCCAATCCTTCACTCAAATTAGTGCGATAGAATCTGTAGCCCTGACCAACTGGCTCCCAATTGTATTTGTGGCAAATTTGTCCCATGTTTCAACAATACTCCACACCTCCTCTCCAGGAACCATAGCTTCCTGGTAAGTTTTAAACTCTTCAAGTTTCATAATTGTACTATGTTGGTTTTTAAAATAAATGTAAGTCAGCAGCAAGGCATGTGAACGACTGAATGACTATTGCCTGACCATCGACCAGTGTTTGACTACTGTCTTACAACAGTCTTACCACCGTCTTACAACAGTCTCACCACTGTCTTACAACAGTCTCACCACTGTCTCACTACTGTCTCACTACTGTCTGTCTCACATAACCTTCATCATCTCGTTTACCACCAAACTGGCATCCTTTTGAATATCAAGAATGGTAGCTTCGAGCATATAGCAAGGAGTCGTGAAAACATTGAATTTCTCATCGTGAACTACCTGGCCATGGTCGGTAACAGTGTGTTTCCCGCCCATTTTTCGAATGGCTTCAGCGGTTCCAGGATCGTTTCCAATGGTTACTTCAACACCTTGAATGATCTTGGCAACAGCTGCCGGAGCAATACAGAGAGCCCCAATCGGCTTCTTGCTATCAAGCATTTGTCTAATCGCATGCTCTACATCCCCATTTACCTGAGCATCAGCACCATCAAATGCCACAGTGGAGAGATTTTTGGCAGCACCAAAGCCACCCGGGAAAATCAACGCATCATAATCTTTTGCCTGAAAAGTGTTCAACGGCTTGATGTCGCCGCGGGCAATTCGTGCAGATTCTACGAGCACATTGCGTTTTTCATACATCTCTTTTCCTGTAAGGTGATTAACAACATGATATTGTTCCATATCAGGAGCAAAACACTGGTAAACAGCACCTGCCTGCATGATAGAAAGCATGGTCAGGGTAGCTTCATGAATTTCAGCACCATCATAAACGCCACATCCCGAAAGTACTACTGCAAATTTTTTCTTTTCCATAACTTGTAAATTTTAGGTTTAGCGAGTTGTGCTAAATTACTAAAATGACAGGTTTGCCGGAATGCTTTTGGGATTTTTAACAATGCTTCCACTTATCTCATGCACCCCAACCTCTAAAGGGGCGTTCTCGCACTTTCCAAAGCCAATTGATTCCCGAAGCAATACGGCATTCCCCCTTTAGGGGGTCAGGGGGTTAATAGGCAATTTCAAAATCTATCATCTTAAAGCAAGTTCAATTTTAGGATCTTTATCATCCGACTTTGATAATCATTAAAATGATAAATTTGCAGCTTATGAAACTGTTAGTTGTTGAAGACGATCACGAAATTCAGGATTCCATTCTGGCTTATCTGAAACCGGAAGGTTATACCTGCGAACAGGCTTTTGATTTCAATGAAGGGCTTGATAAAATCGACGACTTTAATTACGACTGTGTTCTGATTGACATAAACCTTCCCGGCGGTAGCGGCATAGACCTGATTAAAGAGTTGAAAAGAATCAAAAAACAGTGTGGAATTATTGTAATTACAGCCCGCGATGCCATCAACGACCGCGTAAAAGCATTGGAATTCGGTGCCGATGATTACCTGGTGAAACCTTTTAATTTGGCCGAATTGAATGCCCGTATAAAATCGTTAATCCGACGTATTCATTATAATGGAGAAAGTCAGATTGTAGCAGGAGACGTAACCATTTTTCCCGATAATTTTAAAGTGACCGTGAAAGGCGATCCGCTCGATCTCACAAAAAAAGAATTCGACCTTTTGTTGTTTTTTGCTTCCAATTCCGGACGTGTTATCCCCAAAGAAAGTCTTGCCAGTCAGCTGTGGGGCGAAAACATGGATTTTTCCTATTCTTTTGATTTTGTATATGCACAGATAAAAAATCTAAGAAAGAAGCTTCGTGACAAAGGCGCAAAGGACTATTTACAAACAATTTACGGTGTGGGTTATAAATTTGAGGCTCAATGAGATTACTGACTAAAACCACGCTTTATTTTGTCACGATTACACTTTTCGTGTTCTTTTTGGGTGGGATTGGGCTTTATGTTATCATGCAAAATCTCATTGAAAAGGAAGTAAACAATGAGCTTTACGACCGCATCCATTTTGTTTTGAGTGAGGCTTATCAGGCAAACACATTGAAAAATGTGAAATTTATTGCCAGTGAACCTATCGAAATAGAACAAGTTCAGAATCCGCATCGTGCACCAACATTTCAACTTAAAGACACTGTTCTTTTCAACAAAGTCCAGCGGTTTTATTCACCCTATCGCAAGCTAACTACCACTGTAAAAAGCAAGGACGGAAATTATTACCGAATCAGCATCTTTAAATCGTTGATAGCATCCAATATATTGATTGAAAGAGTGGCGCTGGTTACTACATTAATGTTGCTGCTGTTTATTTTGCTGGTTTATTTCTTGAACCGATATATTTTTGGCCGCATCTGGGCAGACTTTTTCGACACACTTCATAAAATACAGGAATTCAGCCTGAGCAATCCACAAAAAGAGGCATTTTCCTCATCTGAGATCATCGAATTCAATGAGATGAATTCCGTTTTGAATATGATGATTGACAAGATTATCCACGACTACGAAGGGGTTAAAGAGTTTACCGGAAATCTTTCGCATGAAGTTCAAACGCCGCTGGCCGTCATCAAAAATAAAACTGATTTGCTGTTCCAGGAATCTTTGAATGAAAAACAGTTCAAGCTGGCCGGTTCTATCTATTCTGCTACCAATCGCCTGTCGGAAATTGTGCGCAGTTTGGGGCTGATAGCACGCATCGACAAAAACCAGTTTACCAATCTCACCCATATTGATCTGGAAAGTATCATTAAAGAGCAGCTTGAAAATTTCGATTCAATTATTGAATCCAGAAAGATTAAGATAAATGTCGATGTAGAAAGCAAGCCCGAGTTAAAAATGGACAAAAATCTGGCTGAGATCCTCATCAATAACCTGATAAAAAATGCTGTAAGACATAATATTGAAGGCGGTTATATTCATATTTCCGTTACCAAAAAATCACTTCAACTTACCAATTCGGGTGAAGATCCGGGAGTTCCAACAGAAGAACTTTTTGAGCAGTTTTCCAGAGCATCTAAAAACGGATTCATGGGAATTGGATTGGCCATTGTGAGAAAGATTACGGATTATTACGGAATGAAGATTTCCTACGAATTTCATAAAGAAAAATCAGAACATAGATTTGTTGTTAGTTTTACATAGATAAAACAGGTGCGTATTTGGACCGGAAATACCTTAGTGATCCCTTTGCGCTACTTTGTGGTTAGCTTTTTTACCACTAAGGACACAAAGGAAGTCACAAAGTC
>CAZGZO010000075.1:0-12098 GCA_964529695.1 uncultured Lentimicrobiaceae bacterium
TTTACAAAAATATAGGAAACTGCTTCTTGTAGGATAATATGTATTTACTTTGCAAAAAAATTTCTGCAGAGTTATGTTTCGGTAATTTTTAAAATGTTGCCAGAATATTTTTTGTTGGAAATTTGGGTTAGGTAGATTTAGCTGAAAGGATGAATTTTAAGACAATATCTGTGCAATATTCACGGGTTAACTTCCGATAATTGATAAAAATGCGCTGGATTTTGAGTTTAAATCTTAAAAGATATAACATCGAAATTTATAAATGATTGAATATCAATATAATATAATTAATTTTTCTATTTCTGAACCTGAAACAACAATATGGTTAGAAAATGTGATTTCTAAAGAAAATTTAATACTTGGGGAAGTTGGTTATGTTTTTTGTGATGATAAATTTCTTTTGAGCATCAATCAGCAATTTTTGCAACATGATACCTTTACTGACATTATAACTTTTCCAACTTCTGAAAATGATGAAGTTATTTCAGGAGAGATTTATATTAGTGTTGAACGAGTAATGGAGAATGCTTCTATGAATCATTCTAGTTTTGAAAGGGAAATTCATCGTGTTATTGTTCATGGTATTTTACACTTGCTAGGATATGATGATAAGGATGCAGAGGAAAAGGTGGTCATGAGACAAAAGGAGGATTACTATCTTTCTTTTCTTTATTAGTTTGAATTTTGTTTCACGTGAAACATAAGAACAATGTTTGATAAATATGATGTTATAGTTGTTGGTGCGGGACACTCCGGTTCTGAGGCTGCTGCTGCTGCTGCAAATATGGGATCGAAGGTTTTGCTCGTGACTATGAATATGAATACAATTGCCCAGATGTCATGCAATCCTGCTATGGGTGGAATTGCTAAAGGACAAATCTTACGTGAAATTGATGCTTTGGGTGGATATTCCGGTTTGGTTTCAGATCGGACCATGATTCAGTTCCGGATGTTGAATAAATCTAAAGGTCCTGCTATGTGGAGTCCGCGTTCGCAAAACGACCGGATGCTTTTTTCCCAAGAATGGCGAAGAATGTTGGAGCAGACCCCTAATTTAGATTTTTGGCAAGATACTGTAGTCAGTTTGATTATTGAAGGTAATCAGGTTTCAGGAGTTCGAACTGCTATGGGCCATGAGATATTTTCTAAGACTGTGATTCTTACTAACGGTACTTTTTTAAATGGAAAGATTCATATTGGGAAAACGAATTTTACCGGTGGTCGGATGGGCGATCCCGCCAGCTTTAGTCTAAGCGATCAGATGGCTGAATTTGGCTTTGAAACCGCCCGGCTGAAGACAGGGACACCTGTTAGGGTAGACGGTCGAACTATTGATTTTTCAAAGATGGAAGAACAACTTGGTGATGAAGAGCCCGGTCAGTTTTCTTTTCTTGAGAAATCAAAACTTAAAGTTCAAAGGAGCTGTTGGATTACTTATACTTCTCCGATAGTTCATGATGAATTGAAAACTGGGTTTGGTGATTCCCCAATGTTTTCAGGAAGAATTCAAGGCGTTGGGCCTAGATATTGTCCTTCTATTGAAGACAAGATAGAACGCTTTTCAGATAAGGATAAACATCAACTTTTCGTCGAACCTGAAGGTTGGAATACGGTAGAGTATTATGTAAATGGATTTTCTTCTTCTTTACCAGATAAAGTACAATTTGAAGCATTGAGGAAGATTCCTGGATTTGAAAAAGCTAAAATTTTTCGTCCAGGTTATGCTATAGAGTATGATTATTTTCCACCTACTCAATTGCACAAAAATCTTGAAACAAAGAAGGTCAAGAATCTTTTCTTTGCCGGACAAATTAATGGGACTACCGGATATGAAGAGGCGGCAGCCCAGGGAATCATGGCTGGGATTAACGCACATTTAAATGTGCAGGATATGGAACCTTTTTATCTGGGTAGATCCGAGGCTTATATTGGTGTCCTGATTGATGATTTAGTCACCAAAGGTGTTGACGAGCCTTATAGAATGTTTACTTCCAGGGCTGAACATAGGATTTTATTAAGACAAGATAATGCAGACATGCGCCTGACGGAAAAATCTTATAAGCTTGGATTGGCAACCCAACAACGGTACGATATTATGCTTAAAAAGAAGACGAATATTGAAAGTTTGATGCGTTACCTTTCTAAGAACAGCATTTCTCCGGATGAGATTAATGGAATGTTGGAACATGCTAAAACAAGTCCCTTGAAACAGAAACAAAGGATGGCTACTCTTTTATTACGTCCACAAGTTGATCTTGGATTAATTAGCTCAAGACATTCTGGTCTGCGAACATTTTTAAAAGAAAATAATGTTGACAAGGAAGTAATTGAAGCTGCCGAAATTCAAATTAAATATGAAGGATACATTGATAAGGAACGCGATATGGCTGTTAAATTAGGGAAGTTTGAGGACATTAAACTCAAGCCTGATTTTAATTACGATGGGTTAAAATCACTGTCTTTTGAGGCGCGTGAAAAATTAAATAAAGTGAAGCCTACTTCTATTGGTCAGGCTTCCAGAATTAGCGGTGTTTCGCCATCAGATATCAATGTATTGCTTGTTTTTCTAGGGAGATAGATTCTTGTTTCACGTGAAACAAAAAAAATGATTCAAATAAAAAATTGTCCGGTTTGTGATGCAGAAACCTTTTCTGAATACCTGGATTTAAGGGATTTTTTTCTCACTGAGGAATTGTTTCATTTGCAAAAATGTGACAACTGCGGTTTTGTTTTTACCAATCCCAGACCGGAGGATAAGTCTCTGTCGAAGTATTATGAATCGCCTGATTATCTTTCTCACCATTCTCAAGGAATTAATCCTGTCCAATTGGTTTATCAGGAATTAAGGCGCATAAATATCAGGAATAAATTTTCACTCATAAAAAAACTTGTACCCTGCGGAAGATTGCTGGATATTGGATGTGGTACAGGTGAGGTTTTGAATTATTTTAAGAAAAAGAATTGGGAGGTGAAGGGAATTGAACCTTCTCAATCCGCAAGAAATTTTGCTATTCAAAAATACGGACTTGATATTGAGGATGAACCCGGATTAAAGAACCTTCAGAAGGATTCTTTTGATATAATTTCCATGTGGCATGTGCTGGAACACGTTTCTGATTTGCAAGAGCGTATTCATATTATTTACGATTTACTAAAACCTACAGGGTATCTGATTATAGCATTACCTAATTTGAATTCCTGGGATGCGGAATACTATAAGAAATACTGGGCAGCTTTTGATGTCCCGAGGCACCTCTCACATTTTTCTCAAAGTACTATCAAGAAACTGGTCACGGCCCAGGGATTTAAATTTGCTGAAGCTGTTCCCATGAAAATGGATGCTTATTTTATTTCCATGCTGAGCGAAAAATATCTGGGTAAACACAACCGTTTTTTGTATGCAGCAATTAATGGGTTTCGTTCTAATAAAAGCGCCAAAAAAAGTGGAGAATATTCCAGCCTGATTTATGTCTTTCAGAAGTGAATGTTTTTTGATTTTGGTCCGAATTTTGTAACCTGGCTTTGTTCTCTCAAAGTTTGCTTTTGTTGAGCTTTTTTTCTCCCGGGAAAGAACCTGTAACAAGCATGACAGTACATCGAATTAATTGTTAATTTTATCCTTACCAAAACAACATTCCCATGAATTGGACAGGTAAAAACCAGACCCGAAATTCACTATCGTTTTTCATCGGTAGCCTGATAATTATCGGCCTGATTTTGACGGTCTCAATTTATTTTACTAATTTAGGTAAAAAGAAAAAGTACGTAGTTCAAAGAGTTGATAGTCAACTAGTTAAAACTCAAAATTTAATTAGTAATACAGATTCACTGGTCAGGAGAATTGTGGATAATCAAAAGGAACTAAGTTGGAAGAGTTTGAACCTGTATTTTGAGGATTTGACTCAGATTATCATTATTAAGAAGGATGATTCTCTGATTTACTGGAATCATTCAAACTGGCCGGTTCACTCCACAGGACTTTTGACGAAAAACACTCCACAACTTATTTCTACGAAAGAAGGCTGGTTTATGGGATTGAAACAATCTTATAAAGCCTATCAAATTCTCCTCTTTTATAAGCTCCAAAACAATTTTACGATACATAACTCACTATTATACAATCATATAAATGGCAAATTTGAACTACCATCCGGAGTAAAACTCGTTAAAACCGATCCGCATGATTCCTCGATTATTAACTTGAAGAAATTTGATGCTGGCGTGAAAATATTGAACCGGTTTATTCCTCAAAACAGACTTTATTTCTTTTTCGGATTGTTTCTTTTGGAGTTTATTCTGTTGTTTCTTTTGTTGGTAAATGTTTTTCGGAAACTATGCACCAAATATTTTCCAAAACAGCGCTGGATAACGCTTTTAGTAACCGTTTTATTTATTGCTGTTGCCCGATATTTAGATTTTTTGACTGGTTTTCCAGGCATTTTGAAGCACTCATTTTTATTCACGGAGACTGTAGGAATTGTTCCGGGCTTCAGGACGCTTGGTGACATTTTGCTTAATTTCACGATTTTCCTTTTGATTGCCTGGTATTTGAGAAAGCTGATTCATAAACAGGTTGAATCCGGAAAGCGTTTTTTGAGTTGGAAAGCAGCTGTTTTTCTTCTGGTTGTTTTTTTAATAGACGTTGGCTTGTTTCTTGTAACCAATAGTATTTTAATTAGTTACGATAAGCAATTTCTGCTGAATAGTTCAAGTTTCAGCAATTACGGAATTATCGATCTGTTGTTTTTTGCCTTTCTTAGTTTGATCATCTTTCTTTGGACCGATGCCGCAGCTCAAATGTTGAAATCAAGCCGGTTGAAATTATCGGTTGCAGCTCTTACTATGATTTTAGCAGGCCTGATTTGTTACTTTGTTTTCCATTTTGAATTAGACATATTGCTGATATCATGGGGTTCGTTTGTTCTTCTTTCGGTCATACTTGTTTACTATTCATACAAAGAAAATCCTTATCTCTTTGCGATTTTTGTTTTGTTGGTTTTGGCAGCTTCTGATGCTTTTCTATATAACCACGCCAAGCAAAAGGTCCGCAATCAGCATCAGGAAATTACAGCCAGCCTGCTTTCTCAGCGTAATGATCCATATTTTGAATTTCAATTCCGTTCGATTTCTCATGAGATTTTAGCGGATTCAACATTGAGGAAAATTCTGGTTGCAAACAGGCTGGGAGAAGAAAATAAAATATCTCAGTATATTGAGAATAAATATTTCCTGGGTAAATTTGATTCTTACACAAAGCAATTTACACTTTGCCGACCGAAGCAGCAATTACAAATCCAGCCGGGAAATCAAATCATTCCCTGTGATCAATATTTTGGAAGTCTTCCCGGAAAGGTCGTCGAAAAAACACCAAATTATACGCTTTCTTTGATTTCCAACAATCAGGAAAATATTTATTACCTGGCTACTTTTCGTTTTCACAACATGGGTTCTAATCGAGAGAATCTAAATTTGTATATTGAATTTTTTGCTGATTTCATGCCTCGTGGTGTTGGATATCCCGAACTTTTGATAGACTCACATCAGAAAATCTTACAGCTTTCCGGCTATTCTTTCTCGAGGTATTACAATGGGAATCTTCAGTATAAATTCGGCGATTTTCCTTATCCGATTGCGTTTAATTACTTTAAAGGCAGGCCAATAGATAAGTTTTTTTATCTGGAGCATTACAAGCACATGCTTATCAAAATTGGCCCCAAAGCTTATTTGGTTGTCAGTAGGCCACAGGAAACAATTTCGATGCGGCTTTTGCCATTCTCGGCGCTCTTCCTATTTTTCAGTTTTCTTGTGATTCTTTTCATTGTGATAAAATACGGAAGGCGTGTGGCAAAACTGTTTAGTTTTTCATTCAGGGCTAGATTGCAACTGGTCTTTTTTGCGTCTGTTGTTGCTGTTTTTATGGCTTTGTCCTTTATCTCATTCTATTATTTCAAAGAAAACGGGAAAAGTCAGGTGAGCGATTATCTTCGTGAGAAATCCCATTCGGTACTTATAGCCATGCAGCAAAGACTGGAAGATTATCCATCCATTACGAAAAATGATGAGCCTGAAATTCAGGATTACCTGCAAAAACTTTCACAGCTTTTCTTTTCGGATATCAATGTTTACAACCGCTCCGGCATGCTGGTTGCTTCTTCACGGCCTGAGATTTTTAAAAAAGGACTGCAGTCGGATTTAATTCATCCGGGCGCATACAATCACATTCGTATCAGAAATCACTTGTTTTACCTTTCCAGGGAGCACATCGGAAACCTGGAGTTTTATTCGGCTTATATGCCGCTTACGCTGATGAATGGAAAAGATGTAGGAATTCTGAACCTGCCGTATTTTGCCCGACAAAGCCAGATTCAGAAATCAGGTTATCAGATGCTGGCCAATTTACTCAGTTTGTTTGTGATAACAGGAATTTTGGGACTGATAATCATCCTTTATTTGTCGAAGATAATGACAAAACCGTTGAGATTGCTTCAGGAAAAAATCAACCTCGTGAGTATTGAAAAGCAAAACGAAAAAATTGTTTGGGAAGAAAAAGATGAAATTGGGCAACTGATTGAAGCCTACAACCAGATGGTTGAAAAACTGGAGCAAAGCGCTGAGCTCCTGAAACATTCGGAACGGGAGCGAGCCTGGGGTGAAATGGCACGGCAGATCACGCATGAAATCCGAAACCCTTTGACTCCAATGAAGCTGAATGTGCAGTATTTGCTCAAGGCTTATGAGCAAAAAGACAAACATTTTGATGAAAAGCTGAAGAATATCAGCCAAACGCTCATCAATCAAATTGAGGCGCTGAATGAAGTAGCTGGTATGTTTTCCGACTTTTCAAAGACATCTCTGCCCAAAAAAGAAAAAGCCAATTTGCTTATCGCGATTAAGGACTCCATAACGCTGTTTAAGAAATCTTATCATGTTACTTTCGATCTCGTTGCTCCTGAAGAAAATGACCTTTGGGTAAAGGCTTCATCCAAAAGCCTAATGCGGATTTTCAACAATCTAACCAAAAATGCCGTGCAGGCCATGGAGCACGTTACAGACAAACGCATTGAAGTGGAAATAATTCCTGAGGAAAACGACATCACGGTACGGTTTACCGATTTCGGAAAAGGAATTGCTATGGAAAACAAACGCAGTATTTTTCAGCCGTATTTCACAACCAAATCTACCGGAACCGGGTTGGGGCTTGCCATCGTTCGAAACATGATGAAAGAAATGGAAGGCTCAGTGACTTTTGAATCAGAATCGGGAAGAGGAACCAGCTTTTACCTGAAGTTTAGAAGAGTTTGACCCTTCAAAAATATTTCAGTCCACAAACATAATTTTTAACGTTTTCATCATTAATTGCGTACTTTTGGCGGCAGTAATATGGCACACAATCCGTTAAAAAGACTGGCAGGTGATACCCTGGTTTATGGCATGGGAACCATTGTTCCCCGGCTGCTGAATTATCTGCTAGTTCCCATTTATACATACTGGGTTTTTACTCCGCAGCAATATGGAAAAGTTACTGAGCTTTATGCTTATGTAGCTATTTTACTCGTACTGCTTACTTACGGGATGGAAATTTCTTTTTTCCGTTATGCCAATCAATACAAACAGAAAGTCAAAAAGGTTTTCAGCACAGCAACCACCAGTTTGCTGATTACTTCAACAATTTTTATTGCGATTGTTTTTTTCAACAAGCTTAGTATTGCCAGCCTTATCAAGTATTCAGGGCATCCTGAGTTTATTGTCATGATTGCATTGATTGTCGGCCTGGATGCTATTTCAACAATTCCGTTTGCCTATCTCAGGTACCGGAATAAAGCAAGACGGTTTTCTACTATCAAGATAATCAATGTAATAATCAATATTGGTCTTAATATCACTTTGCTGATTATCATTCCAAAATCATATCCAAATACTTACCAGCATTTTTGGTTGTATCGTATTACCCCGTTGGTGGGAATGGTTTTTTTATCCAACGTACTGGCTTCGTTTTCCACAATTTTGCTGCTGTTGCCGGAAATGAGCAATTTCAGGCTTACCATCGATAAGGTTTTATTTAGAAAACTGCTGGGATACGGACTTCCTATTTTGGTTATCGGTCTGGCAGGGATGATCAATGAAGTTTCTGATAAGATTTTTCTACGTTATTTCTTACCACACAGTGTGAACGCCGATAAAATTATTGGGATCTACGGCGCCAATTACAAGCTGGCCATTTTAATGATGTTGTTCATCCAGATGTTTCGTTACGCTGCTGAGCCGTTCTTTTTTGCGGAATACGAGAAAAGCGATGCCAAGAAAACGTACAGTCGCGTAATGACGGCCTTTGTTGGTTTCACATGGTTTATCTTCCTGTTGGTCATGCTTTTCATCGACGGATTTAAACACTTTATCGGGCCTGCATTTTGGATTGGATTACAGATTGTCCCCATCGTTTTGATGGCAAAATTGTTCCTCGGAGTGTTTTACAACCTGTCTGTATGGTATAAACTTACCGATAAAACGATTTACGGAGGCGTTGTAGCCGTTTTTGGCGCCACGGTGACCATTGTGCTCAATATTATTTTAATTCCAAAATATGGCTACGTGGGCTCCGCCTGGGCCAATTTCTTTTGTTATCTCAGCATGATGGTGATTTCTTATTTATGGGGACGCAAAATCTTCCGCGTACACTATGAGATGAAGAAAATAGGCCTTTTTACGGCTGTTGCCCTCTTGTTTTATTTTGTCAGCACGAAGCTTCCCGGTGGAGACAAAGAACATTTTCTCGTAGGTGGCGTGATGCTTTTGATTTATTCTGTTGTGGTGTTGCTGGCTGTTAGGAAAGACATTTTTCCCAAAAAGGTCAACGGAACGCCTTCATTATAAACATTCTTTAACAATTGTATTGACTTTTCGCCTGTTCCCAAGTGTCTTTTTTAATTATTTTTGATGCCTAATAACTTCCGGCAAAGGAAAAAGATTTAATTTCTTTAATTACAAGTAGATAAGCGAAAAAGTATGAAGATTAAAATAGTCAACCGGTCGAAGCATGAGCTTCCCAAATATGAAACGCAGGCATCTGCAGGAATGGATATCAGGGCAAACCTGGATGAGCCGGTTGTATTACAACCTTTACAAAGGGTGCTGGTTCCCACGGGATTATACATTGAGGTTCCGGTAGGTTTTGAAGCTCAGATACGGCCACGCAGCGGGTTGGCTTTGAAAAATGGAATTTCTGTATTGAACAGCCCGGGTACCATCGACGCCGATTATCGCGGAGAGGTGAGGGTAATTTTGGTGAACTTGTCTCAGGATTCATTTGAAATTAAAGATGGTGACAGAATTGCCCAGATGGTAATTGCGGCCCATGTGCAGGCTCAGCCGGAAGAAGTTGAAGTATTGTCTGAAACACAGCGTGGTGCTGGCGGATTCGGACATACAGGCAGCCATTGACAGCGATACTTTTGGCGCTTTTGGTGGGCCTGCCCATTAATATTCAATTAACAAGACAAATAAAGACAGATGAGAATAAAGATAATTAGTGCTGTGTTGCTTCTCAGCGTTTTCGGACTTTTTTCATGCTCGAGTATGAAGAAAATCACAAAGGAAAAAGAAATGTCGCAGGCACAACAGAACAAGGAAGCGGATTATTATGCCAAGTCAAGTACTCAAAAAGCATTGGGAAATTATCAGGCTGCAGACAGTTTGATGCAGCTGGCATTGGCCATAAATCCCAACGATCCGGCTGCTAATTTTCAGGAAGCTAGTCTGAAAGCATCTTTAGGAAATACGGACACCGCCCTGTATTATGCCCATAAGGCAGTGCAACTTGACACGGCAAACCGATGGTATAAAGTCCTGTATGCAAATCTGGCTAAAGCCAACGGAAAGTATAAGGAATATGTAAATACTTATAAAAAACTGGTTGAACAACATCCTGAAAACGAAAATTTTGTTCAGGAATTAGCCATGGCTTATTTTTTCACCGGTGATTATAAAAGCGCGGTTCAGAGTTATGTTGATTTGGAAGGTCTTGTTGGCGTTGAGCCCGATCTTTCTCAGAAAATAGCCAGTTTATACCTGCGGCTTCATGAAAAACAAAAGGCACTTGAAACTTATGAAAAACTAATTCAGTCCAATCCGGACGATCAAAGAAGCTATGCTTTGCTGGCCGAATTTGCTTCAAAAAATGGATATCCTAAAAAAGCGGAATGGGCCTATCATAAAATTTTGGAAGTCGATCCACAGAATCCTTATGTGCACATTTCTCTGGCTGAGTTTTACCGAAAATCAGGAAATCCTGAAAAGGCATTTGAAGAATTAAAAATGGGATTTGCCAATCCAAAACTGGATGCCCAAACAGAGATCAATCTGCTCATTGCCTATTATTCCGGTAACCTCACCGATAAGGAACTTGCTGAGGCTATGAAACTGGCTGTTATCATTAAGAAAACACATCCCAACAGTCACATGGCTGATGCATTATATGCCAGCTTGTTGTATCAGAATAAAAATTACAAGGAAGCACTACCTCTATTAAAGAAAGCTGCTAAGAAAGAAGCAGATAACTATGGTTTGCAGGAGCAGATACTTTTCTGTCATTTATACATGCAGAACTATAAAATCCTGGAAAAAACTGCCGATACGGTCGTTAATAATTTCCCTGGTCACGCGATTCCTTATTTGCTTGGCGGGATGGCTGCTTATCAGGAAAAGAACTATCAGCATGCAAAAACTTTCCTTGAAAAAGGGAAAGAAAAAGCAGCGGGTAATGACAAACTGCTGGAAGCATTTTATTCTTCCCTGGGCGATACATACAATTCGCTAAAAATGTACAAGGAATCATTTGCTGCATATGAAAGTGCCTTAAAAATTGATCCGAATGATTCTTTGGTGCTGAATAATTATGCCTATAATTTGGCGATTGCCGGTCAGCACTTGGACAAAGCAGCACAAATGGCAAAAAAAGCAGTGCAGTTAGATCCTTATAATCAGAATGATTTGGATACCTATGCCTGGGTACTCTATAAGCAAAAGAAATACGAGGAAGCTTTGGAATGGGAGAAAAAGGCCATTGACAACGGTGGAGATACCAGCGGAGTAGTCGTGGAACATTATGGCGATATCCTGTACAAATTGGGAAAACACAAAGAAGCGATGGAGCAATGGAAAAAAGCCAGTAAATTGAAAGATCACAGCAAACTACTTGAAAAGAAACTGAAAACAGGAAAACTGTATGAATAAATTCAGGAAAGGGATTGGTGCGCTGATCCTGATTGGTAGCCTGGTGGCTTTTCTCCCTTCGTGTAAAACCGTGAAACCGGTCGTTTTTCACAACCTCAAACCCATGAGTTTTGATTCGTTGTTTCACAAGATGCAAACACACGAAGCCCGTTTTAGTTCGCTCAATGCTAAAGTAAGTATTTCATATAAGAAAAAGGGCCATACGGTGATGCCTTTCAGAGCGCACCTGAGAATTCAAAAAGACAGCCTGATATGGGTAAGCATTACTCCGGCTATGGGCATCGAAGCTGCACGCGCAGAACTTACTCCTGATTCGCTGAAGTTACTGAACCGCATGAAAAATAACTACATCCTGGGAGACTATCATCTGTTGGACAGTCTGCTTCATACAGCCGTTAACTACTCAGTTATGCAGGCATTGCTGGTAGGAAATGATATTTCCGGTTATCGTACTTTGAGTTCAAAAGCCGAGACTGACCGTTATGGATATTTGCTTTCGTTTCAGCGTGAGAAAAACAACACATCAGTGAAGCTTACGCAGAAAATGTGGCTGAATCCTACAAATTTCAGAATTAGCAGGCAGGATCTCGAACAGGAAACATCTGACCATAAAACCAAAGAACTACTGGTTTATTATGAAAATTATCAAAATGTTCAGGGGCAGCTTCTTCCCACCAGAATGAGAATTGTAATTAATTCAAGGCCAAAAACAGAAATTTTTCTTACTTTTAAAAAAATTGATTTAGACAAAAATTACGGGTTTCCTTTTTTTATTCCCGAAGATTATAAGAAACTGTTTTAAAGGCCATTATGGTAATCAAAAACAAGCACAGGATCCTGTTTCTTTTCCTGATGATTTTTGCGCTTGT
>CAZGZO010000076.1:0-12044 GCA_964529695.1 uncultured Lentimicrobiaceae bacterium
ATGGAAAAAAACTTAGTGACGAAAGAGTTTAATAGAATTGTAAAGAATAAGTTTAATGTTTATAACAGTTTATTTCTGAGTTTGCCTTATCCCAGGGTGAGTCACATTGGGATGCTAATCCCGTTGCTTTATGAAGTTGGTAAAAACGGTCTGGAGCAGGGGAATGATCCGGAAGAAATTATGGAAGCTTTCTTTTTAAGTCATACCCAGTTAAAGACAGAAGAAGAAAAAATTGATTTCATGTTGCGTGTGATTCAATATGTTGAAAGACAGGTTGTTTTGTATGATAGTGTTGAAGATTCTGCATTTGCGGAATTGGTCGGATATCAAAATGATGTATCCTTAAAAGACTATATCAACTTATCCATCGATAAAAAAGAAGCGGCAGAAATTCTTGAAAAGCTATCAACTTTTGCTGTCAGGATTGTGTTCACCGCCCATCCTACTCAGTTTTATCCGCCTTCTGTTTTGGACATCATTGCCCGGTTGAGAAAATTTATCCGGAAAAACAGCATCGACGATATTGATATTACGTTGCAGCAATTGGGTTTGACCTCGTTTATCAATGAGAAAAAGCCGACGCCACTGGAGGAAGCCCGGAATGTTATCTATTTTTTGACCCACGTGTATTATAATTCTGTGGGTGAACTCTACAAAAACATCAGGAAAAACCTACCTAAAAGTCATTTCAATAATCCAAATATCATTCAGTTGGGTTTCTGGCCCGGAGGTGACCGCGACGGGAATCCCTTTGTGACCTATGAAACCACATTGGCTGTTGCTGATGAACTCAGAATGTCGCTAATGAAGCGATACCATGATGATTTGATGAATTTAAAGCAAAAGCTGACTTTCCGCGGAGTTGAAGAAATTATCACAGATTTAAGTGAAGCCATTTATGTGGCGATGTATGACAGTCGAAAAGCTATTTCGTTCAAAGAGATCATGGAACCACTACATAAAGTTACAGACTTGTTGAAAGCCAATTACAATCAATTGTATCAGGATGAAGTGGAATCGCTGATTGATAAAGTGAATATTTTTAAAACACATTTTGCCACCTTAGACATCAGGCAAAACCATATCATTCATCAAAAAGCTGTGGAAATTGTGCTGAAAGAGAATGGAATCATAAAAGAAAATTTGAGTGAACTTTCGCGTGATGAACTGAAGTCTTTGCTGGTTCATAAAAATCTCAAAGCTGACATTGGTTTATTTGAAGATGCTGTGGTGAAAGATACGGTGGTGAATATTACGCATTTAAAAGAGGTTCAAAGAAAAAACTGTGAAGAGGGCTGTAACCGCTACATTATCAGTCATGCCGAAGATATTTTCTCTGTGCTGTTTGTGTATGCATTGCTTCGCTGGTATTCGTGGGAAGACGAGGCGGTAAAAATGGATATCATTCCTTTGTTTGAATCTATTGAAGGTATGAGAAATTCCAGTCAAATTATGAAAGAGCTTTTTGAAATTCCCGGGTATCGCGAGCATGTTAGAAACCGGAAAGACGCGCAGACGATTATGCTTGGTTTTTCTGATGGGACCAAAGATGGTGGATATCTTCAGGCCAACTGGTCCATTTTTAAGACTAAGGAAAATCTTTCGGAAGTTTGTGATGAATATGACATTAAAGCTATTTTCTTTGATGGCAGAGGTGGCCCACCGGCTCGCGGTGGCGGAAAAACCCATCGTTTTTATGCAGCACAAAGCAATAAGATTGCCAACAATGCCATACAGATGACTATCCAGGGCCAAACCATCAGTAGCAAGTACGGCACGAAGTTTCAGTTTATCTATAACTCGGAGCAATTGTTAACGGCTGGTTTAGCCAATAGCCTATATGTAAGAGAAAATGAAATTTCTGAAAAGAACAGGGCGTTGATTGAGGAACTGGCAAAAATCAGCTATGAAAAATATATGTCGCTGAAAAATCATGAAATGTTTGTGCCTTATCTGGAGAACAAAAGTACGTTGAAGTATTATGGCAAAACAAACATTGGAAGTCGACCTTCTAAACGCGGTAGCAATAAAAAATTGGATTTGGAGGATTTGAGAGCTATTCCATTTGTGGGTTCCTGGAGTCAATTAAGGCAGAACGTTCCGGGTTATTTTGGAATTGGCAGTGCCTTGAAGACCATTGCTGACGAGGGAAGGCTGGACGATTTGAAACAGTTGTTTGTTGAAGTTCCGTATTTCCGTGCTTTAATTGAGAACAGCATGATGGCGCTGCTAAAAAGTAATTTTGACTTAACGAAATATATTGCCAAGGACAAGCAGTATAAAGAGTTTTGGGAAATACTTTTCAGCGAATATCAGTTATCAAAAAAGATGACACTTGAAATTTCCGGATACAGTTCTTTAATGGAAGAAGAACCGGTTTCGAAAAACTCCATCGGCATCCGGGAAGACATTGTATTACCGCTTTTGATTATTCAACAGGCGGCATTGCAAAAAATTGAAAACAATTCTGATTTCAAAGAAGATTACGAAAAGCTTATCAGAAGGTCTCTTTATGGTAATATTAATGCTAGTAGAAACTCGGCATAAAATTAAAACAGCTGCTCATTTGGATTTGCAATCCGAATGTTTCGAGGTATAGAATTTGTAATCCGGCAAATTAAAAGGTCGCGATTGCAAATCACGACCAGCGATGGGTGTTGGACGATCTTAAACTTTTCCAAAGTTCAAAACTTTGGAAAAGTTGGTGTCCGTTTAAAATTACGACGTGTTTTGGGAGGGAAAGGTCACCTTTTGACCTTTCTAACCCTTCAAACTTCTTACTCATACTTCGAAATCCGCACTTCACCCTTCAGAATTCCAACAGCATAACCTGCCAGAGCTTCAAAATCATTCACGGAAGGGTAGAGGGCAATCGGGGCGAGGCCGCCGATCCGTTTCTTCACATTTTCCAGGAATCTATCACTATCGAAAATAAATCCGGTAAGGATAACGGCATCAACTTTACCCTCGAGCGTTGCATAATGCGATGCTATTTCTTTTGAAGCTGCATAAGCCAATGCTTCGGAAATGAACATGGCTTTCTCATTACCTTCGGCAATCAGATGATTGATTTCGTTGATGTTATCAGTGCCCAGGTAAGCATAATAACCTCCTTTAGAAGTAATCATTTCCATGATTTCTTCTTCGGTATATTTTCCACTGAAACAAAAATGAACCAATTGTCCTGTTGGGAGTGTTCCTGTTCGCCGGATGGAAAAGGGACCACCTCCGTCGAAAGCCTGGTTTACATCCACTACGCGACCTTGTTTGTGGGCTCCGATGGATATACCACCGCTTCCAATATGACAGATAATGAGGTTAAGGTCGGTGTATTTTTTGTTAACAGATTTAGCATATTTACAAGCCACATGTTTGTGATTCAATGCATGGAAAATGGATTTTCTATCAAACATCGGATGTCCTGTTACACGCGCTAAATCACACAGTTCGTCTACTACAACCGGATTTGCCATGTAGGCTTTTTTACCCCACTCTTTAGCAAATTCAAAAGCGATTAATCCACCCAGATTGGTTTCATGCATACCCATCACGCCAACAGTGAGATCATGGATCATGGCTTCGTTAATTTCATAAACGCCTTGTGAAACTGGTTTTACCATGCCGCTTCGCCCCATGACGACTTCAATATTATTTAGATCCAGATCATTCCTTTTCAGTTCTTTCATGATGCATTTCATCCTAAAATCTTTCTGTTCGGGAATGGTTTTGAACTTCGACAACTCCTGTTTCGTATGTTTGATGGTCTTCAGAAAAATGGGATCCACATTCCTGTAAACTGCAATTTTAGTGCAATCTACTTCAGGATAAATTATCAGAATGCATTTGGTGATCATGATTTCTTTTTTTGATATAAAATTAACAAAAGATTCGAATCATTTTTACCACGAAGGGCACAAAGGTCTATCACAAAGGCCCTCAAAGGAAAAGACATTTAAACCTGACAATTTTTCCTTCGTGCTACTTTGTGCCATCCTTCGTGCGACTTTGTGGTTAGATTACATATTCCGTCTGTACTGTCCTCCAACACTGAAAAGTGCATGAGTAATCTGACCCAGAGAAGCATATTTCCCGGCTTCCATCAAAGCTTCGAAAAGGTTCTTGTTTTGGATGGCTGCATCCTGAAGTGCTTTAAGATGCTCATCACTTTCCTTTTCCCAGGTTTTGTGAAGATTTTCCAGCATAGTAATCTGGTATTCTTTTTCTTTTTCCGTAGCCCGGATAATTTCGCCCGGAATTACCGTGTGAGATTCTTTGCCCGAAAGGAATGTGTTTACACCCATGATAGGCAGTTTGCCGGTGTGTTTCAACGTTTCATAATAAAGAGACTCTTCCTGAATCTTACTGCGCTGATACATGGTTTCCATAGCTCCCAGTACGCCACCTCTTTCTGTGATGCGGTCGAATTCAGAAAGAATGGCTTCTTCCACCAGGTCGGTAAGTTCTTCGATGATGAAAGAACCCTGCAATGGATTCTGGTTTTTAGCCAATCCAAGTTCGTAGTTTATAATCATCTGAATGGCAATGGCACGCCTTACAGAAGATTCCGTCGGTGTGGTGATGGCTTCATCAAAAGCATTGGTGTGAAGTGAGTTACAGTTGTCATAAATAGCGTAAAGCGCCTGTAACGTAGTACGTATATCATTGAATTCGATTTCCTGAGCATGCAGCGAACGTCCGGAAGTTTGAATATGATATTTCAGTTTTTGGGAACGCTCGTTGGCATGATATTTTAATTTCATAGCTTTCGCCCAGATGAGTCTTGCAACCCTGCCAATAACGGCATATTCGGGATCTTCACCATTGGAGAAGAAAAACGAAAGGTTGGGGGCAAATTTGTTGATATCCATGCCTCGGGCCAGATAATATTCCACGTAAGTGAAACCGTTAGCCAGCGTAAAGGCAAGCTGTGAAATTGGATTGGCACCGGCCTCTGCAATGTGATATCCTGAAATGGAAACACTGTAGAAATTCCGTACATTATTTTGCGTGAAATATTCCTGAATATCACCCATCAATTTCAACGAGAAATCAGTGGAATAAATGCAGGTGTTTTGTGCCTGATCTTCTTTTAAAATATCGGCCTGTACAGTACCACGAACTTTTCTAAGTGTTTCTATTTTAATCCGTTCGTATATATCTTTGGGTAATACCATATCACCGGTTACACCCAAAAGCATCAGGCCCAAACCGTTGTTGCCTTCGGGAGGTTCTCCCTGATAACGTGGCCGTTCCGTACCTTTTTCGCTGTAAATTTTATCAATGATTTGGTTTACCTGCTCCGTAAGTCCGTTTTCACGAATGTACAGTTCACATTGCTGGTCGATGGCGGCATTCATGAAATAGGCAACCATCGCCGAAGCGGGTCCGTTGATTGTCATGGAAACCGATGTTTTGGGATCAGCAAGATTGAATCCTGAATAAAGCTTTTTGGCATCATCCAGACAAGCAATAGAAACGCCCGAATTACCAACTTTCCCATAAATATCAGGACGCCGATCAGGATCTTCACCATAAAGTGTCACCGAGTCAAAAGCAGTGGAAAGTCTTCGGGCCGGCATGCCACGAGAAACATAATGGAATCTGCGGTTGGTCCTTTCAGGACCACCCTCGCCGGCAAACATCCGTGTGGGATCTTCACCTTCCCGTTTAAACGGAAAAACACCTGCTGCATAAGGAAATTCGCCTGGCACATTTTCTTTTAGTACCCATTTCAAAATTTCGCCCCAGCTGGTGAATTTAGGCATGCTTACTTTGGGAATCTTCAAATGAGAAAGTGATTCCGTATGCGTTTCAACTTTCAGTTCTTTATCACGAACTTTGAAGATGAATTCATCATCCGTGTATGATTTCTTTTTTTCGTCCCAGCTCTGAATAATTTTTAGGTTTTTGGGATCGAGTTCTTCAACAAGCTTTTGATAAGTTTCTTTTAATTTCTCTTCGGTGTCCGGATCACCAGCTTTTTTCATTTCGTCGATGGACTGGTTCAGACTGAACAAACGCTGTGCAACCTGCGACTGACTTTCAGCCCATTCGTTATAGCTGCGTACTGTCTCAGAAATCTCAGAAAGATAACGTGTACGCCTGGGTGGAATGATGTAGATTTTTTCCGTCATCTCCTGTGAATGGTTCAACTGAGAATGGAAATCCACCTCCGTTTTTTCTTTTATTTTCTTCAGAAGGTTCAGATACAATTCATTGACACCCGGGTCGTTAAACTGTGAGGCAGTGGTGCTGTAAACCGGCATGCCGTCAACAGCATCCTCAAAAAGCTGGTGGTTACGCTGATACTGTTTTTTGACATCACGCAACGCATCTTCAGCACCTCTTTTATCGGATTTATTCAAAGCAATCAGGTCGGCAAAATCAAGCATGTCAATCTTTTCTAACTGACTGGCAGCGCCGTATTCAGGTGTCATCACGTAAAGTGAAAGGTCGCTGTGGTCAATGATGGCCGTGTCTGATTGGCCGATACCGGAAGTTTCAAGAATGATAAAATCAAATCCTGCTGCCTGGGCAATGACTTCGGCATCTTTTACATATTTGGAAATGGAAAGATTGGATTGCCGTGTGGCCAACGAACGCATGTAAACTCTTTGATTGTCAATGGAATTCATGCGGATTCTGTCACCCAGCAATGCTCCGCCGGATTTTCTTTTGGAAGGATCGACTGAAATAATGGCCACTGTTTTTTCAGGAAAATCGTGGAGAAACCTTCTGACTAGCTCGTCTATCAGAGAAGATTTCCCTGCCCCGCCGGTACCGGTTATTCCCAGCACAGGGGCATGTATTTTTGTTCCTTCTTCCAGGCACTGATTCAACAGATCTTCAATACTGTCGCGGTTGTTTTCAGCGGCTGAAATTACCTTGGCTATAGCGCCGTAATTTTTATTTTTAATTTCCTTAAAGTCAACTTTTCCGTTGTTTCCTGTCGGGAAATCTGATTGTTTCATTAAATCGTTTATCATTCCCTGAAGGCCCATATGCATGCCGTCATCCGGGGAATAAATACGGCTGATTCCGTATTCCTGCAATTCTTTGATTTCTTCGGGAAGAATGACACCACCGCCACCACCGAAAATCTTAATGTGGCCAAATCCTTTTTCATTTAACATGTCGTACATGTATTTGAAATACTCCATGTGGCCTCCCTGATAAGAGGTAATTGCCACTGCCTGAGCGTCTTCCTGAATGGCTGTATTAACGATTTCGTGAACGGAACGATTGTGTCCCAAATGAATCACTTCGGCTCCCGTGGACTGAATAATCCGTCTCATAACATTGATCGCGGCATCGTGTCCGTCGAACAGCGAGGCGGCCGTTACAATTCGAATGTGATTCTTTGGTTGGTAAACTTTTGGTAGCTGCATTTCCATTGTTTTTGAATCGTCGCAAAGATAGGGAAAAGTTGACTTTAGCGTGTAAATATTCGGTTTTGATTGTTGCCTGGAGATTTTAACCACAAAGGACACAAAGTTCACCACAAAGTAACTCAAAGGAAAGAAATCTTCGTGCGCCTTTGTGAAATGCCTTAGTGGACTTTGTGGTTAATTTTTTTAATTAAGATAGAAAAATCGGCAAAGACATGAAAATATTTATATTTGTATATATTTATTACGCATGCGTAGTATTTATATTAATTCTTAAGTATATTTACAGTAAAATTGTGAATTCATTTTAACCTCAAAACATTGAAATCATGCTAAAACAAATCGTTTTTTCCATAGCCTTGCTCATCACACTGGGAGTATTCGCATACAGCATGCAACGTTACTTCCGGTTTTTTAAATTCACCAAGAAAAAGCCACTGGGTCACTTCTGGAAACGGTTATATCGAACTTTGGAAGTAGCCGGATTTCAGACCAAAATTTTACGTCGCCCAGGCATCGGCCTGGTTCATGCTTCGGTTTTCTGGGGCTTTATGATTATTCTTTTTGGAAGTATTGAAATGGTTGTGGATGGACTTTTTAGAACGGAGAAAGCCTTTAGTGGCTTGGGTTGGTTCTACAATCTGGTTATGGGATGTGGCGATGTTTTTGCATTGATTATTGCGGTGGCCATGTTCATTTTCCTGATCCGGCGTTTGATCATGCACATTAAAAGATTTTCCGGTGTGGAAATGAAACCGGTTTCCGAATATGATGCTGTTTTGGCATTGATGCTTATTCTGTTTTTAATGATTTCACTCATGGGAATGAATGCTTTCTATTTCCATTGGGCACAAAAAACCGGAACACCTGTTTTGGGTTCGTATCCTGTTGCAAAATATATTTGGGCGCCTTTATTGGCCAATGTTTCGCCCGGCCAGGCCTGGTTTTGGTACCAGTTTAACTGGTGGTTCCACATTCTGACCATTTTTATCTTTGCCAATATATTGCCTTATTCCAAACACTTCCATGTGTTTATGTCAGTTCCGAATGTCTTTATTTCAAAAATGGAGCCATTGGGTTATGTTGACAATATGCCAGAAATAACAAAAGAAGTGAAAATTATGATGGATCCCAGCGCACCCATGGACGCCGCTGAAGGTGAAGAAATAGAACGCTTCGGTGTGCTGGATGTGGATGATGTGAAATGGACCAGTTACTTGAACTCGCTGTCTTGTACGGAATGTGGACGTTGTACTTCGGTTTGCCCGGCTAATATTACCGGAAAATTACTGTCCCCCAGAAAGATAATGATGGATACCCGTGCCCGGATGAAAGAAAAAGGGCCGGGGCTGTTGAAAGAAGGAAAAGGATACGATGATGGCAAACATCTGGTTGCTGATTACATCACGGAAGAAGAACTTTGGGCCTGTACCTTGTGTAATGCCTGTGCCCAGGAATGCCCGGTTGACATCAATCAGCCATCTCTGATTTTGGAAATGAGACGCTACCTGGTGATGGAAGAATCCAAAGCCCCATCGGGATTAAATACTGTTTTCTCCAATATTGAGAACAATGGCGCTCCGTGGCAATTTTCCGCTGAAGATCGGCTTTTGTGGGCTGAAGGACTGGATGTTCCCGTGATAGCTGATAAATTTGCAAAGAATGAAAAACCGGAATACCTTTTCTGGGTTAGCTCTGCAGGCGCTTTTGATGAGCGTTATAAAAAAGTTGTTCGTGAATTTGTGAAAATTCTCAATCATCTGAAGGTGGATTTTGCCGTGCTGGGAACTGAAGAATCTGATAGTGGAGACGTAGCTCGCCGTGCCGGAAATGAAATGCTTTTCCAGATGCAGGCACTTACCAACATTGAAGTGCTGAATGGTTACGAAGTGAAGAAAATTATCACTTGTGATCCACACGATTTCAATACTTTTCAAAACGAATATCCTGATTTGGGCGGCCAATATGAAGTGCAACACCATACACAGTTCTTACAGAAATTTATTGCTGATGGAAAATTGAAGATTGGTGGCGATAAGTTTGCAGGAAAGAAAATCACCTATCACGATCCCTGTTACCTGGGACGTGGGAATGGTGAATATGATGCTCCAAGAGATATTTTGAAAGCCATTCCATCCGTCAAGGTGGAAATGGAAAAAAACCGGAGCTTTGCTATGTGTTGTGGTGCCGGTGGCGGACAAATGTTCAAGGAAGCCGAAAAAGGTTCCAAAGAAGTCTTTATCGACCGTACCGAACAGGCCATGGAAACAGGCGCTGAAATCATCTGTACTGCTTGTCCGTTCTGTATGACCATGCTAACCGATGGCATCAAATACAAAAACCAGGAAGAAAAGATGAAGAATTACGATATTGCAGAACTGGTTAGTATGAGTATGGGATTGTAACCTTAGAAAACCATGAGTGAACTCATGGACTTGGGCCGAGGACTGATAAGGCCTGAGCATTATATTTATCTTGGAGCAGCAGCGATATTGTGGTCAATTTTCACATTGTCACTCAGTAACTTATAACTTGTTAAATTGCCCTTGGAGTTGTATGTTTTTACAAAGACAACATTACTGTTGGTGAGAAAATTGAAGGTTTTGACGCCTCCTTCCAAAAGTTGTACAAAGGGTTTGTTGTGCTCCTTATTTTCTTTCTTTTCTCTTTTTCGTATTGCAAAATAACCCGCTACCTTATCAAGAGGGCTTGCAGCGCTGGCTAATAGTGACCTGTGGTCTTCCACCACAATAACAGGATGGGGTTGTCTGGGATTAGGCCTGGATATCTTTTTTGACCCTGCGAGCATTGTATTACCCTGATTGAAATTATCAAAATGTGTCGGTAAACTCAGGGAGGCCAACATTTGAACCGGGACCTGTTTTCGGATAACTGTGGGCTTGGTTTTAGGAATTAAGTTTTTTGGCTGAGATTTAAGATGCAAAGTATCTTCATTCATAATGGAAGCACTAAGTGTCATGGAAGGAACTATTTCCAATGCTGCTATGCGATAGTTTTGTTTTGTTGCAGGTGCGTTGCTTTTTTCCGGAATAAAAAACCTAATTCCTAAAAATATCAGTAACATAGCTGCAGCGGCGACTGTAAAAGTAAGTTGAATCGTGACCGGTTTTCTATGTTTTAAAGAGGCTTTATTTGCAAAAACAACATGCTTGTCTTTCTCGAGTCTGACTTTTTCAAACAGCTTCAGTTCCTCAGACAGATGTGGATTTCTATCCAGAAATTGCTTCAGATCGTTGGCTTCATCTGCTTTTAACTCATTATCATGAAAAAGGACAAAAAAAGATTCGTAATTGTCTTTATTAATTAAGGAAGTTGGTTTTATCACAGGGATTTTCAGTTTTTCCTTTTCAGGGAAAGAGACATCAGGTTTTACCAGCTTGGCTTTGTCAAAATTTTTGAATTCCTTTTTCAGATCAGGGTTGGCATCAAGAAACACCAGAAGCTGTTCCTTTTCAGCTTCTGAAAGGTTCCCATCGAAATAATCGATGATAAAAATGCCGTAATTTTCCCTGTTCGGTTTCATTTTAAACTACGTAATCGGGATGAACAATGTAATTTTTCAAAAATACCCGTGCCCTGAAAATATAAACTTTCACCTGACTCTCTGTCAATCCGGTGATGTCACCAATTTCCTTATAAGAATAACCTTCATAATCTCTCAGCAGCAAAACGTTCTTCTGATCTTCAGGTAATAACTCCACAGCTTTGTCCAGCACTTCTTTCAAATCGCTGAAATTATTTTTTGCCGAGTGATTTATATGCCTGTCAGTAAAAGGTTCCACCCTTTTATTTTTTCTAATATGGTCAATCATAGCGTGATATCCTATGGTAAACAAGTATGATTTGCTCTTTTCGTGCTCTACTTCATGCCTGTGTTCCCACAACCTCATGAACGATTCCTGCACCAGATCCTTCGATAGCTCTTCATCCCTAGTGCTTTTCAGCAAAAAGGCATAAAGAGCGTCTGAATATTCATCCACACATCGGTTATATTCGCTACCGTTCATTAAAAGTTTTATAAAGGTTGACTCATATTACTACAACGAAATACAATGCTTTTAGTTACAGTTCCATTGTATTTTCAAAGATAATAAAGAAAAAGGTGATGTAATGAATTGGTTAGTAGTTAAATAATCACTGGTAAGTATTGAACTTTTCCAAAGTTTAAACTTTGGAAAAGTTTTGGTAAGCTAGGAGCTAATCATTTAACCGGAGAACGACCAGGAAGGCGGACTGAGGAACTTCCACATTTCCTACCTGGCGCATACGTTTCTTCCCTTTTTTCTGTTTTTCCAGCAATTTCCGCTTACGTGTGATATCGCCGCCGTAACATTTAGCGGTTACATCTTTTCTAACGGCCTTTACAGTTTCGCGAGCAATAATTTTCGCGCCGATGGCTGCCTGAATGGCAATATCAAATTGCTGGCGTGGAATCAAATCTTTCAGCTTTACACAAATTCTCCTTCCAAAACTGTAAGCATTGTCCTGATGAATCAAGGTGGAAAGTGCATCTACCGGTTCACCATTCAGCAAAATATCCAGTTTTACCAATTTGGCAGGACGATACCCGGAAATATGATAATCGAATGAAGCATAGCCTTTTGATATGCTTTTCAGTTTGTCGTAAAAGTCAAA
>CAZGZO010000077.1:0-11890 GCA_964529695.1 uncultured Lentimicrobiaceae bacterium
ATTCCTGCATCAAACCATTCTTTTGTTAAATTTGCATCACACTCAGAATGATTGATTTTCCATGAAATTTAGTGAACTAAAATTAAACGACACGTTGCTTGAGGCTCTATCCTATATGGGATTTGAAGAAGCAACACCCATCCAGGAAAAGGCCATTCCTGCTATTCTTGATAAAAGAGATTTGATTGCCAGCGCGCAAACAGGCACAGGAAAGACGGCGGCTTTTATTTTACCCGTTCTGAGTACGCTGCTCGAAGAGAAAACCGTTCATAAAACAAAAGTATTGGTAGTGGTACCGACGCGTGAACTTGCTATTCAGATTGACCAGCAAATACAAGGGTTTTCTTATTTCACCAATGCTGAATCCATTGCCATTTATGGTGGCGGAAGCGGTTCCGACTGGGATCAGCAAAGGAAAGCGTTAACTACTGGAACCGATATCATAGTAGCCACTCCGGGAAAACTTATTTCGCATTTAAATATGGGTTATGTGAAATTTCAGGATTTGGAATATCTGATTCTGGATGAAGCAGATCGCATGCTGGATATGGGATTCATAGACGATATTCAGAAAATCATTTCCCACCTGCCTGAGAATCGTCAAACCCTGATGTTTAGTGCTACCATGCCCGGTGATATCAAAAAACTGGCAGCGAAAATTCTGAAATCGCCGGTGGAAATCACTTTCGGTCTCTCTAAGCCTGCTGAAGGCGTATTACAAGGCGCTTATCTGGTTTATGAAAATCAGAAAACGCCCTTGATTAACAGTCTTATTGCAGACAAGCCTGATGTAAAAAGTATTTTAATTTTCAGCTCCACCAAGAAAAAAGTAACCGAAATTGTGCATGGTCTGCGTGGAAAAGGTTATCAAGTTGCCGGTATTTCATCAGATTTAGAACAAAACCAGCGAGAGGAAATTCTGCTTGATTTCCGTTCCCGGAAAGTGCGGGTTTTAGTTGCTACCGACGTGCTGAGCCGAGGAATCGACATCAAAGACATTGATATTGTGATTAATTATGATGTACCGGGAGATGCTGAAGACTATGTCCATCGGGTAGGAAGAACGGCCCGGGCTGCGTCAACAGGACTGGCCATTACGTTGATTAATGAAGATGACATGTTGCGTTTTCATCGCATCGAGCAACTTATTGGACGAGAAGTGATGAAATTGCAACTGCCTGAATATTTGGGTGCCGGACCGAAATGGGACTTGAAAAACAGGCGTAAACCTTTTTATGGTAATAAAAAACGCAATACAGGATCTGGGAAAAGAAATAGCCACAATAAATGGCGACCGAAAGGACCTGGGAAGAAAAAAGAATAAACCTACCTTTTGTAGAGACGTAAGATCTTACGTCTCTACATTATTACGATTACAAAAAATTTAAGAATAACAATAAAAAAACCCTGAAAGCGAGCGCTTTCAGGGTTCTGAACCAAATCGGTGTGGTACCACCTGGAATTGAACCAGGGACACACGGATTTTCAGTCCGTTGCTCTACCAACTGAGCTATGGTACCTTGATGTTTGGAGCGGCAAAATTACACCTTTTTTTGTTTTGACAAATAGATTTCTTAAAAAAGTAAAAAAAACACCTCCTAACAGCCTTGAAATTTTGTGGAGAACACCTTAAAAATGTATTTTTGTACGCTGGAATGAAAATATGGGATTGAAACTAATTATTGATATTGGAAATTCTCGTACGAAATTTGCCATATTTCAGAAAAACAATTTGTTAGACCTTCAAATTTTTGAAAGCCCGGAACTTGTTTTTTTAAATAAAATATTGCAAACGTTTCCAGCTATTGATGCCTCGGTTTTATCTGCTGTTAGGGATTATCCCGGGGAGTTTGATAAAGTGTTGAAGGCGCGAGGTTTTTTTTTAAAGCTGGATGAAACAACCCCTCTCCCCTTTAAAAATCTGTATAAAACGCAAAAAAGCCTGGGCAAAGACAGACTGGCTATTGTTGCAGGAGCGAGGGCTTGTTATCCAGGCCAAAATGTATTGGCTATCGTAGCAGGGACAACAATTACATATGATATCGTTAACGATAAGGATGAATATTTAGGTGGCGGAATCAGTCCCGGAATTATGATGCGCTTTAAGGCATTGCATACTTTTACCGGAAGACTGCCGTTCATTAAACCCGTGGAAGAAAAACTGCCATTGATAGGCAATACCACTGAAACCGCTATTCTTACTGGAGTAATGAATGGATTGATGGAAGAAACAGATGGGATTATCAGCCGCTACAGAGAGCGGTTTAAAGATTTGAAAATCATTGTGGGAGGCGGTGATTATAAATATTTTGATAAAAGATTAAAAAATAACATCTTTGCATCCCCAAATTTAGTTTTGGAAGGTTTAAAAGAAATTCTTAATTTTAATGAGGAAAAATAGATTCGTTTTATTGCTAGGGTTCATCTTTCTTGCAGTGTCAATGTATGCGCAGGATATTAGTTCACCTTTTTCAAGATTTGGTTTGGGAAATTTATACGGCGAAAATATTAGTGCCCAGCAACGAGGTATGGGAGGGATTTCCATGGGAATCGATGATCCATTCATCATAAATCCTGCCAACCCTGCTTCCTACGGGACTTTTGGAACACAGTCTTTTAATTTTCAGGCAGCAATGGTGGCGGATTTTGGCTCCTTAAAAACAACTCAAAATTCCGAACCATATAATTATGTAGCTCTGAATCACGTGGTGATGGGATTTCCCGTTACAAAGTGGTGGCGTTCCAGTTTTGGAGCCATGCCTTATAGTAAAATAGGATATGACGTTACCAATGATATTAATGTTCCCGGTTATGGTAGCATGAGAAGCGAACGATGGGGACAAGGTGGATTGACACGTGTTTACTGGGGGAACGGATTCAATCTAACAAATAATCTCAGAGTTGGATTTAACATTGTTTATGTATTTGGTAATATTCACTATTACAATATAGTTTACTCACCTGATTCGGTGGCTGTCTTTGGCACGAAAACAGAACAATATCTTAAAGTCGGTAATCTGATGTATGATTGGGGTCTGCAATATGACATTCATCTCAAAAAAGGAAGAAAACTTACTTTAGGAGCTGCTTTCACTAATAAAGCAAAGCTTCCGGCTAACGGGTATTGGCTTTCAACAAGTCTTACCGGTGGATATGGTTCAACTCCGGATGTAGTAAAAGATACTTTGCAATATGTTGCTAATGACAAAGGCAATCTGTTGTTACCTGCCCATTATGGCGTGGGTTTCACCTTCTCACAAGCCGGACAATGGTTGTTTGGAGCGGATGTGGAATGGCAGAACTGGAATCAGTACCGGATATATGGACAACCGGATTCGCTGCAGCAGTCTTTTACCATTGCTATAGGTGGCGAATTCACGCCGAAACATACTGTGATTTCTCATCTTGGGAAAAGAATGACTTATCGTTTTGGTGCCCGGTATAGAAAATCTGACTTGTCATTATATGGTGTGTCTATTAATGAATTTGCTGTGACAGGGGGTGTCAGATTCCCATTCAAACGAACCCCCAGCAACATAAATGTTGGTTTTGAAGTAGGCAGCCGGGGCACCGTGCAGAATAGTCTGATTAGAAAAAGCTTTTTTGATTTTACTTTTGGAATAAATATTGTACAAAATTGGTTCTTTAAAAGGAAATACAGATAATTTAACCTAATATTTTGATAAAATGAAAGCAAAAGTCTTAATGTTATTGCTTAGCTTGAGTCTTGGTTTCTCAGCGATGGCAACAAATCCTGTTGCCAATATGGTTCCACAGGACAATGGTGGTTCCCGTTATGGTAAGGATAGTGCTACTTGTATCATGAATCTGTCCTTATATAGAGAGTTTTACAAACAATGGATTAGTAGCCATTATAAGAATAATACCATCAATGATGCTATTGACCCTTGGTATTGGACATTTAAAAACTGCCCGAAATCTACTGAAAACATTTATATCGATGGTGCTAAAATGCTTAAATACAGAATCATGCAAGCAACCTCACCTTCGGTTAAGAAAGCTATGATAGATACGCTTCAGATGATTTATCAGCAAAGAATGCAATACTTCCCCTATAAGTTCAGAACGACTACTCCGCAGAAAGGTGAGCTTCTGGGCAGGGAAGCCATTGATTTAATGCAGGTAGAACCTGGTGCTACTAATAAAATTTACAAATTACTGAAAGAGTCAGTTCAGTTGGATCAGGAACATTCGTTAAGCGCTGTTTTTGTCTACTATTTCAGGCTTACTACCCAACTGGCAAACGAAGGACAGATTGACACGGCTACTGTGGTTGATACCTATAATAAAATTATGGGATATGTTAACCAACGTTTAGAAACATACAAGTCGCAAAATCAGATGCGTAGGGTGATGGAGTATAATAGCATCAAACAAAATATTAACTTTACTTTCCAGCCTTTTGCCAGTTGTAAGATATTGGTAAAAATGTACCAAAAGAAATTTGATGCTACACCAAATGATTCTAACCTGTTGAAACAAATTACTTCTACTTTGGAATCGAAACAATGCTTCAATAATACATTGTATTACAAGGCAAACACCAATTTGTATAAGGTTTCTCCATCTCCTGATTTGGCTTTCCTTCTTGGTAAAATGATGATGCAGCGAAATAAGTATGATGAAGCTATAAAATACCTATCACAGACTGGATCTCTTACAGACCCGGAACAAAAGGTTGAATCTGATATGATGATGGCACAGGCTTATCAGAATCTTAAAGATTTTCCGAAGGCCCGTGCAATGGCATACAAAGCACTGAAGGCAAATCCTCACTATGGATTGGCTTATGAGTTTATTGGTGACTTGTATGCACAAAGCGCTTCAAGCTGCGGTAACAACGTACTTACAAAAGCAGTGGCCTATTGGGCAGCGGTTGACAAATATGAGCAGGCTAAAAGAGTTGATTCGGAACTTGTTTCGGCCATGAATAAAAGGATTGCTATTTACAGACAGCATTTCCCCACAACCGAAAATCTGTTCTTCTACAATTTGAAGCCTGGTCAAAAGTACAAGGTTGGTTGCTGGATTAATGAAGAAACTATAGTTCGGGCTGCCCCGAAATAAGAGTTAGAAACATATTAAAATGTTTAGTAAAATTTTAAAGAGCGCCTCCTTAATTTTGTTGGTGGGGGCGCTCTTTTCTTGTGAAAATTCGATGAAGACAGTTCAGAATCTGACCTCAGAGGATACTGTTGCGGCAGTTTCTGCCACCAATATCCGCTATGAGCGTACGGATTCAGGCAGAATTCAAGTGGTTCTGAAAAGTCCATTGATGCTTCGTTTCACAGGAAACGCTCCCTATACAGAATTCCCAAAGGGATTTTCAGTGGAATTTTATGATACCGCTGGGAAACCCGTTTCTTTTATTAAAGCCAATTACGGAATCAGAAAAGAGAAATACAGAATTCTTGAGGCACGAAACAATGTTATTGTCAAAAATCTTAAGACAGACGAGACCCTTTATACTGAAAACCTCATCTGGAACGAATGGACAAAGAAAATTAAGTCGCCCAGCTTTGTGAAAATCATTGGCCCAAACCGGACCGTCTTTGGTGACAGCATGGTCGCCAATGAATCTTTTACCCACCGAACCATTTACGGCATTCGGGGAGTCCTGAATGTTGAAGAAGACTCGGTTCAATAAGAAAACTATTATTTTTGTAAGAGAATCATAAAGCAGCATAAAAAAGGTTGCTCTATAACGAATTGTTATTGATATGAGTACAGATTGGATTCTTATCATTATTTCTCTGGTACTTTCAGCATTCTTTTCGGGAATGGAGATTGCATTTGTGAGTTCCTCGCGGTTAAAACATGAGTTGGATATGAAAAAACAGCTCAAACCGGCGCGGATACTTTCTGCATTTTATGACAATCCCTCCCGGTTTATAGGTGCATTGTTGCTGGGAAATAATATTTCACTTGTGATTTATGGTATTGCCATGTCCAATCTGTTGAAGCCTTTTCTCTTGCATTATCTTCCCAATGGCTTAAACTCGGAGTTTTATGTGTTACTTTTCCAAACGATTCTGGCTACATTGCTTATCCTGGTAATGGCTGAATTCATGCCAAAAGCATTGTTCCGGATCAGGCCATACCGAATTTTAAAAACCCTGGCTGTACCGGTTTGGTTGTTCTATTACCTTTTTTACCCTGTGATAATTTTATACATCGGAATTTCTGAATTGATTTTAAAAAGAATCTTCCGGCTCCGGTTACCTTCAGATGGATATACCTTTAGCGCCATTGATCTGGATGAATATGTCCAGGATTTAAGCTCGGGTGAAGATTCGGATCAGACCATCAATCAGGAAATTCAGATGTTTCAGAATGCCATGGATTTTAAGCATGTAAAGTTGCGTGATTGCATGGTTCCAAGGACAGAAATTGAAGCGCTGGAAATAAATGAACCTCCGGAGACACTGAGCAAATTGCTTACTGAAACCGGACATTCGAAAATCATGATCTACGAACAGTCGATTGACAACATTCTGGGCTATGTGCATGCTTATGATCTGTTTGCCAAACCGGCTGCTATTCGTGAGGTGCTTCGTAAAGTAGAAATTTACCCTGAAACAACTTCGGCTCAAAAGGCTCTGAATGATTTTATTGTGAGACATAAAAGTGTGGCTGTTGTGGTAGATGAATTTGGCGGTACCTCCGGAATGATCACGATGGAAGATATAATTGAAGAAATTTTCGGTGAAATTGAAGATGAATATGATATAGATGAAGTGGAAGAGAAAAAAATTTCCGATAGAGAATTCATCTTCTCTGCCCGGCTGGAAATTGATTATCTGAATGATAAGTACAATTTGAAAATACCGGAATCAGATGAATATGAGACTCTTGCAGGGTTTATTCTTCATCATTTTGAAAGCATCCCAGCTGTTGCCGATCAGATAGAAATATCTCCTTTTTTGTTTAAGATATTAAAAGCTACTGAAAGCAAACTGGAGGAGGTTAAACTGACAATTCTATAATGGAAAGTGATATGGGTTTTCTACATGATTTGCCCATTTTGATTTGAAAAACAGCATGCTTATTAGAATTTTGTAAATCAATATAAAAGAGCTTGTAAATTTTTAGGATTAACTGGTTGATACTAAAATCAAAATTGATGTTATTTCTTTTATTTATCAATTCAATTCGTACATTTGCAGCTCGATTTTAATAGAATAATAAAATTTAGGAAAAGATGGCCGCTATTGGTAGTATCAGAAAACATTCAACACTTCTTGTTGTTGTAATCGGAGGAGCTCTTGCCGCATTTGTTCTTGGAGACTTTCTGAAAAGGTCGCATCACCGTGATGTTAATGCCGGATCTGTGAATGGAACAGAAATCACTATCATGGATTTTAACAATCAGGTTGATAAGAATATTGCGAGTATTAAGAAACAACAGCAGAAAAACAGTCTCACCACGAACGAAACCTTTCGTGTAAGGCAGCAGACATGGGAACAAATGGTTCGCAAAGTCCTTATGGAAAAGGAATATAAAGAACTTGGCATTGAAGTGACTGCTGATGAAATGTTCGACTTGATTCAGGGCAAAAATCCACATCCGCTTATTCAAAGATATTTTATCAATCCCAGTACAGGCAAGTTTGACAGGAACCGGGTGCTTGCATTCCTACAGCATTACAATGAGCTGCCTCAACAAACTAAAGAAGCCTGGAATTCCCTCGAGAAATATATCAAGGAAGATCAGTTACGCCAAAAGTTTAATGCCCTTATTGCTCAGGCATATTATCTGCCAAAGGAACTTGCCCGGGATCAATACAAAAATTTAAATTCAACTGCGAAAATTACTTATGTGGCAGCCCGGTATTCCGATGTTCCTGATAATGCGGTAAAGGTAACGGAGGCCGACTACCAATCCTATTACGACGCACATAAAAATAACTTTAAAACAAAGAAATCCAGAAGTCTTGAATATGTTGTCTTCAATGTCCTACCTTCAAAAAAGGATATTGCAAAGGCAAAAAAAGCTGCTGAACAGACCTATGATTATTTTGTAAAAACAAATAGGCCACGTCAATTTGCCAGCGGAAACACTGATAAGCCTTATGACACAACATGGTTGAAACAGGGACAACTTCCATCCGAAATGGATTCACTGATGTTCCACGCCAAAGTAGGAACGGTTTCAAAACCATATTTCCAGAATAATTCGTTTGTTATGGGGCGTTTACTCGCCTCTCAGGTTCGTCCTGATAGTATGAATGTTAGTCACATTTTGATTGCTTATAAAGGGGCCTACAGGGCCACCCCTGCGATAGGGCGTACTAAAGCTCAGGCAAAAGAACTGGCAGATAGCCTTTATAAAGTTTTAAAAAGACACCCGGGAAAACTTGCAGCATTTGCAAAAGAATATTCCGACGATCCTTCCGTGAAAAAGAATGGTGGTAAATTGGGATGGTTTGCTGATGGACAAATGATAAGTTCGTTTAGCAATGCAGTAGTAAAAACACGTGTTGGAAGATTTACCTTGGCAGAAACACCATTTGGTTTCCATATCATCAAAGTGAACGGCAAGAAGGATTTTGCCAGAAAAGTGAAAGTCGCAGTAATAACTCAGGATGTGGTTGCCAGTAATGGGACTTATCAGAACGTGTTTGCTAAAGCCAGCAAATTTGTTACCAATGTTAAAGACTTGGCCTCTTTTGAAAGCCTGGCGCATAAAGATCATTTTGCTATTCGTGAGGCTCCGAAGGTTTTGGAAACGACTTATTCAATTCCGGGATTGGAAAGTGCACGTGAAATTGTGCGTTGGGCCTTTAAAGATGGGACCAGCCAGGGGCAGGTATCCAATGTCTTCGATATGGAAGATCAATATGTGGTAGCTGTTGTTACTAAAGAGATGAGTGCTGGAATTCCACCTTTGGATAAAGTGAAATCTACAATCCGTCCATTTGTTATTAACAAAGCAAAAGGAAAATATCTCGCATCAAAAATGAAAGCCTACAATGGCAATTTGAGCCAGCTTGAGAAAGCGATGAATTTAAAACCACAGGAAGACGATAATCTTACTTTTGATTCCAGAAATGTGAATGGATTTGGTATGGAGAATAATGTGATTGGTACTGTTTTTGGAATGAAACAAGGTCAGGTCAGCAAGCCCATTATTGGAAATGCAGCAACCTTTGTAGTGAAGCTGAATAAATTGACACCTGCTTCTAACCTGCCTAATTATAATCAATTAGTTAAGGAAATGGGGACTGCTTTTGCTCAGCGTGTCTTTCAGGATTATCCTTATCTCGCTCTCAAAAAGGCTTCAGATGTTCAGGATAACAGAATTAATTTCTATTAGAGAATAATATTATAAAAGAAGTAGGGACGCTATAATGGCATCCCTATTTTTTTGTTTCCTAACCTGATAATGGCAAGCGTCTTGCTTGTGCCCATAATGAATTTGTCAAGTCCTTTTCAAAAACCTTCCGTTCAAATTAATTTTCGTCCGTTCTCCATTCTTTACGGCAATTTTTCCCTGTGTAATCACATATTCCGGACAACCGCGCGTTAAAAAGCCTTCAAAGATGTCCTGGTCGCAATGCATAACATGTTCTTTGACGGAAATGGTATGTTCTTTTTCTGGATTCCAAATCACTAAATCCGCATCGGAACCCACAGCAATTTCCCCTTTGCGGGGATAAAGACCGAAAATTTTGGCAGGTGCTGTTGAAACCATATTTACAAACTGGTTCAGGCTGATTTTATTTTGAAACACACCATAGGTGTAAAGCAAAGTCAACCTATGTTCGATACCGCCTGCACCGTTCGCTATCTTTGTGAAATCATTTATTCCTGCTTTTTTCTGTTCCATCATAAAAGGGCAATGATCTGTCCCTATTGTTTGCAATTCTTCCTCTGCCAGGGCTGACCATAAGGCTTTGTTGTCTTCCTCTTTTCGTAATGGAGGACTTAAAACATAAGCCGCTGAATTTTCAAAATCACCCTTGTATTTCGAATCGTCAAGCAATAAATAATGGGGACAGGTTTCACCAAATACATACTGACCTTTTCGGCGGGCTTCAGCAATATGTTTTATGGACTCTTTTGCGGAAACATGCACCACATAAAACGGGCATTCAGTTTCAGAAGCAAAATCGATGGCTTTTTTAACAGCTTCCGACTCCATATTTGCCGGCCTTGACAGTGGATGAAACTCAGGGGTGGTTTTTCCCTCCTGAATGAAAGATTCTCTCAAAGCATCAATTTCATCGCCCTGTTCGCAATGTGCCGTAACCATACCTCCGGCATTGGCAACTGTTTGCATTACTTTCTTTAAAATATTGTCATCCAGTCCAATGGTGTTTTTGTATGCTAAATAAACTTTGAAAGAAGTAATGCCTTCCTTTTCTTTCAAAGTCCTAATTTCTTCAGGAAGGCTGTCTCGCCATTCCACCGGGCTCACGTGAAATGAATAATCAATGAGACTGTTTTCAGCTTCTTTTTTACGTTCTTCCAGAGCTTCTTGCAATAACTGGCCTTTCCGAGGAGTAACGAAATCTATCAGGGTTGTGGTGCCACCCATCAAACCAGCCAGGCTTCCTGATTGAAAATCATCGCTTGAGAAACCTGCTCCGGTAGGTAGATGCATATGAACATGGGGATCAATGCCGCCGGGAAAAACGGGAAATCCTTTTGCATCAATGACTTCGTCAGCATTTTCCGGAGAGATTCCGTCTTTTTCAATTTGAGCAATTTTTCCGTCTTCAATCAGCAAATCTGCTGAGAAGATGTTATCGGCCGTAACAACAATTCCATTTTGGATAAGAATTTTCATGTTGCTAAATTAGTGATTTTCAGAGAAGAGCCATGGTGAAATTTCCTTTGTCATCCTCTTTGAATCCCAATTTTTTAAGGTATTTGATGTATTTTAGGCTGCCAGCAGGTGCATAAGCCATCTTAAACCCTTTTGAAATAAACCAGGGGCGCAAATGCTGGTAAATATACCTTCCATTTTTTAAGTCGCGATATTCCGGAATAACGTAATCCAGGCCAACATGCAACACATCACCTTCCTGACGATGGGCCAGAAAAACACCAGCCACATTCATATTGCGCAACACAAAAAAGCTAATGGTATTCATTTCAGGAATGAGATCAAATCCAGGGAAAAATTTGTGGATTTCTTTATGATGAAATTGAATGAACTCCCGCAGATAATTGTTGTCATTCCTCACTTCCAGTATATCAAAAACTTCTTTTTTTCTGTAAATCTTTACGAGGTAATATACATCCGCAGTTACGATGAAGCCATTCAGAAAAGTAACGGGGATGGCATGAATAAGCAATCCGTAAATAGCAAAAGCCAATGCTCCCACCAGATTGATCCAGCGAAATTTCACGATGGAACTCAACGTCATGGAAATTGCAATGACGAGGGAAGCAAAGTAACCGAATAAACTTAGTATGTCAGTATGCATAGTCGAGATCAATTTTAGAAGATTCTTTCAAAGTGATTATGATGTTGTGACGACGTGACCGATGCCAGTACTTCGTTTTATATCTATTACTGTTTATTTTTCAGTGAATTAATAAGTTTCGTGATTAAAAGAAATTCTTGATGAACCTTTGTGTTTATTTCGGTTGATTCTTCCATGTAACCTAATTTATGAGCTAATTCAAGCTGCGTTTCTGTTTCAGCCAAAGAACCCAATGAAATATAGAGAAATTGTATAAGTTCTTTAGTCGATTTTCGTGCAGCACCTTCAGCAATATTTGAAGGAATTGATATCGCTGCTCTTTTAATCTGCGAAGTCAAACCATATTTTTCATCATCAGGAAATTGTTTTGCCACTTTATAGATAAGAGTCACTAATACCATAGCTTCTTTGTAAACATCTAAGTTCTTATGATT
>CAZGZO010000078.1:0-11462 GCA_964529695.1 uncultured Lentimicrobiaceae bacterium
AAACGGCACTTACATCTGCATACAAAGCAGCAGCTTCAGCATGACGCTGAATAAAAAGTCCGGGCATCGGATCATAGCGGTTGGGATACCAACGGCATAGATTTAAGATTTTCAAACGAGCTTGTGAAGCAGGCATTATTGCATAATTTCACTCACAAAGGTAATGGCATTTTTTAAACGCTCCTCACCCAGCCCTTTCACAATTTTAAATGGTAAGCCTTTTTTAATCAGTGTGCTCTGATATAAATCGAAAAGCATATCACGCCCCTCAGGGTATTCCCGGAGCGGATCAGGTTCCCAGGGAATATCCGGGAAACAGAGCAAATAAAGATCGTAGATATGATTGTTGAACTGATTTTCAATCCAGTCCGGGCAAGTTCCGTATACCACTTCACACCAGATTTTGTTCACCAACAAATCTGTATCGCAAAACAGGAAGTTTTCACATTTTTCAGCCATTTCATTTTCCCGATCCAGCTGGCCCTTGGCAATGTTGATTACATCTTCCATCACATAATCTACGCCATTAACATCAAGATATTCACGAGAGTATTCTTCTACTGAATATGTTTTGTAATATTCTGCCAATCTTTTTGTTAGCCAGGTTTTTCCGCAGGATTCCGGTCCGGTAATAGAAACTCTTTTAAGCATAAGCCTTTTGTAATTCTTTGTCGGCTAATTTTCTCCACTCAATATAACCAAACACGGCAATTACGAGAAAAACAAAGTATTGGAAACTCGTAAACACCAGTCCCTTGTAGATGTATAGCGGTACCGAAACTAAATCGGTCGCAATCCAGAATACCCAGTTTTCCACTTTTTTGATGGCCATCAACCACATGCCTACTATAGCAACGGCAGTGGTGAAAGTATCCGTATAAGGGACAAAGGTTGACCAATAAGCCACATCATTGGCTTTAAAAATGCGAAGCAGGATTTGTATGATCACAAGCGAAATGAGGAAAACTATGATGCTTATAAGCCATGTCTTCTTCCCCGAGTAGGTCACCGGCAATTCATCTTCATCATTTTCATCCTTTCGCGACCAGATAATCCATCCGTAAACACTAAAAACAAAGTAGTAAGCATTGATACCCATATCTGCGTAAAGCTGTGCTTTGAAACAGATATAAACGTAAATCAACACACTAACAATCCCGGTAGGGTATAGTAAAATATTAGCTTTTTTGGCATACCAAACACTGGCAAGACCCAAACTTGCAGCGACAATCTCCAACCAGGTTGAATGCAAGATATCGCTCCACAACAACTCAAAAAAATGATGAATCATAGTTATTCTTTCACTACGTGGTTCAGATCCGCATTAATTATCTTCAGAATAAACACTGAATGAGGCAGTTCAAAAGCATTGTGAATTTCCTCGGTAATAGCTCCCATCACATCAAAATACTCACCAAAAACCTGGGTGCTCATGCCATTTGTCTTTGCAACAATATTTTCATGCTTTTTCAACCGGTCAATAAAACTTTTGATGGGAGGAACAAACTCCTCTTTTAACGGATAGTAACTAATATCTACTGATGTCTTCATCGTCTTAAATTTTCGCAAAAGTAACTTTATTTTAATTTTTTTGGGAACACATGCAGGTATTTTAAGTTTTTTTGAAGGTTTTAAGGGAATTCATTCATAAGAACAAAACCAAGCATAAAACCATTGAAAACGATATTTTCCCCTAACTTTGCCTATTAATTTTTTGAAAATGACCAGAACTTACCTTATAACCGCAGGAATCTCAGGATTGATAACCGTTATTTTAGGAGCTATTGGAAGCCACGTTTTGAAAGGCCACCTACAAGCGGAAGAAATGTATGCTTTCAATGTTGCGGTGCAGTTCCAGATGTATCATACACTGGCTTTGCTGGGAATGGCGTTTGCCGACCGGTTTATCAAACCCTCTTTTTCCAAAGCCATTTATTCATTTTTTACGTTTGGAATTGTATTCTTTTCAATTTCCATTTATCTCACTTCAACTATGAGTTTAACACATCTGAACCTGAATTTTATGCATTACTTCCCTCCTTTCGGAGGAATCGCATTTATGTTGGGATGGGTTATGGTTTTTTGGAGTGGCTTGAAATATGCTAAAAATCAAAATTAATTTGTTTACAACCGATTAAAATGATTACACAAAGAGAAATAACTCTGCCGGCGATGCGAAAAGGTTTTCATCTGATAGATGACATCGTTATGGATGCCATCGGTGAATTTCCGGAAACGGGCCTGATGAATCTTTTTATCAAACACACTTCTGCAGCGCTGATGCTTAACGAAAATGCCGATCCGGATGTCCGAGTCGATTTAAACACATTGTTTGAAAATATAGCGCCAGAAGGTGCTCCGTTTTATACGCATACACTGGAGGGGATTGATGATATGCCTGCACATTTCAAGACTGCCGTTTTGGGCACATCGCTTACAATACCCATTACCCATCACAGGCTAAATACCGGTACCTGGCAGGGAATCTATTTCTGTGAGTTCAGAAACCATGGCGGAAGCCGGAAACTGGTTATAACTGTTTATTCGTGAAACATTATGGAATAGTTGATTATGAGGCAGAAAGAGATGTCTTGGAAGCAATAAGCTCCTCCCTGATATTACTGGCAAATGCAATTATTTCAGGATAGAAATTTTCAAAATCCATTTCCAGTGAATCATAATACTTTTCCAAAATATCAACGGCCCGGCTCATACCGGAAATAAATTTTGTCCGGCGATCCATACCATAAAAAATCCGTCTTAAATCCTTGAGATTCGCATAGCTATTGAGCCAGTTTTGGGCTATCATGTATGGCAGCATCCTTTTTACCCTGGCAGGCAGCAAATCATAATGATTTCCTAAAACGCGATAAGCAGAAACTGTGAACTGGTAAAGCGGAATATTAGAAAACTCACCCCACTTCCTTGCCAGAAAATGATCATAATAAATATCAACGACCACCCCTGAGTATCTTCCGGCATCTTTTCTAATAGTGCTTACGCTTTTTCTGACAGTATCATGTGCATCGGTAAAAGTGTCAATTTGTCTGTGAAGTAAAATACCCTTTGCAACCTGCTTGGGAAATAAAGCTGTTTGATTTCCTTTCACTGCATCTGCGATTAGGTTTCCCACCAAAAGATCAGGATATCCGCCGGAAAGATGAGCATGTGCGAGGAAATTCATTACAAAATTTTAGGCAAAAGTAAGCCTTTTTGATCAATTTAAAATCAGTATAGATTGAAGCCCCATTCCCTTTCCAACGTACTAAATTGGTAATTTCGCAAACGATTTAGAAAAGTAAAAATATAAATTGATGGACAAGCTATTATTACTTGGAGATGAAGCAATTGCGCAGGGAGCTATCGATGCAGGACTCTCTGGTGTTTTTGCTTACCCGGGCACGCCTTCAACGGAAATTACAGAATATATCCAAGGTTCTGAGGATGCCAAAACGAGAAAAATTGTTTCAACATGGTCTGCCAATGAGAAAACGGCTATGGAAACTGCTATTGGTATGTCTTATGCAGGAAAACGGGCCCTGGTATGTATGAAGCACGTGGGACTGAATGTGGCTGCAGATGCTTTTATCAATTCGGCAATTACAGGAGCACATGGCGGATTAGTTGTGGTTTCTGCCGATGATCCTTCCATGCACTCCTCTCAAAATGAGCAGGATTCGCGTTTTTACGGAAAATTTGCACAGATTCCGATATTGGAACCCTCTAACCAACAGGAAGCCTACGACATGACCCGTTATGGTTTTGAGCTTTCAGAGCGGTTTTCAGTACCAGTATTACTAAGAATTACAACCAGGCTCTCACATTCCAGATCAGGTGTTGAGCGAAAGGAAATGTGGCCGCAAAATGAAATGAAAATTGCCGGCGATTTAAAACAGTTTATCCTTTTACCAAGCATTGCACGGAAAAGATATGACGGGCTGATTACTAAGCAAAACACATTTATGCAAGACAGCGAGAAGTCTTCCAACAATCAACTATTTGACGGGAAAGACAAAAGCATGGGCATTATTGCATGTGGTATTGCTTACAATTATTTAATGGAGAACTTTCGTGATGAAGAGATTCCTTTCCCTGTATTAAAAGTGGGACAATATCCTTTATCAAAAGCTCAAATCAAGAACTTATATGACCAGGTTGATTCTATTTTGGTAATGGAAGAAGGTTATCCCATTCTGGAAGAATTAATTCGTGGTATCCTGGACGAGGGGAAAACCATCAAAGGCAGGATGGACGGTACTTTGCCACGAACCGGAGAGTTAAACCCGAACCTGGCTGGTATTGCTTTAGGCAAAAATGTCTCTACTGGCTTTGAAATTCCTAATTTGATAAAGCCAAGACCACCTTTACTCTGCGATGGTTGTTCGCATTGGGATTCTTTCGAAGCACTCAACGCTGCTTTAAAAGATTACACCCCCGGAAGAGTATTTTCAGACATAGGCTGTTATACACTCAGTGCATTGCCTCCGCTGGAATCTATTAACAGTTGCGTAGATATGGGTGCTTCTATAACTATGGCTATTGGTGCGGCAGAAGCCGGTTTGGTTCCCGCAATAGCTGCCATAGGCGATTCTACCTTTACCCATTCCGGCATGACCGGGTTATTGGATGCTGTAATTCGAAAAGTTCCTGTTACAGTAATTATTATGGATAATTCCACAACTGCAATGACAGGCGGCCAGGACTCTGCTGCTTTTGGCAGAATCGAAGACATCGTTAAGGGACTCGGTGTGGAAGAAGAGCATATTCGCATTCTAACGCCTTTGCGCAGACACCATGAAGAAAACGTGAAGGTTTACAAAGAAGAGATTGAATACCAAGGCGTTTCTGTGATTATCGCCCGACGTGAATGTATTCAGACACTTTCGCGAAGAATGAAATTAAAACATGCTAAAAAAATCAAAAGAACAAGTAGCCCAATAAAAGAAGAATCATGAAAAAAGATATCATTTTAAGCGGCGTAGGCGGACAGGGAATTTTAACCATTGCTACAGTTATAGGAATGGCAGCGCTTTCAGAAGGTCTTCAACTCAAGCAAGCCGAAGTTCACGGAATGAGCCAGCGAGGAGGTGATGTTCAATCGCATTTACGTTTATCATCCAAACCAATTGCTTCGGACTTGATACCTGAAGGAATGGCAGATATGATTCTGTCTGTAGAGCCCCTAGAATCCTTGCGTTATTTCAACATGCTCAACAAGGAAAGCGGCTGGCTTGTTACAAGTATCAACCCTTATAAGAATATTAATAACTATCCGGACGTGGAAGATGTCCTGGCGGAGATTTGGAAACTTCCCCGGCATATCACCCTTGATGCTGACCAGATAGCTAAGGAATTAGGTTCGGTTAAAGCTGCCAATATTGTGGCTCTGGGCGCTGCTTCACCTTTTCTTGAACTGAAATATGAATCGTTGGAAAAGGCCATTCAGAATTTATTTGGCAAAAAAGGTGATTCAATTATTAATCTAAACCTGAATGCATTAAGAAAAGGTCGCGAAATTGCTGACCAGAAAAGGCAATAAAAACACTACTTTCCCTTTTTTTATAGGGGCTTTCTCTCAAATGAGAAGCCCCTTTTTTCTTGTTTAGGGAATTACGAATTCAAAATCTTTTAATTTTGCCGACTTGTGTCGCTTATCTAAATCATAATATGGGATTAAAAAACAGACTTCTCAGTGTCATTAGTATTATACTAATGATTGGCTTAACCGCCTCGTGTTCATCTTTTAACAGCAACAAAACAAACAGAGTAAAAAACCAGGTAAGTGAAAAGAAGGTACCAAAACCAAAGATGGCTTACGGCATTAATATAGATACATTGACAGTAATTCATGGGAAAGTAAAACAGAATCAATTCCTTGCTAATATTCTGCTAAAATACGGCGTTAACTACAAGATCATCGATTATATTGCACGGCACACCCGTGATACTTTTGATGTCCGGGACATGAGAAGGGGGCACGAATATGCTGTCATTTGCGCCAAGGATTCTGCCCAAACTCCGCTTTATTTCATCTATGAAAAATCGCCGGAAAACTATGTACGTTACCAATTATTTGACACAGTATCAGCAGAATTAGGTCAGAAGCCCGTAGTAAGAAAGTTGACAAATACGGTTGGAGTTATAAAAACTTCATTTTGGAATGCTATTCAGAATAACGACAACGATGTTGCCCTGGCTGTCCGTCTTTCAGAAATTTACGCCTGGAATATCGACTTCTTTGAATTGAAGCCGGATGATAAGTATAAAGTCATCTACAATAAACTTTATATTGATGGGAAATATTCAGGATTGGGGAATATTTTAGCTGCTGACTTTATTCACGAAGGAAAAGATTACTATGCTTTTCGTTTTGAACAAAAAGGGAAATGGGCCTATTTTGATGAAAAGGGCAAAAGTCTGCAACGAGCTTTTTTGAAAGCACCCTTAAAATATACTCGCATCAGTTCACATTTCTCAAATCGCCGTTGGGAACCTATTTTAAAAATTTATCGACCGCACCATGGTGTGGATTATGCCGCTCCTACAGGAACACCGGTACATTCGCTGGGTGACGGCGTTATTTCAGCCAAAGGCTATCAAAGAATGGGAGGCGGTAATTATCTCAGAGTAAGGCATAATAGCATTTACACGACCCAATATGCTCACCTTAGCCGTTTTGCCCGGGGAATTCATGTAGGAGTTCATGTAAAACAGGGACAGATAATCGGTTTTGTTGGTATGACAGGACTTGCCACAGGGCCTCATCTGGATTTTCGCGTTTTTAAGCGTGGAAGAGCCATCAATCCGCTGAAATTGAAATCTCCACCATCTATTCCTATTTTAAAATCGTATAAGGCTGCTTTTGACTCAGTGGTAAAGGTTTACAAACCTGTTCTTGATTCACTGCAAGTTAGCAGGAACCTTTCAGAAAAATAAATCGACGACTTCTGGTGAAATTGAATTTTTATTGCAGAACTAATTTAAATTTGCTGATACCACGTTTTGTTCTTACAACAGCAACATAAATACCGGCTGTCAAATTTTTCAGGTTCATTACATAATCCTGTTCTGAATTACCAGTATTGTTTTCAAGGTGACTTACAAGCTTTCCATTTAAATCATAAATGGAAATTCTTGTTATAAACTCATTATTAGGAACATAAAAATGGACTACTCCTTCAGAAGGGTTTGGATAGACTTTTATTTTAATGCCATTTACAGGGATTTCAGTTACACCAGTTGGGATTCCCAGCCACTTCCAAATTCCTCGTGAGGTAGAGTTCTCGTTAAAGCCACCAGCCCAGCCCACAGAACTGCTGAAAAATTTAACTGTTGTGTATTGTACCGAATCATCAAGTTTTGTCCAGGTACTTCCTTCATCCAAAGAATATGACGAGCCATTTTCCATAAGTGCAGTATCACTCTGAATAGCCACTAGCATACCTTCTGCATTAGGAATAACGGAAATATCGCTTTTATAATAATCGCCTGTTGGGTTCACCGGAGTCCACATGGCTCCTCCGTCTTCGGTTTTTGCCATGGCGAAATTATTTACATTACCCGAGGTACCATAAGAAACATACGATGCAATACCAACGCTATCATTATGAAAACCTAATCCTGAAACTTCCTGAAGTCCTGTAGAATATTTTATCCAATGATGCCCACGATCTGTTGATTTATAAACATTTCCTTTGTTAGTACCAAACCAAAAAGTGGAATCGCCATAGGTATCGAATAAATCTGTATAACCATATTCTCCACTCGCGGAACCCGGAATATTTATGTTGGGGACACGACTCCAGGAATTTCCACCATCTATGGTTGTATAAATCTCGAAATATCCTGATACAGGGTCTCCAAAACATATCCCATCATCTTTATTCCAGAAATATACACCATCCGGGAATGAAGCTGAAGAATTAAACAAAGCTGTTGACTGTTTTGTCCAGGATGCACCTCCATCCGTTGTAACATAAATTCCCTGGTCAGTGATCGGCGCCGAAAGGGAATTGCGATAAGTAGATATCCATGCTTGACTTGCATTTACAGCCCATATATTAGAAACAGTACACGATGATGGAACCCCATTATATGCCCCTGGGGACCATGTATTTCCACCGTTTTCTGTTTTAGTAAATTCCAACACATTGGCTCCATTACCGGAACCATCAATAGCATCCGCCCAAACCGTATCGGGCGAAACAATACAAATATGATCGATAGCTCTGTACTGGGTAGGAAACCCCGTGGCCTGGGGCAACCATGCTCCTGATACCAGCGGGTAAACCACAATATAATTTGTCTTCGTTTCGGTATTACTATTTGCTCCATCAGAAACAGTAAGGCTAACTTTATAACTGCCCGGACTGGAATATGAAATATTGGTTGGATTTTGCTCTGTAGATGTGGACGGAAATCCTCCCTCAAAAGTCCATTTCCAGGAGCTAGGATTACCCGATGACTTGTCTATAAAATTAATTTTACCACCTTCAGGAACTGATACCGAGCTTGCCTGAAAATTGGCTACTATGGTCTGATCGGCTAATGTATCTTGTACAGCATGAAGCGCCTTATATGCATCTATTCTACCCGCGCCAAGCTCTCCTTTATAATCGGGGTTTTTAATATCAATATTATCACAAGTTGCTTTTAAGATTGCTTCCAGTTTTTCTGGTGTCAATAATGAATCCTCTGATAACATGAGGCCACACAAACCAGACACAATTGGAGTCGCCATTGATGTTCCTTCCATATAATCATACTGGGTAGCAGGCAAATCTACTGTACTGAAAATCCCGTATCCATTATAATTTCCTCCAGGAGCACAAACATCAACGAAGCTACCATATTGTGAGAATGAAGCTTTGGTATCATCAGAATTTGTAGCAGCAACAGCAATCACGTGGTTATAACCTGCCGGATAAGTAACCGTTGAGTTTCCGTCATTACCAGCTGCAGCAACAATAACACATCCTTTGTTATAAGCATAATTAACCACATCCTGTCCCGTCTGATAATAACCGGGACCTCCCCAGGATAGGCTCATTACATTAGCACCGTGATCAGCTGCCCAAACCATCCCCTGGTAACCAAAACGCATGACACTACCATCTGTTGTATCGGACGAAATTTTAACAGCTACCAAACTAATATTAAATCCAATAGAAGCTATGCCAACTCCATTATTAGTTTGTGCCCCTGCCAAACCCGAGGTATGGGTTCCATGCGACCAATCCAAAGTTTGTTTTGGTGGAGATGGATTACTATCTCCATCCGCTAAGTCTATTTGACCCACAATTTTATTCTTCAAATCAGGATGCGCAACATCAATAGCATTATCCACGACAGCAATCTTTATAGAAGGATTCCCCTTTTGAATATTCCAAGCTTTCTCAGCTTGAATTACTTTCAAATACCAATCAAAAGACAAAGAACCATTAAAATAAGTGTCATCTGGCGTAAAAAAAATCCTAAACAGAGGAGCTTTCTCAGCGAAAGCAACAACACTGTCTTTCCTAAGAGCTCTGACTAGGCTGTCGACTCCATAAATATCCTTAAAGTGTATCAAATAAGTTCTCTGAAGTCTGGAATCACTTGTCATGTAAAAAGGTCTTTCCACTTTCGATATCTGATAGGTTTTTTTAAGTGCATCCAGGAAAGCTACCTGATTTACTGCCACAACCCCCTTTTCGCCACTGGAAATAACAGGTGTGGAAGGTTTAAGTTGAAAATAGACTTCTCCATCAATGGTATTTGGGTCAACAGTCTGTCCCTTGGCTGAACATAATCCCAGGAAAACACCTAATAGCATTACTATCTGTAATCGTAAAGACCTTTTCATACCTCAGTAATTTGAGTGGAGGGTCAAAAATAAATCAATACCAAATTTATGAAAATATATCCACCAGACTGAAGTGACTATAATACAAATATTTTCCATACTCCTAAACAAACGCACACATTAACTGAGCCTAAATGGCATAAAAAAAAGAGGCTGTGAAATCAGCCTCTTTTTTCGTTCTATAGAGATTACTATTATTACTTATTCCAATAGAGTTTAGTATTCATATTATCTCCACCAATAGCACTTGATGCTGCCTTCCAATTATCTCCATTCAATTTTGCCTCAACAATTGGATATGGCATTCTGAATGGGAAAGTAGTTACTTTTGAATACTTACCTTCAGGTTCAGCAAAAGTAGGGGCACCCAATCTACGCCATTCAGTCCAACCTAATTGTCCACGCAAGTAGAACGAAATCCATGCTTGGGTACCAATCAGGTCTTTCCAGTTTGCAGCATTATATGCAACACTAGGCTGTGCCAAATAGGTAGTAGCCTGAGCAGATGTACCACCCCAGAATACAATATTAGCAGTAACCGCATTATCATAATAGGTTTTAGCACTATTGGTGATAATACCACGAGCTGCTGCTTCTGCAAGGTAGAACTGAATTTCAGAATAGGTCATCAAAGGATGCGGATAAGCCGGGTCATTTGCAATAGTAGAATTAATATGTGAAAAACTACCATAATCACTACCCTTACCAATAGTACCACCTGCATAAGTATCTGCGCCCAGGTTCTGGTCAAAATATAGTGGCAGACGTGGGTCATTCAGGTTCATCATATTGTCAATAATGGTCTTTCCTGCAACATAGTCAGTACGGCCACTTACAACAAGCTCTGTATAAAGAGGGCTCCTGTAAGGCGCATCAGTAAGATATTGGAACATAGCATTGTCAGCAGATGATCCGAAAACTCCACTCATAGCACCTGTAATTGTTGTTTTGACCAAACTACTTGCTGAACTGTATCCAGAAATTTGTATTGCCATTTTTACAAGCAATCCATTACCAAATTCTTTCCACATGGAAACATCACCACCATAAATCAGGTCGGCAGCACCAAAACTACCTGCAGAGGCATCCAAAGCCTTGACATCTGTAGAAACCCTGGAAATCAAACTCTTATGAATAGTATATGCATCATCGTATTTTGGAAATACATTGTTACCATTAAGAGCTTCTGAATAGGGTATATTACCCCACATTATTTCCATCTGATCCCATGCATAACATGCTACTAAATCAATAATTGCACGTCTGTTTGCCAAGTTAGCCTTCTCTGTAGCCGTGGCTGTTTTTTCTCCTTTAATCAAAGAGTCAGCACGTTTCAGATTGTTAAGAACACTTGTATAATATGTATCCCAAGCATCAAACGGTACAGATCTATAAAATACATTGTATTGACTTTCCTGAACATAAGTAGTTTCCTGCAGGTACTGATTCCATAAATCAAAATTACTGTAATTAACATTGATTGAAGCATCCTGATCAGCCAGATGTTCTTCAGCATAAGTGAAGAGCAAGGCCCCCGGAACATTCGTAGCTGCTTTAGTATTCGTGTTCATATCCGCTAATTTCTGCTTCGAACATGAAACAACCGCTAAAGATGCCA
>CAZGZO010000079.1:0-11416 GCA_964529695.1 uncultured Lentimicrobiaceae bacterium
TTGTTCTCAGCTTTTCTCTATCCAGAGAATAGTTCAAATTAATAAGTTGGGATTTGTCAAATTTAATGTAGCCCATGTCTTATGTATTTTGGTGAGTTTATCAAAATTACAACCAACAAAATTAGCTAATATCTGTTGATTATGATTCATTTATATTGTTAATAGATGGTTAAAATTAGTGAAAATAATGTTCTTTTTTTAACAAACGTTTGAACTATTTAATAGTTGTTTATTACAAACGTTTGCTCCCTTGACGTTGGTTAAAATAATTATATAAGAAATGTTTTGATTTGGTTTACAGATCCATGCGAATGGTTTCTTAATAAATTTTTTTGGATATTTGATGTCAAACTATTTTATTCGGGAATATTTTTTAATTTTGGAAAATATTCCCGAATTGGGAAAAGGTTAATTTAACGATAAAAACAATAAGGAATTAATATACAGTAATTTATGATGGTATTTCTTTTTTGGAATACTTTTTGAACTTCATTCTCCCGGAATATGAATACATTTATCAATTAGATCAAAAGCTTATTAATTAAACTAAAACAGAGTAATGCAATTAAAATTAAAGCCTCGTTTCATCCATTTGTTATTGTTTTTAGCGGCTGCCTTTACTATACAGTCATGTAGTAAAGCTTCTGTTAATCCCGTCAACGCAAAGAAGAGTTTAAAGAATTTAAACGTTCCGGATGGATTTTATTTTAAAACAACTGTGAATAAGGATATCACAATTAAGATGCCTTTCACCATGGATTTTACAATGGAGAAAAGCCGTTTTAACATTTATACGGCAGCACCTGATAGTGGTGGAAAATTAATTACCTCCGGAGGATTTGATACCCAGGGTCAGTTTAACGGTACCATCCGCATACCTACAGCTCTGGACTCAATTTACATACAAACAGTTGCAGGGGATCAAAAAGTTGCCGTAAATTCTGTTTTGGGAGCCAAATCCGGTGGCCTTACACTTAATTTTGGTGCAAACTATGGAAATACGCCCCCTGATACTGTTCAGCCGGACACAACAACGAAAGCAGTAATTGCCATGCCATCAGTTCATTCAAATACAGGGGTGTATAAGGCTATGTTGTCGTCTGACAATATGATAGGGAACGGAGATTTTGAAACCAACGATTTTGGTACAATATCTTATTGGTCCAGTCCTCACCCGGTTGATGGGAAATGGTATTTCACAAAATATTATTACGATAATAGCATGATGCAATGGTATAAGGATGGAAATAATCATGTCTTGAAGACGATGAGCTATAGTCCTTATTACTATGATTTTTACGGTGCTTCTCAGTGGATTAATGCAAACTCCGGAGACTTGATTACCTTTAAATGTGATGTGAAAAGTAAGAGAGGCAGTAATACATGGTCAATGGCATGGCTTTATCTTATTCCTATGAATGCTCAAAACAGACCTTTAGCTTATTATTCTGTTTATGATTATCGTCCTTCGAATAAGTGGCAGACGATTACAGTAGCCGGAAATATGCCACAGGGCACGGTGAAAGTAAATGTGTTAATTTGGACTAATGGTACAGGAGCTAACCCACTTTACTTCGACAATGCTGTTGTCACAGGCCCTGTTAAAGATAGTGATGGCGATGGGGTCAATGATAAGTTGGATGCTTATCCAAATGACCCAACCCGCGCATACAATGTTTATTATCCCAATAAAACAGACTGGGGCACACTGGCATTTGAAGACTTATGGCCGGGTATGGGAGACTATGACTTTAATGACCTGGTACTGGATTATCATTTCAAATCTGTTTTGAATGCTTCTAATAAGCTGGTTGAGTTTTATACGAAATACTCAGTTCGTGCTGTAGGTGCAAGCTTGAAAAACGGTTTTGGACTTGAACTGGGTGGCGATCCTTCCAATGTGCAGTCCGTTACTGGCACACATTATACATCAAATTATGTGCACAACAATGCGAACGGAACTGAGCAAGGACAAAGTAAGACGGTTGTAGTATTGTTTGACAATGCATTTAGCATGATTGGGAATTCTGGTTCAGCATTTATCAATACAAAAGAAGATGTTCCTTATGTGCAACCAGACACCAGCACATTGCATGTTTTGTATAAAAATCCGGTTGATGTAAAAACGACGGGAACAGCGCCTTATAATCCGTTTATGATTGTGAATGGTGATAGGGGTAAAGAGGTTCATCTCGCAGGTCAGAAGCCAACGGATTTGGCTGATCCATCCATCTTTGGAACCATGGCTGATGCCACCAATCCTGCAACAGGAAAATATTACCAAACGGCATCCAATCTACCATGGGCTTTGGATTTACCTGTTTCATTTGCTTATCCGGTTGAAACGGTTGATATTTTGAATGCATACAATCATTTTGCCGCCTGGGCAGAAAGTGGTGGAACGCAATATTCTGACTGGTACAAGGATTTAACGGGTTACCGTAACAGCTCAAATATTTATACAGCGCCTGCAAATTAGAAAAACAGTTATAGAAAAAGGAGGTCTTAGGGCCTCCTTTTATTGTTTAATGTTAATTAGGTTTCTTATTTAATCGGGTGGTCTTCGTTGAATTTCTTAAGTCGTGTTTCCAAATCTGGTAACTGCTCATGGCGGACCAATGAAGTACAAGCACGGATACCCTCTTTACGGTCACTGCCACAAATCAGTAGAGAAATGGCGCTGACTCCATAATAAAGCATCTCCTTCAGTAGTTGCTCAGCATCCATGCCCGGATAGGAATAAGTAAAATAGAAACCATCCGCAATCGGTTCATCCATATCCTTATCATAAACTATCTGAAAACCGTTTCGCGTCATAATTTCTTTCATTTCTTTCGCTTTAACGCCATAATCCTTCACATAATCCAGGAAATTGAATTTGCCTTCATTCACAGCTTTAAAAATAGCGGCCAGTGCGTATTGTGCCGAGTGAGAAACTCCCGAACTCAGCGGGTAAAGGGTTTCAAAAATCAAAGTATATCCCAGCTTGTCTGTGGAATAATAACGCTTGAGATCCGGCAGGCTCATATTGAATAACCTGTCGGAAACCACCATCATGCCAATTCGTTCGCCTGCATAACTAAAGATTTTAGAACTGGAAACAAAGAGGATGTAATTCTTTGAATATCTTGCTACTGTGGGCTGATAAGGAGGCTCTCCCGGTTTGGAATAATCTTTCCGGAAATCCATTCCGAAGTAAGCCAAATCTTCAAGGATGGCAACGTTATATTTATCGGCTAATTCTCCGATGATTTTAAGCTCTTCTTCCGTAAAGCAAATCCACGATGGGTTGTTTGGATTGGAATACAGTACAGAATGAAATCTTCCTGTTTTGAAATAAGATTCCAGCTTTTCGCGAAGTTTTTCGCCACGATAATTGTAGACATCAAAACTTTCGTAACGAAGGTTCAGCGCTGTGTGCTGCATTTTATGAACCGGGAATCCGGGATCAAGAAACAGCGTGGAATCCTGATTGCGATTGGTTCGGCTCATACACAAAAACGAAGCAAAACTTCCCTGCATGGAACCAACCGTTGGAATACAAACTTCCGGTTCTACATCAAGATTCATAAATAGCTTCAGAAACTTGGCAAATTCATCTTTCAGCTCTTGGTGTCCCCAAATGTTTGGATAAATGGCAGCTACACCATTTTTTAACGCTTCAACCTGTGCATCAATGCCAATTTTAACTGGTGGGATTCCGGGAACTCCCATTTCCATACGGACGAACTTATCGCCACAGGCATTTTCTATTTCATCTACCAGTTTTTTGATTTCACGGATGGATGCTTTTCCCACGGAATGCAGTCCACTTTCTTTGATTTTCTGGTCAACAATATCACTATTAATAGGTGTATTTCTCATAACGGAAGTCTTTAAAATTTAGATAAGAAAATGTCCATTTTTCTATTACAAAATTACCAAAAATACCTTTACGGGTTTTTCATTCTCACGCACCCCCTACCCCTAAAGGGGCGATCTCGCTCACTCCCGGTTAAGCCTAAAATCCAAGCTAGTAGGGATTCCCCCTTTAGGGGGCCAGGGGGTAACTAAGACAATTATTGAATTTATATAATTCACTTTTGTACTTTAAACTCCTTTTTCGAGGCGGATGCGGGCATCCACGGCAATTACCTGATTTTCTGTCGCTAACAACGGGTTCAAATCCATCTCCACAATTTCAGGTGCCACAAGTGCCAGTTCTGACAATCGTTGGATGATTTCTATAAACGCATTTTCATCAAGTCCTCTTTTACCACGAACCCCTTGAATGAGTTTGTAGCTTTTTAACTGCTTCAGTTCCGAAGCCACCTCATCCTGGCTGAGGGGTGCCAATGTGGTACGCACATCTTTTAATACTTCGATAAAAATGCCGCCCAGTCCGAAAAGGATCATGTGGCCGAAGTTGCCTTCCTGTTTAATTCCCGCAAAGAGTTCTGTCCCGCTCAACATTGGCTGGATTAGAACACCTTTAGCATCCGGAATTTTCATCATTCTTTTCATCTCAGAAACCAGCCGATCATTGTCATTGATGTTCAACGAAACGCCGCCCACATCTGATTTATGAACGGGGCCTACTACTTTCATTACCAGTGGAAATCCTGTTTTTTCAGCCAATGAAATAATTTCTGACACTTGATCGGTAGTAAACTCTTTGGCCCTGTTTATTCCGGCAGCATCCAGCATAGCCGAAACATCTTCGGGTGAGACGTATCCTGAGCCGTTTTTGTCAATGATTTTTCGAATTTCTTCCTTGTCCATCGAAGGCATTTCCGGTTGTTCCGGAGCTGGGGCAGGCGTGTTGTATATTCTTCCCAGTGCTTCGCCTAGCGTTACTTCATCCGGGAAATAAACACGCCCTTTTTGGGCGAAAGCCTGTGTTTCATCATGTGCTGTCATTCCGGAAGGCATAACAGGGAATATGGGTTTTTTGCTGGTCTTCATTTTTTCATCCAGCAAATCATAAACATCAAAGATTTTAAACAATCCGGGTGTTCCGAAAATCACCACCATGGCATCTATTTCATCGAATTTTTCATTGACAGTATCAATGATAATTCCCAGCTGTTCAGCGGTTCCGGTAGCCAGGAAATCAATGGGATTGGCTACTGAGGAACCAGGAAACAACTTCTCTTTCAGTTTGTCGGCTTCTTTTCCCGAAAGGGCCGGAACCGTTAAACCGCCTTGCGATAATTTATCGGTGAGCATCACAGCCGGACCGCCGGCGTGTGTGATGATGGCAATATTTTTTCCCTGGAAAGGAGGGTACATAAATGCTGATGCCACACTGATGAGATCCTGGCGGCCATAGCAACGGACGATGCCTGCTTTTTTGAACAGGGCGTCCACGGCTGCGTCTGAACTGGCAAGAGCACCCGTATGAGAAGAAGCAGCACGGCTTCCGGCTTCTGAAGCCCCAGCTTTTACAGCGGCAATCCTGCATCCTTTTCTGATGAGCGATGCCGCATGTTTCAACAACATCTTCGGCTTATCAATGGTTTCCAGATAAAGCAACTTCACTTTGGAATCCTTTTCAGGATCAAAGTTTTCGTCCATATGTTTCAGGATTTCTTCCACCCCCATTTGGGCCGAGTTTCCGACGGAATACACATTATTAAAAGAGAGCCCGTTAGGAATTCCGGCTTCCATAATGAAAACGGCAGTAGCTCCCGACCCGCTGATAAAATCACAACCGTTGGGGTCAAGTTTGGGAACAGGAAGCGTGAAAACGCCATGGTAATGAGGCGTTAAAACACCGATACAATTGGGACCGATAAGAGAACCATTCACTTTGTTGACTGATTCCACCATCTTGTCTTCCAGTAGTTTTCCTTCTGCACTTTCTTCACTAAAACCGGCCGACAAAACAATAAAGGCTCTTGTCTTTTTGTTTTGAGCCAGAAATTCTATGGTGTCAGGAGTGTACTTTGCTGCAATTGCAATGATGGCCAGATCTGTTTCAGGTAAATCAGCTGGATCTCGGAAACTTTTGATTCCCTGAACGCTGTCTTCTTTTGGATTTAAAACATATAGATTGCCCTGAAAATTGCCATCAATTAGATTTTTTAAAACTTTTCCTCCCGGCTTTTGGACTTCGTTGGAGCCACCAACGACCACGATACTTTGAGGGTTTATGAGTTCTTCTGTAATCATAAGGAACGATCAATTTTACAGCGCAAAGTTAGGAAATATAAATGGGTATCCTCTTGATTTTCAGAATTTAAAAGTAATTTAAGAAAGTGATTTAATTCTGAAAAACAGAAAGTTACAAAGGTGTTGTGAAATTTCAGTGATTCCCTTAGGAGCGAATGAACCCGGAAATCAATCCACCAAAATAGAAAGTGAAACGGCTCCGATTCCCGCATGTGTCACCAATACGGGCGTTGCGGAATTAATAAATTCCGGTTTTTTCCCCGTTAACGCTTCCATTTTTCTGGCAATCCAATGGGCTCCTTTCAGATTGTCTGCATGGGTGATGGCGTATCCCCAAACATCTTTTCCACGAATATCCTGGATGGTCTTCGACAACATCAAATCCTGACTTTTCTTAAAGGAGAGTGTTTTGCCTATTTCTTCAACCAAACCGCTCTGATTCACACTCAGCAGCGGTTTCATGTTTAACAAGCTGCCAACAAATCCTTTCCCTTTGGTGATTCGGCCACTTTTGACAAGATATTTCAGTGTCTTTAATAAAACAAACTGTTTGGTATTGTGGGCCCACAAGGGTAATAGGGCAACTACATCATCATGGCTCATGCCTTTTTCAAGCTCACGAGCTGCCCTTAATACCAAAAGTCCCTGTGCGGCAGAAACTTTTTTGCTGTTGATGACTTCAATGGTTTTACCAGTGTGCTCTGAAACTTTGTTTGCAGCATTCAGACTGTTTTGCCAGGTTCCACTTAATTTAGCACTCAGATTAATACCAATCACTGAATTATAATGGGTGGCAATATAATTATAGCGGTTATAAAAGTCCTTGTAGGAGGGCTGAGAAGTAGTCGGGTAAACCGGCGCATTATCCAACCTGGTATAGAACTGTTCCGGCTGAATGGTCACGCCATCCAGATAATAGGTTTCTCCAAAATGAACATTCAAAGGAACTACCTGAATCTGGTATTTTTCAAGCATATCTTTGGGTAGATCGACAGCGGAATCAGTAAGCAAAGCCACTTTCGATTTTGGGTTGGAAGCCACATCATTTTGCAGAACCATATCATCCACTTTCTGGGCGATAATGGTGCCGGCAGCCGAAAGCTTTTCAAACAACAACCAGGGCGTATCGGTATGAATATGAACCCTCATTTTTGTGGGAGCTCCTGCGATGACCAATGAATCCCCAAAACCGTTTACTATGCTGCGCAGCTTGTCCTTGCTTAAGTCTTCACCCTTCAGCAAAGCTTCTGTGCAGTAACGATAGGTAATTTCATCATGACTGATATGGTCGTCACCTGCTTCTATTTCAGTTGTTTTCAAAAATTCCACATTGGGCGTGACACCTGTTTTAAAATACTCTACCATCCCTTCCAGGAAATTGACAAAACCCTGAGCCCCGGCATCCACTACCTTGGCCTCGCTGAGTTTTTCCATTTTTTTGGTGGTTTCCTTCAGTGAATAATGGGCCGTTTTCAGACTGTCACTTAGAATGTGATGGAAATTCTGATATTTTTCTTTGGGTGTGGATATAAAATCTGCCCAATCCTGAATGACAGTAATAATGGTGCCTTCCACCGGATTGGCAATGGCTTCATAAGCATAACGAACCGCTTTTTTAAATGAGGATGCAAAGCCTTCAATCGTGATTGTTTCATCCTCATTCAATTCATTGCTGAAACCAAAAAGAAATTGCGCAAAGATAATTCCCGAGTTACCGCGTGCTCCAGTCAAAGCAGCATCAGATATAGAATCAGCTGTGACTTTCACGCTTTTGTTGGGCTCGGCAGTTTCAATAATCGCACGCATCGTTGAAGCCATGTTTGTTCCCGTATCGGCATCTGCCACAGGAAAAACATTGATTTTATTCAAATAATGTTGCGTCTCGAAAATTTTTGATGCCCCCGCCAAAAAGCTTTGAAACAGATGGTTACCATCTATCTCATTTAGATTGTTTACGTTCAAATCTCCCAATTTTGTGAAAACGGCCACAAAAATACGGAAAGTTTTAGAAATGCTGCCGTATGAATCAACTAATTGTAATTCAATTATTTTTTAGAAAAATGACTGAACTAAAGCATTATTCTGTCATATCTCACTGGCGCGCGCTTGCAGCGCGTGACCAGTGACAGATTTTCCCCAGCTCGTCCTCCTTCCAGACGAGGAAAGAGTTTTTAGTGCTTCTTTTTTGAAAATTTCTTTCTTGTTTTATTGGCAAAATCATCTACACGGTCGCGGATACCGTTGAATTCCTCACGGATAATCTTTTCAATGTTTGATATATTCACAGGTTCCCCACGCATTTCCAACCGCTCTGAGGCTGTTCGTGCCGGAGGCATGATGATCCATAAAATAAGGTAAACCAGCGGGCTGATGCCTGAAATAGTAGCAATCACAAAAATAATTCTGACCCACACGGGATCAATGTGAAAGTAGGCTCCCAGACCCGAACACACACCTCCGATTATCCGATCCTTTGGATCACGATACAGTCGTTTATAACTTCCTGCATATCCGGCTTCATGAGTGTTTTCTTCTTCTGTATCATCAAAATCAGAAGGTTTTCCCAACTGTGCTTTGACTTTGTTTACATCATCAATACTCAATATCTGTTTACCGGCTCCCGTTTCTTGTTGAAACAATTCGGCAATGCGTGCTTCAATGTCTCTAATGATTTCAGAGCCACCCTCTTTATTCTTAAAATGGGTTTTTATTGAGTTTAGATACTCTTCCAGAGCTTGATAGGCATCTTCATCCAATGTAAAACTGATGCCGTTCAGGTTAATATTTACCGTCTTTTTCATTTTATTGTTTTTTTAATAGTTTGTTTACCGAATTGGAGAGCTCTGTCCAGGTTTGGGTTAAACGGTCCAGCATTTCTTTGCCATCGTCGCTCAACGAATAATATTTACGCGGGGGACCCGAAGTGGATTCTTCCCATTTATAATTCAATATTCCGTCGTTTTTTAGTCTTGATAGTAAGGGATATACGGTCCCTTCCACCACAATCAGCTCGGCATCCTTCATTGCTTCAATGATATCGGAAGTATACACTTCCTGATCGGATATGATGGACAAAACACATAATTCCAGAACGCCCCGCCTCATTTGAGTTGTCGTTTTCTCAGCTTTCATTGCCACTTTGTTTAAATTTCATTTTGCAAATATAATGTAAAAAATAGTACTATGCAATACATAGTACTAAAAATACTAAAAACATTCTTAGACTGGCTCTTAGACTGGCGCAAAGCCTGTCCCGAGTTATCGGGGCGGACGCTTGTGTCTTCTCTCTACCATAATCCCGACGTTGTTTTCAAATGATGGTAAACCAGCGTATGACGATTTTTTTCTAACTTGCATGGTTCAAAATAGAAAAAGCCACTTCAACAAACACCATCTTATGGAAATAATAGGGGAGATTGTAGTTGGAATACTTGCTTTTGTTGGTGCATATTTGGGCACTAAGAGGATAAAGAAGTATTTAATTGATAATTATATAGAAGATAGAGTAACGAAGGCACAAAATGTAAATGATAAGGTTTTATCAAAAGCAAGAGACATAATTTCCTCTTTTGAACAGACCTATACCGAAAATAAACCAGTTTCAAAAGAGGAACTAAGTAAAATAGTTGAGCAATGTAGAAAATTATCAAAAAAATCGGAAGATGGTGGAAAAGAGGTCTCATCTGTGTCTTATCTTCTCTATCATACTATCAGAGATTTAAAACCAAGGTATGGGGATAAGGAAGAAGGTTCTATTGAAATATTAACTTTAGGTGATGTAGTTTATTTGGTTGGCAGTTCCCTTAGGTTGATTATTTATTATTGTACTAATAGTGCGCCAATACCTTTTAGAACTAAATTAAAAAGAAGAAGCGTAATCAAAAGGAAATTAAGAATTTTCCTTAAAGACAAGAAATTTTACAGTTTAAAGCATCAACCTTTTGGATTAACACTAGACCCAAATAGTGAGGTCATTATAAGATATTCTGAAATACTGAGAAATATTAATTCTTCAATATATTCTAGAAATTTATTTCTTTTTCTGCAAAGCAACATCCCAATTCTGTACCAAATGATAGTCAATAAAATCTATATGCCTCTGATTTTAAATAAAGAGCAAAAAATGGAAGGGTTTTTATTTGATCATAGATTGTACCTTATTAAAATTACAGAAATTAAATCGGTTGGTGAAAAAAGTGGAGACTTTGTTGAGTTCTATTATAGCAATATAAATCCAGTATTAAGATTTGTGGGGAACATGAACCTTGAAAGTTTTAAAAGCAATTTCACAAGTGATGCTTTCTTAAACAAAAATTTTCAATTAAATGAAAATTATGAACTAAGAAAACAATTAAATGAAACAATCCAGGTGAAAGTGAGCCTAAAAAAAGCAAAATCAAATTACAAAAAGAATAAATGGAGTATTAAACACAAATTATATAAATATAAATTAACCCATTGATCAGCAAAGGCTGTACGTTACAAGCTGCCTCAACCTCGTCCTCGTCTGTGACGAGGATGCATTTATGAAAAACATTTGAAATGTTTTAAAGCAAAGAAATTGTTGCAGCATTGCAAATGAAGTCATAAATCCATCCGTGTCGTTTAAACTTAGGCGTGTGTTAGAGTTTTTAATTTTTTAAATTGTTAAATAACAAAAAAATCAAAAAATTATGGAAAATGAGTACTATAGAAGGCAAATTAAACAGTATGTAAAAATGACAAGACAAGCTTCAAAAATAAAAATGGGGTTCCTTCAACACATCTTAATTGTAGCTTCAAGTATTCTTGCTATTATACTTTCTCTTCATACAAACAATTCACAAGTCGCTTATTTACGTTGGGTATTTGTGGTGTCTGTAGTCTTTTTGTTGATAGGCACGTTGTCAATGGTTGTAGCCTTATTTGATTATTCAAATCTTCCTGAAAGAGCTCGTCAGACTTACTTTGATGAAATTATGGATGCAATTAAAAATAATACAGAGCTTAAAGAGGTGATATCCATATTTGACAGGAAAAGAACCAAGTTTTTTGAGAAAAGTTCTTATTCATTTCTTGTTTTAGGCCTAATTTTATTTGTTACATATAATGTTTTGATGTCAATTATATAAATAGTCACATCACTGGCGCGCTTGCAGCGCGTGACATGTATTACCTAAGATGCTTCTGTAAACCCCGTCACGTCGTCACCCCGTCACGCCGTCACCTTTTCAGATCACCATCCCAGAAGGAACGCGAAAATCAGCGGCGCCACAATAGTAGC
>CAZGZO010000080.1:0-11278 GCA_964529695.1 uncultured Lentimicrobiaceae bacterium
TTTCTTAGATCAACTTATGATTTTCCTTATGAGGCAAGTTCATAAGCACGAAATCATTAGGATTGAGGAGGTTCTGTAGTTTCTTGTCTTGCAGTCACCCAGTCACCTCGTCACCCAGTCACCCAGTCACCCAGTCACCTTTGTCACGTAGTTTTTAATAGTACACTAATTTATTATGAATTTTATGATCTGTTCGTTCTTTTGCTTTTCTGATTTTGGTGCGTCTGCCTGTGGGTAAATGCCTTTTTTAAACAGCAAGGATTAGATGTGATCTTTTAAAGCTGACGTTTTTTGAAAATTTTTCATTTTTCCCTTTTCATTTTTCATTTAATACTTGGGCAGCATTGTTTTCCCTATCAAAAAAAAATTGAAATAACCCCTAAGTAATCTACTAAATTTAATACGGGAATCCCTCAATTTTATATGCATCACTTCGCTTTCGCCTCCTTTTTCTATATTTTCGATGTTGTCTTTTAAATATTAATTAACCCAAATAAAATTTTATACCATGGCAAATTACGAACAACAGGTAAATGACTTCATGGCTAAGGTTATCGCAAAGAACCCGGCAGAGGTTGAATTTCATCAAGCCGTCCACGAAGTTGTTGAATCATTAATCCCATTTATCAACGAAAATCCCCAGTACAAGGAAGCAAAGGTTCTGGAACGCATGGTCGAGCCGGAAAGAGTCGTCATGTTTCGCGTTCCATGGCTGGACGACAAAGGAGCAATTCAAATCAATCGCGGATACCGTATTGAGATGAACAGTGCTATCGGTCCTTACAAAGGCGGTCTGCGTTTCCACCCTACGGTTAATCTCGGCGTATTGAAATTCCTGGCCTTTGAGCAGGTATTTAAAAACTCACTTACTACACTCCCTATGGGCGGAGGAAAAGGAGGTTCTGATTTCGATCCGAAAGGAAAATCAGATAATGAAGTAATGCGCTTTTGCCAAAGCTTTATGACTGAATTACAAAGACATATCGGACCAAATACAGACGTTCCTGCCGGTGACATCGGCGTTGGTGGCCGTGAAATTGGATTCCTTTATGGTCAGTACAAAAGACTTAGAAACGAATTTACCGGGGTTTTGACCGGAAAAGGCCTCGAATGGGGCGGTTCATTGATTCGTCCGGAAGCTACCGGATACGGCGCAACCTATTTCGCCGACGAAATGCTGGCTACCAAAGGCAAATCTTTCAAAGGCACAACAGTGGTGGTTTCAGGCTCCGGAAATGTAGCTCAATATGCTACTGAGAAAGTTACTGAGCTAGGCGGGAAAGTTGTAACACTTTCTGATTCATCAGGCTACATCTACGATCCGGACGGTATTGATGCCGATAAACTGGCTTATGTAATGCACCTGAAAAACATCAAACGTGGCCGGATTAAAGAATATGCCAACAAATACAATGTCGAATATCATGAAGGCAAACGTCCCTGGGGTGTTAAATGCGACGTTGCCATGCCTTGTGCCACGCAAAATGAAATCAACGAAGAAGAAGCAAAAACACTCGTTGCCAATGGTTGTATAGCAGTAAGTGAAGGTGCCAACATGCCTTCCACTCCGGAAGCTATCCTGGTATTCGAAAAGCATAAAATTCTCTATGCTCCTGGTAAAGCAGCAAATGCCGGTGGTGTTGCCGTTTCAGGTCTCGAAATGAGCCAAAACTCCATGCGCCTGAGCTGGACACGCAAAGAAGTAGATAGCAGGCTGCATCAAATTATGAAAGACATTCACAGTGCTTGCGTGAAATACGGTACAGATGGTAATTACGTTGACTACGTGAAAGGCGCCAACATCGGTGGTTTCGTAAAAGTTGCCGATGCTATGCTGGCCCAGGGAGTCGTGTAAAATATCCCATGTACAGCTTATCATTACAAAAGGTCGTTCATAATGAGCGACCTTTTTTATGAGGTAAAAAACAATTCCTTACAAACAAGTATCTTACAATTAACTCATAACAGTCTTAACATTGTCCTTCAAAAAACATCAAATCTATTTATATTCGATACAAATAATAATTGTACCTTTGCCGCGTATTCATTAAAAAATTATTGAATCATGGTCATAGAAAACAACGTTGTAGCCAATTTGGCATATAAAATATATTTAGAAGGCCCTCAGGGCGAAATGGTAGAATCAGTTGAAGAACAAGCTCCTCGTGAAATATTGTTCGGTACAGATCGTTTGATCAGTGGATTTGAAAAAGGTCTTTTTGGTAAAGGAACCGGTGATTTCTCATTTGAAATTCAATCGGAAGATGCTTTTGGTCCATTTATGGAAGAACTCAAAGTTCCAGTTTCGAAAGAAGCATTTATGGAACAAGGAACAGTTCGCACCGATTTGTTATATATCAACAACACCATCAACATGCTGGACCAAAACGGCAGACAGCTCCGGGGTGTGATTCGCGAAATTCATGATAACGATGTAATCATGGACTTCAATCACCCATTTGCCGGAAAGAATTTATACGTAACCGGAAATGTTCTTTCCTTACGTTCAGCCACTGAATATGATATCGATGCTCACAGCGGATGTGGTTGTGGTGGCGGTTCTTGTGGTTGCGGTGGTGGACACGGACATCATTCCCACGGAGAAGAATCATGCTGCTCAACCGACAGTCATGGTGAAGAAGGTTGCGAAGTTTGCGGAACTCCTTCCAAACAACAGCAGGAAAGCGTTGCTTCACGCTAAGTGATGCTATAAAAAAATCTGACTTTTACTTTTAAGTTTCTTTCTGAAAAGCGGGATTAGACTATCTATATACGTCTAATTTATCAAGTGCTTTCTGGTATTTCTTAGCATTCTTGCGATGCTCAGCACTGGTTTTGGAAAAGACATGACTACCTGATAAATCATCTTTTGCACAAAAGTACATGTAATCTGTTTGTGCTGGTTTTAAAACCGCATTTATAGATGAAATAGAAGGCATACAAATGGGCCCGGGTGGTAATCCCATATGCTGATATGTATTATATGGAGAATCCACCCGTTTTTGGACATCCAGAACCCGATGAATGGAATAATTTCCCAACGCAAAAATAACTGTCGGATCTGCTTGTAACCGCCACCCCATATTAAGGCGATTGAGATATACCGAAGCAATTTCAGGTTTTTCAGCATTATCATTGGTTTCCTTCTGAATAATGGAGGCTAAAACAACAACCTGCTTCGGGCTTAATCCCTGAGCTTTAGCTTCTTTCTTTCTCTCCGGAGTCCAGAATTTTTGATATTCCTTATACATGCGGTTAATAAAGTCCTTCGCAGTAATCGTCCAGTAAACCTGATAGGTATTGGGAATAAAGATAACAGGAACATTATATTTGTTCAGTCCCATCTTAGCGATGTAACTGCTGTCGGAGAGTAGCTGAACAATGGCCGAAGAATCAGGCTCTATTTGATGTCCGATTTTCCCCGCCAATTCATAGATATTTCGCACATTATTGAAAGTCACTTTAACAGGAGTCTGTGTTCCCGACCGCAACATATCAATTAATTGATTATTACTCCATCCATTATGTAGAACATAATGCCCGGGTTTTACAAGTGACGGCAACTTTTTCTGTTTTGCCCACCATACAAAGGTTTTTCTGTGAATAATTAATCCTTTAGAGAAAAGAATTTTTTTCAAACCGGCAAAGTCAGTGCCTGTTTTGACATTGATACCCACGGGTTCACCATCAGGCGTCCAAACGTTGGGTTTACTTACAATTCCATAAAAATAATAACCGACGCCTACAGCTATTAAAATCAGCAAAAATAAAATACGTCTCGTCCATTTTCTGAATGGATTTTTCTTCTTTTTTCCCTGTGAATAAGGTGAATAGTAATTAGCCATAACTTTTCCGTAGGTTTTGGTTAAAATCGACTTTTTATATCAACGCAAATTAATGGTCTTTAATATACTGAAGTAAAAATTCTCCTTTCCAGCTACCATCTTTTGAATTCCAGTCGCGTTTTAAACCCGCCTCAATAAATCCTTTTTTCTTAAATAATTCCAGACTTTTGGAATTGCCTTCTTCGACATTGCAAAAAAGCTGATGCAAATTTAAGTGATTAAAAGCATAATCCACCAACAAATCCAGCCCCATTGCAGCCAGTCCTTTTCCCCGAAAGGGTTCCGTAATTACGATGCCTATACCGGCTCTGCGATTTTGTAAATCCAGATCAAATAAATCAATGGTTCCGACAGGTTTAAATTCGGGCAAATATTCTACAATAAACCTCACCTGTCTTGTGGATGCAATATCTTGTTTATCACTCGCAAAAACGTATTGTTCAATATCATAACGTGAGTATGGGGCATACGTTTGGGTAACATGCCAAAGTTTGGGATCATTCTCTAAATCAAAGAGAAAATCAACATCCAGCGGCTCCACAGCCCTCAATTTTATGACATCATTGGCTAGCATCGTTATGCAAAGATCAGCATTTCTGGTTACAAATGTATCCGTTTTTCATTTTTATTCTCCAATAATTATAATCATAACAAAACTTAACCGTTAGAAATCATAACGCAAAAGGCATGATTTTTGCAAAAATACATGTACGAAGTTCTCTGAAAATTTTGTACTTTTACAGAAAACCCGGTACTAGTTCTTAAGAAATTTATATCAGGATTTTTACAAGATAAAAAACAATAATTAGTAGAATATTAATCAAAAAAATTTAAGCCATGAGTGAGCGTTGTTCAAATTCAGGATTTGCCTTTTTCTCAGGTATAGTCTTAGGTGCAGCCATTGGCGGCCTGGTCGGACTTTTATATGCCCCGGAGCCCGGTGAAGAAACCCGCAAAAAAGTTTCAGCTAAAACCAAAGAAATGTCAGACGATCTACTGGACCGTTTCGACGATCTGAAAGATAATGTCAATGAAATTCTTGATGAGGTAAAAAAAACGGGTAATCAGGTAATTGCAGACGTTAAAAAACCATTGAAAAAGAGTTAATTCCGATTCCGGATAATTTATTGATTCATTACATGGACCTTCTGTCCATGTAATGAAATCTTTTTGGGATATTTGCCCCTAAAAGTATTTGAGCATGGAACAACAGCATGATATCAAAGATTCCTTGAAAACAACTATTGACGAAGTCAAAAAGTATTTCGATCTGCAATTGGAATACAACAAAGTGTTAACAAGGAAGAAAATCACAGAAATATCAGGCAAACTGATAATTAGCATCTTGCTGTTCGGGGCATTTGTTTTTGTATTGCTTTTTCTGTCGCTGGCATTTGTAAACTGGTATGCGATGGAATTTGGCAGCCGTACGGTTGGACTTCTAATCGTTACGGGATTTTATTTGTTCCTGGCGCTCATACTTTTTGCCTTTAAAGAGGCCCTCGTTTTTTCTCCTTTAAGGAAATTTTTTATCAAGAATTTTTCAAGCCTTGATGAAAAAGAATTTTTCTCCGGGAGCACCTATGCCGATGCAAAATCCGGCGAGAAATACATCGGTTACCTGGAAAAACAAACTCAGAAACAGGAACACATTCTTATGGAAAGATTTAAGGATGTTGAGGAAAGTTTTAACTGGGTGAACATAACTAAAAATGCAGTTTCCTCTTTCTTCCAGTCCGTTTCGGCATTTACAACAGTCTTTAAAGCCGCGTACAAATTCGGAAGAAAGATTTCTGAAAAAAGGCGCCGGAAAAAATTAAGGGAAAGCCAGGAAAATGATTAAAAAAACGCGGCTATTCACCACGTTTTCTTCAACAATTTATTTACAATATTTTTTATTCGCGACCTGATTGTTAGACAGTCATAATATCTTTTTCTTTAGCCAGGAAAAGATCATCTGCCTTTTGAATATAACGATCTGTTACTTTCTGGATTTCATCCATCAGTCGTTTTGCCTCATCTTCCGGAAGGCCGTCTTTTTCAAGCTGTTTTGCTTCATCGTTGGCTACACGGCGCGCATTTCTGATTCCCACTTTCGACTCTTCATTGATGTGTTTGGCCCGTTTCACAAGCTCCACACGCCTTTCTTCTGTCAATGGGGGAACAACAATACGTAATTGCGTACCTTCATTGGAAGGATTAAAACCGAGATTGGCAGCCATAATTGCTCGTTCAATATCCTGAAGGGTGCTTTTATCAAATGGCTGTATTACAATTGAATGTGGGTCAGGAGTATTGATACTCGCAGTTTGTTCTATGGGCGTCGGGACACCATAATATTCAACCCTTAAACCCGATAACATAGCAGGGCTTGCTTTTCCTGCCCTGATTTTTTGAAGTTCAATTTCGAGGTGATGGAGCGCATGCTTCATATTTTCTTCAGCACCTTCCAGAACAATAACAGCATCGTCGGTCATAGCCTAAATTTATTTTTTTACAAATTTAGTAAATCTGTTTTATAATTAAGAGCTTACTGACTTTTTCTAATTTTTTAACAATCTTAGAAGACTCATTTTCACAACTAACCGAGATTTAAAGTTTTTAAAATTAATTACATATCTAATTATATTTCAATTATTTACATGGTTTCAGGGAAATAAAAAGAATTGCTATCTTTGTTGGGAGTTCAAAATGGTAAATCATGAATGAGAGTTCGGTAATCTGGTTTAAGGAAGCTTCTGTTCTTCATAAGAATAAGATGGTGTTGTCTAATGTAAATCTGGAATTGAAACAGGGTGAATTTGTTTATTTAATAGGGAAAACAGGAAGTGGAAAATCCAGTTTATTACAAACCATTTATGCCGGCATACCTGCAAATGGTGAAGTCACAACTGTTTGTGGTTACGATTTGAAATCGATTAAGAAAAAACAAATCCCTTACCTCCGCAGAAAACTTGGAATCGTATTTCAGGATTATCAGTTGCTGAGCGACCGCTCGGTTCAGGAAAACCTGAAATTTGTGCTGAAAGCAACTGGCTGGAAAGATAAAGCTGCTATTTCGGAAAGAATTCTCGAAGTACTTTCAGAAGTGGGCTTAATCGCAAAATTGAATACAATGCCCCATCAGCTTTCTGGTGGAGAGCAACAACGGGTTGCTATTGCAAGGGCCATTTTAAATAAACCTGAACTTGTCCTGGCAGATGAACCTACCGGGAATCTTGACCCGACTACCTCGAATGAAGTGATGCGCATCCTTAAAAACATCTGTGAAAACGGCACCGCTGTTTTAATGGCAACGCATAACTACAACCTCATTCAAAAATTTCCCGGAAGAATTGAGAAATGCGGTGAAGGAACGATTATTCCTTCCGGAAATCAAGTCAATTAGGTAAGCATTATTGCCATTGTCGGAAGACCTTTTGAATGGCTCTCGACTCTAATTCCCAATTCAATTCTTTACGAGCCTTTAGCGTATTCTCACGCCACTTTTTCATCTGTTCAGGTTGGTTAAACATCTGAGTTATTTTCTCAGCTATTTTTTGAGGGTCGTGGCTTGTAGCAATATCACCAACCTCATATTTTTCAACAAGTTTCTTTATTTCAACCAATTCTGAAACCAAAACAGGAATCCCGGCATGGATGTAATCAAAAATTTTATTGGGAAGGCTGTACCGATAGTTAATATTTGTGTCCTTATCCAGTGAAACGCCCAAATCAGCTGCAGCAGTAAACTGCATCAATTTCTCATAATGAAGCCGTGGTTTGAAAATAACTTTCTGTTCCAGATTTAAATCACTGACTTTTTGTTTGAGAATTTCAATAACATCACCACCACCGACAATCAGCAACAGCATAGTTTCCGGCGCAAACTGCATAGCTTCTACCAATTCCTCTGAACCTCTTTGTACATTGATGCCCGAGCCTTGCAAAATAATAATCCTTTTCTCTTCCGGTAATCCCAACGTTGCCCGCCCTAGAGCATAATTTACATGATTTGTTTTGGGAACATTCCTAATCACTTGTGGTAAGATGCCATATTCGGATTCATAAAGGTGGGCAATGGAATCACTTACCGTGAAAACATATTTCAAATGCGGAAAAATAGACTTCTCTATCTTTTTCCAGACACCTCTTTTGACAGGATGACTTACCAGTTCCGGCACACCGGTAAAGTATTCATGACTATCATAAATCAACGACAACTTCTTTATTTTTGAAATGAGATAATTGGACAGTAGAGTATCTAAGTCATTGGAATACAAAATATCAGCTTTATGAAAAAGCAAAAAGAAAAATAGTCTGATTTGATATTCCAGGTAGAAAAATGGCCCTTTGTTGAAAAGCAGCTTCATCCTTTTGACTTTATAAGGTCTGGAATCCATATCCGGACTGTTTCGCAACTGTCTACCCACCAACAAGATCTTAAAACCCATTTCGCTGAGGGTTCCACAAGCCTTTTTCACCCTTTGGTCAGTGGCCAGGTCATTAATGACAGAAACTATTACTTTTTTAGCCAATGGAGAATTTATAAAATTTCTATTAATTGATTTTCAATTATATGCAATAAGAAAACTTTCATTTCCTAACACAGTGATTCCCGCAAATTTACTCGATAATGAATAATAATCCTGATAAAACTCAATTTATTTCCCGACATTTAAATTTTCATTTAGAATGATAGCTGGTCCAGTAAAATACCCCCCCGGTTTCCTGACTGAAACTTATTATATTTGCCACCAATTCAAACAGTACTTTTTAGGATGAAGAAGTTTTACCGTGTTTTGGCTTATGCCCTGCCCTACTGGGGTGCAGCAGTGATGAATTTTATTGCGAATTTACTGACCATTGTGTTCTCACTGTTTTCTTTTGCACTTCTTATACCTTTTCTAGACTTACTGTTTAAGATTAATAAACTGGTAACCGTAAAACCTGCATTGCACCTGAGTACAAAGTCGATGCTGGATTACCTGAATTATTATATCAGCCAGATAATCATCCATCACGGGCAAATTCAAGCCCTGATTTTTATCTGCCTTATTATTCTGATATCCTTCTTGTTAAGAAATTTAGGGCGATTCCTGGCTGTGTTTTTCATGTCTTCAGTACGGACCGGTGCTATCCAGGGGATTCGAGACGAAATTTATTCCAAATTGCTGGTATTACCTCTCGCATTTTACTCCCAAAACAAAAAAGGCGACCTGATTTCACGTATCACAACGGATGTGCAGGAAGTGGAATTTTCCATCATGAATTATCTCGAGATGTTCTTCCGCGATCCACTAACTATAATTGCCTACATGGCTTTTATGATTAGTATGAGTTTTAAACTTACGCTGTTTGTATTGGTGGTTTTGCCGGTTACGGGAGTAATAATTGGATGGATTGGCAAGAGCCTGAAGCGCCAGTCAAAAGATGTTCAGAATCGGTTTGCCATGCTGTTGGCAATGATTGAAGAAACCATCGGCGGGTTAAGAATTGTCAAAGGATTTAATGCCATTCCTTATTTCGATCATAAGTTTCAAACAGACAATCATGAATACCGTCGCAGACTAACTAATGTTTACAGGCGCCGCGATTCAGCTTCACCAATCAGTGAGTTCTTGTCATCTGTAGTTATTGTGATTGTGCTTTGGTTTGGCGGCCAAATGGTACTTGCTAAGAATCCAAAGATACAGGCCGCTGATTTCATTACTTACATTGTTGTCTTCTCACAGATTATTCCTCCGGCCAAAGAAATGACCCAGAGTTATTACAGTGTTCAAAAAGGAATAGCCTCCGCAGAGAGGATTTTTGAAGTACTGGATGCCCAAGAAATAATCAAGGAAAAAGAGGATGCCCTCGCTATAAAAGATTTTGCCCATGAAATTCTTTTCGATCATGTGCATTTTAAATATGAAAGTGAATGGGTACTAAAAGACATTAATTTAAGGGTTCCGAAAGGGAAAATCATTGCCATTGTAGGTGAATCCGGAGGTGGAAAATCAACCATTGTTGATCTTTTACCGCGATTTTATGATGTAACAAAAGGGCAAATTCTCCTGGACAACCACGACATCAGGGATTACAAAATAGATGACCTGCGAGGATTGATGGGCATTGTTTCACAGGAAAGTGTGCTGTTCAATGATACTGTATTCAATAATATTGCTTTCGGCCTGAATGACGTAAGTGAAGATGCCGTAATCGAAGCAGCCAAAATTGCCAATGCTCACGATTTTATCCAGAACATGGAAGAAGGCTACCAGACCAACATTGGTGACCGCGGGGTAAAACTTTCCGGAGGCCAGCGCCAGAGAATCAGCATTGCCCGTGCCGTTTTGGCAAACCCGGATATCCTGATTTTGGATGAAGCCACTTCTGCATTAGATACCGAAGCCGAAAGACTGGTTCAGGATGCCCTTTCCAAAATCATGACAAACCGCACCACATTGGTGATTGCTCACCGCCTTTCTACCATCCAGCACGCCGATGAAATTGTGGTGGTGCAAAAAGGAAAAATAGTTGAACGCGGCACCCACAAAGAATTGATGGAGAAGAAAGGTCTTTACAAGAGGCTTCAGGATATGCAGTCTTTTGCTTAAGAAACTGGAACTTTATTCCATTTTTAACTGTCGTCTCGTAACATCTCTCTATTTTCTCTAATTTTACTTCAGGAAACTAAAACTCCATGCACAGCAAAGTCTTACTTTTAGGAGATCCACATTTAAGGGGAAAATCCAAACGGGTTGAAGATGTTTCAGATAAAGATTTTATCCGGGAAACAGAACTGCTGAAACAGGCATTAGAAGAATTCCGGCAGGAAAGAGGCTTCGGAAGAGCCATTGCCGCTCCACAAATTGGTATCAGCAAACGCTTCATTGCATTGAACCTGGGAGCAGGCCCGTTTGTGATTATCAATCCTGAAATCACCTGGAAATCAGAAGAAACATTTAGCCTTTGGGATGATTGCATGTCCTTTCCCGACCTGCTGGTAAAAGTTAAGCGCCACACATCAATTCAAGTGAAATACCGGAATGAATTCGGAGGTGAATTGATCTGGAACAACCTTGACCGAGCCACCTCAGAGTTGCTTCAGCATGAAATTGACCATTTGGACGGCATTTTGGCTGTGGACCACGCTATTGATAAGGAAAGTATTGTTTACCGTTCGGTATTTGAGGAGCGGAAGGATTATTTTTTGAAGTTTGTAGACTCATTTAAATACTAAAAATCAACCGTTTAATTCTGAGGCATCATGGGTTGGGACGTGTGTGAGCATGCCGTGAGAATCTTTCAGAAAAGTCTTCTATCCCATTTGAAACCCACCCTAACCTCCCGAAATAAATTCGGGACAGGTTCTCCAAGGAGGGGAACTTAGATCTTCGGATTTCCTTGCTTTTTAAAATTCTTTTCTAACTTTACGCTTTAATTATGAAGCCGTGACCAAAATTATT
>CAZGZO010000081.1:0-11249 GCA_964529695.1 uncultured Lentimicrobiaceae bacterium
TTTGCCAGTCGCCTTCGAACATAGAGGCATCTGTGGGAGAAACGTTTTTATTAAACTCGTCCATCATGTTCCATCCATATCCGTCGGCGCTTCCTGTTCCACCAAAACAGTTATCCGAACACACTTCAGCTTCAAGGGGTAATGCAACCCCTCCGTTCCACATCAGGTCCAGACCGTTATAACATCCAACCAATGCAGTTGCGGCATCATCAGGAGTTTGATAATAACTATCACTTGTTTTCTGAGTCATTAGTTGAGTGGTCAAAAATTTCTGACACGAGCTTAATGCAAATGTCATCGTAATTGCAACGATTAAAATTTTATATGTTTTCATCTCTTTTTCTCGTTTTAGAAGTTAACATTAAGGCCTATTAGATAGGTTTTTGGAGTAGGATAGAATCCTAAGTCAACACCTTGTCCGAATGAATAGTTACCTGTTCCTTGCGCAGTGTATCCTACTGCCGGATCCATTCCGTCATATTTTGTAAAGGTAAAGATATTATTAGCAGCTAAATACAGGCGGCATTTGCTCAAATATTTAAACTTAATGAGTTTGGCAAAATCATAGCCCAAGGTGATGTTGGTAATGCGTAAATAAGCCCCGTTTTGTAAATAAATATCTGAAAACTTGGCCCAGTTACTATTATTAATCGTAACACGCGGAAGGAAATTGGAAGTTCCTTCGCCATGCCAGCGTTTCAAAATAGCCGTGGTCCAATTTTGATACCCCCCGCTGCCGTATGCCTGGGCAATTTTATTTCCGGAGACGCCACTGGCTTCTATTGAAAAATCCAATCCTTTATAAGAACATGAGAAACTTCCACCAAACAAATTGTGCGGGTTTGGATCGCCAAGATTAGTCTTATCTGCTGCAGAAATTGTACCATCACCGTTTACGTCCACAAATTTCAGGTCGCCGGGTTGGGCATTGGGCTGGATCAGCTGGCCTTTGCTGTTTTTGTAAGCATCAACCTGTGCCCAGCTTTGAAATACTCCATCTGTTTTATATCCCCAGAAATAACCGATGGGATATCCGGACTGTGCACGATAGAATTCAGGTGCATTAACATACAAACTGTTCGTGGGGCCATGAATAATACCATCTTCTGTAGGAACCTTGGTAACGTTATTTTTATTGTAGGTATAAGTTCCTGAAACAGAGTATTTAAAATCTGTGCCAACACGACCATTGTATGTCACCTGAACTTCCACCCCCTTGTTGATTACGTTGCCTCCATTGATGTAAGGAGCTTGAGCTACTCCGGCTGTGGCAAGCAACGGTGCACTTATCAGCCAGTTCTTAGTGTCTTTGTTGTACCAGTCAAAAGAGGCCGTTATTTTATCATTGAACAAACCGGCATCAAAACCAAAGTCAAGCTGGTGGGAAGTTTCCCATTTTAAAGCCGGGTTTCCAATCGTCTGTGGATAAGATCCCGGGACATCAGAGCCGCCTATATTATAAGTAGCATTTGACAACGCGATAAGCGACTCGTATTGGAACATTGGGATAGCGTCATTCCCGTTAATGCCCCAACTGCCACGTATTTTAAAGAAGTCAAGCCATTTTTTATACGGTTTCATGAAGTTCTCATTGGTCATCACCCAGCCTGCAGAAAATGAAGGGAAGGCCCCCCACTGATGACCGGGCGCAAAATTAGTAGAACCGTCATACCGGAACACGGCTGTGGCCAGGATAGTTTGTTTGTAATTATAATTAATCCTGCCAAAAAATGAAGCAGTGGCCGATACTGAACTGGCCATTCCTGATAAACCGATTGTATTCTTCACTGCGGTAGAATCAGGATACGTGGCCGTGATGTTAGTGATGGAAGCATCACTCAGGTAACCATGGAACAGATCGTTGAATAACAATTTCCCCTGATTGGAACCGTAAACATAGACACCAGTAGATTTACGAATTTCAGTTCCTGCCAACACATCAAAATGATTTTGCTTTACCTTAAAAGTATAATGTATCGTGTTATCCCATTCCCAGTTATAATAGGCAGACATGCTTTGAGAAACCGATGGCTCAGTAGTAAAAGACTGAAGAGACAAATCATAAACAGGGCCGTAACCATGATTGTGGTTTCCACTATAGCTAAACCCGAATTTTGACTTAAGTTCTAATCCTTTTACAGGTTTGATTTGTGCATAAACACTCCCAAACATTTTATCGGACTGAGTCCTGTTTTGGTTCGTAAGCGCCATCATTGCATAAGGATTGGCTTCGTTATCATTCCAGGGGCCTCCATTATAAAATGTAGAATTAGCACTGTTTAAATATTGGCCTGTGGAATCATACATCGCCAGAAAAGGACTGGTCTGAATGGCCCCCCGAATTGAATTGCCATAAATTCCACCATCAGAAATTTTACGCTGATTCACATGTGAATAAGTAAAAGTTTCTCCTATCCTCATAAAGTTGCCAAACATTTTACGCTCTGAATTCATACGAAAAGTATAGCGTTCAAAATTGGAAAGGTTGGGGCCGCCTACAATACCTCCCTGATCCGAGTGAGAAAACGCCAGGGTATAAGCCGAAACACTGGTGCCGCCTGATGCCGTAACACTTAAATTTTGAGTAGGTACATTTTTTTTGAACATAATATTCATCCAATCAGTACCGGGTCCCATGTTATTGATCTGATTCTGGGTAAAGAAAAGAGGAGCCCCTGAATTAACAGCCTCTTCATTCATAATCGTGGCATATTCTTTTGAATTGAGTACGTTTAACTTTCTTGGTACGTTCTGCCAGCCGGTATAGTAATCAAACGAAATGTGTGATTTGGGTGCTTCACCATTAGGGCCTAAAGTACCTCCTTTTGTGGTGATTAAAACGACACCGTTAGCACCGTTAATACCATAAATAGCAGCAGAAGCAGCATCCTTTAATATGTCGATGGATTTAATATCTGAAGGATCCAGGGAAGAGATGTCGCCAGTGAGCACCCCGTCCACAACATAAAGCGGGCTGGAATTCCCAATGGTACCAACCCCACGGATGTTCACTTTGAACCCACTGCCGGGCTGTCCCGAGGTAGGAGTAATATTAACACCGGCTGTTTGCCCCTGCAGAGCCTGAAGCGCACTGGTTGTATTTCGCTTCATAAGCTGAGCACCGGTTTCAGAAACCGTGGCTCCGGTTATCAATTTCTTTTGCTGAGTACCATAACCAACTACAACAACTTCATTTAAGCCTGTGCTGGCAGGTTTCAATTTGACGTTAATCGTCTTTTGTTGATTAACCACAAAGGTTTGCGATTGATAACCAACGTAAGAGAATACCAAACTGGAACCAGGTTTTACACTGATAGAAAAATTACCTTTTAAATCAGTAACTGTTCCTGTTGTGGTTTTCTTTACACTAACACTAACACCTGGCAATGACTGTCCCGTGCTTGCATCAGTGACTTTTCCTGTAATCTGAATTGTCTGGGCAGATGCCTGACTGGCCGACGAAAAAATCAGCATCAGAAACAGGAACAAAATACTTAACACATGTACCTTTTTTTTCATAAGAAACACTTTTAATTAATTAATTAGTTATAAAGTCTCGCCATGTCAGTCTCATAAAATCTGCAACTATCAACATGACAATTCGTCAAGTTCTAAAATAACTTAAAACCTGCTTCCGGTTTGTTGTTCGTAAAACAACCCTCTTCTGCTTTAATAATATTCATTACTCCTATCTCTTGAATCCAAAAAAAATGAACACCGGAAAATTTCACTAAACCCAAAAGACTAATATTTACTTTGCAGCACATCTATTTTTTAACAAAAGTATATTGTACTTTTACTTTTTATATTTAATATTTGGACAAAAAAATGGACAATCTGGCCATTTATATCGTTTTCGACAATTTGGGTGGAGAAATCATGCAAAAATATTAAATACTCATCTTGCTGTATTTCTGAGAAATAGCACTGGTTATATCGTGGCTATTATTTTTCATATAATGCTAATACAAATTAATCGTAAAAATGATTTTTCATGTAAAATTTTCCGATAACTGTTAAATTAGTTCCGCTTGTTAAATTAAAATAAATACATATTTCTGTTTATTAATGTATTATGATGAATTCTTCTTGCTAAAAATTCAGGGTTTCAAAATAACTTCTTTGCTCATTACTGTTTTGTTTATAGAAGACAACCTCTCATTTATTAAATAACAACATATAAACTTTTTACACTTACTTAATTTTATTAAAAAAATTTATACTTTTGTCGCGTAAATGACTTTACCTAAAGTAGGTATTTAACCTGAATATCTTCTGCGTGCGGCACATCTTTTTTAGTTTTTTACTTTTTCTTGATTATTATGAATTGGTTAAATAAAAACTATGATGCACGCAATATTAGTACCAAATGTTTCAGTTGATTCTGTAGTTTTTGGCTTCGATTCGATCCATTTAAACATATTATTAATAGGAAGGAGTATCCTTTATAAAGGTAAGCTTCACCATGACTGGAAATTCCCCGGAGATTTAATCCGAAAGGATGAGGATTTAGATACCGCCTCAAGGAGAATCCTCAATGAATTGACCGGAATGGAAAATATCTATATGAAACAGCTAAAGGCTTTTGGGGCACTGGACAGGTTAACCAAACGGCCCAGGGATATATCATGGTTGATTTCTATTGACCATCCCGAAAAAAGGGTAATCACCATCCCCTACTATTCACTGATTAACCTGGAGAAAAATGGGAAAAGCGATTTGATGTTGAATGAAAATGCCAGATGGGTTCCTGTTAACTATGTCAAAACGATGGATTTAGCATTCGACCATTTAGAAATTCTCGAATTCGCATTACATACTTTGAGAAATGAAATACGCACCAAGCCGTTGGCATTTGAACTTTTACCACAAAAATTTACACTGACACAATTACAAACAATTTATGAAGTAATTTTTGAAACGACTCTGGACAAGCGAAATTTCCGAAAGAAGATTGCGAATCTCAGTTATATAGTGCCGTTGAACGAAAAAGAAAACGATGTTTCGCACCGGCCGGCAAAATTGTACATGTTCAGTCGGGATGTTTATCACAGACTAAAGTCACGAAATTTCGATTTTACTATATAGCGCTTGATTCTGAATGGATCATAATAAAAAAAGGAATAAAACCCGGTTGGGTTTAACTATGGTTTACTTTTTACTGCAGAATAACAATTAAATATAAAAATATCGGAAAAAGTTTTGAACGCCTTGTTTTATTGATAATATCCTTTACACTTTTAGATAGACAATCCTGCTATAAGCAGTGATTTTATCCAACTAAGAAATTTAATGAAAATGGTTGGAGCGATTATAAGAATCAGTAAAGCAGTAAAAATAAGAGTTTGATTTGAATAAATGATCCTATCAAAACATCAATTAAACAGATGGCAAAAGATTAAATATTTGATTTTGTTTTATTTACAATTAATCATGAAATTAGAAAAATATAGTATTGGAATTGGAGATCGCTTTGCACATCAGGGAGCTGCCCAGCTTAAGGCGATTATGGAGGCAAACAGGTTTGGATTAAATATCAGTCCTGTTTGGAACAAATCTAACCGGGAACATTTGATTGTAGGCTCCCAGCCTGCAGATGTTCGCAGAGAAGCTGATAATGCTGTGAAGGCCAGTGATTTTAAAGGAAAGTATTTTGTAGATGCCGATCATATAAATCTCGATACGGTAGCCCCTTTTATTAATACAGCCGACTTTTTTACGTTAGACGTTGCTTCTTATATCAATAAACCGGTCGCTGAGGATGAGGCCACAACTTTTATGGCTACCTGCGATGATTATCTCGGACAGCTAATGATTCCGGGAATTGATCATCCTTTTGAAGTGAGTGATGATTCTTTGTCAAAAATTGTCGCTAATTTTTTGGGTGCAGCAAAGCAAGCTTCCGAAATATACTGTTTTATTGAGAAGGAAAAGGGAAGCGGGAATTTCATTACTGAAGTATCGATGGACGAAGTTGAAAATCCCCAGAATCCGATTGAATTGTTTTTTATTTTGAAGATGCTGGCATATTATAAAGTTCCTGTGCAGACCATTGCCCCAAAATTTACCGGCAGGTTTAATAAAGGAGTTGACTATCAGGGCGATTTAACTCAATTCGCCAAAGAGTTTGAAGAAGATATCCTGGTGCTGGATTTTGCCATCAAAGAATTCGGGCTTCCTGAAGAGCTGAAATTAAGCGTTCATTCGGGAAGCGATAAATTTTCTATTTACCCGATCATGGGACAGATTATTAAAAAATATGATAAAGGGTTGCATGTAAAAACGGCCGGGACGACGTGGTTGGAGGAAGTAATTGGACTTGCGATGGCAGGTGGCCGGGCCCTCGAAGTTGTTAAGGAAATCTATGCCAAAGCATTAAAACAAAGGGAAAAGCTTTGTGCCCCTTATGCCGATGTCATCGATATCGACACTACTCAATTACCTTCGGAAAGAGAAATAAAGGGATGGAGCAAAGAAAAATTTGTGAACACGTTGCGGCATATTCCTGATAATAAGGACTATAATCCCAATTTCAGGCAGTTAATCCATGTAGGTTATAAAATTGCAGCCGAATTGGGGGACGAATTTACCGGACTTTTGGAACAGCACCACGAAATCATTGGTGCATGTGTCGAAGAAAATATTTTCGAAAGACATCTTAAAAGACTGTTTAATTTAAATTGACATTGTTTCAGATTAAATGGTTATTTGCTTGATGATTTATTAAAGTCAGTTTGAAATTAAGCAACCTCTGCGGTTTTGATTATTTCGAATCAGGTTATTGTAAAATTTTTTATCTATGGAACAAACACCACCTGGAAATAAAGGGATTGCTTTACAACCTATTATATTTGGTACCAGTGCGTTGGGAAATCTCTACCAGGCAATTACCTCCGAAAAGAAGTCAATCTTTACGGTTCAAGAAATGCGCTCAGGGTATTCCCCTCCGTAATCTCTATGTTTGAGAAAAAGGTGATGCCTTTCACCGACCTGATTACAAGAGTCTTCCCATTTGATCAAACACCCAGCGCACTTAAATTCTGGGATGAAAATACCGGAAGTGTTTCCCGAACCAAAAATTTGTCATTGATCATTTGGGGAAACCTTTGATCCACGATCAAATTTTGAAGATGTTCAGAAAGGTAGGATCTGTCAGTTCCGCTCACAGAACACCCGTTTTTTCTAATCAGAAATTCTGTTATGCGGCCATTAAACAATACAAATGGCCGGAATATCCAGATTAATGTCCAAATACTGAATAAATAGAGGTTCATGGAATTTTAACTTTGTCAAAAGCTATCGTTTAATGAAAACGAAAAGATCAGTTTTCCATTGAGCCGGATGATATTCTTGTGTTTGTTTGAAACGGATTCAGGTAGAACAGATTTATTATTTTGTGAAGGAAAAATTATTTCAGATAGATAAATTAAAAAGAATTTTATAAAATCCAGCATCATATCAACATTTTACAAGCAGATATTTTACTTATTAATTATGAAAATGATAAACTCTTGGAAATTTAATAAAAACTCAAAGCAATATACTTTCTTCAACTCCATTTTGCAACGGAATAGTGAAAACAAAAAACGCAACAATAAAAACCTTTATTGTATATTATAGCAAAGATGAAAATCCGTTTAATTGTATTATTGTTTCTAATTGTGGCGTTTACCGATGGAAGAATCTTTTCACAAACGCTTATCCCTGCTCCGGATTTAACCGCAAATAATATTTATGGGCCTAATCCGTTGCTTTATAATGGATTATCATATTCATTTTCTCCGCCGCCCGGCACCAAAGGATCGCAGTTTCTATACGGACCTAAATTTGTAAAAGGTTCTATTCAACTCAGAGGAGAAAAGTTCACCAACCTTTTACTCAACTATGATGTTTATAACCAGCAAATCGTACTTGAATATAAAACAAAGAAGAACGATTTATTGGGGGTTATTTTACCCAATTCTTGGATTAAAACCATAAATTTATGGGGAAAACATTTTGAAAGCCTTTCGTTTCAGGGTAATAAGCCCAGAATTTACCAGGTTATTGGAAAGGGGTATTTTCAAATTCTATATACATGGCGCAAATTCCTAAACCCCGATGAGGATCCAAAAGCTGTCAATTTAGTATTTTCAAAACCATCACGAGTATCGTATTTGAAATCGGGCAATAAGTTGATGCATTACAGAGACAACAGGAGTTTTATTGCACTATTTAATCCTAAATATAAATCCTTGCTTAAAAAATATCTTAGGAAAAACAGAATCAAATTAAACCAGGTAAAGAAATCCGGAATGCCGGCGGTACTTAAGCTCATTAATTATTGTAACAGTTTGTATCACCAAGGAAAAACGATTCGTAATTTTCATTCTATTTCAACATTTACCCCAAATATTGAGATTCAAAAAGTAATGAATTGCCACTTCAACAATGTTTCTTTTGAAAAATTTTGCCAAGAAGTGTATCAGAGAACCGGTATCCGGGTATTATACAAACAGCAACAAGTTAAGAATATTAAAGTCTCTTTAAATACTGATAGTATTACTGCCCGCCAGGCTGTGACACTTGCTGTTAGAAACACGGGGTTCGAAGTTTCCTGCTGGAATCATTATCTTTTATTGATGCCTCATAAAAAACTGCTAAACGGACTACCGTCATTCAAGCCAGAATCGCAGTCTGTGAGTGCAAATAAAAATATCCCGGAAATGACTGCAAGTGAAGAAAGATACCTTACCGGAAGGAGGCCAGGAGTAACAAAGACAATCCAAATCGGACATAAAGGCGGTCGTTTGGCTGATGGTAAAGCCACCATTCTTGGAAGAATCATTGACAAAGAAACAGGTGGTCCCATTTTATTTGCTACTTGTTATGTTAAAGAAACCAAAACAGGTGCCGTTTCGGGAAAGAATGGATTTTTCACGCTGGTACTAAAACCAGGGAAATACACCTGTATCCTCCATTATGTTGGTTATCAACGTAAGGAATTCCTGATTAACGTTCAGTCCAGCGGAAAATTCACAGTAAAACTTCTTAAAGCAGTTTATCAAATACATGAATTAGTGGTTCACGGAGACAAAGAAATGAGCATGACTGAGAAAGATCCGGGAATTAATAAGGTTTCCATGAGCTCCATCAAGGGATTACCGATGATGATGGGAGAGCGAAACATTTTAAAAGTTTCGGGAACATTACCCGGGATTGTGAGTGAAGGAGAAGGAACATCAGGTTTAAGTGTACGTGGTGGTGGAGCCGATCAGAATGCATTCTATATTGACAAAGTTCCTATTTATAATACAACACACCTTTTTGGTTTCTTCCCGGCTTTCAATGCAAATATTATTAAAGACTTTTCCGTTTACAAAGGTTATGTTCCGGTCATGTATGGCGGGCGTCTTTCTTCTGTTTTTAATGTTATTACTAAGCAGGGCGACATGAAACGTTTCACGGCTCATGGTGGCGTAAGTCCAGTTGCCGCGAATGTCGAATTTGAGGGGCCCATAAAGAAAGATAAGTTATCTTATATTTTTAGTGGTAGATCAACCTATTCCGATTGGATTCTGAAAAAAATCAATGATCCTACTATCAGTTCCAGCGCCGCCAATTTTTATGATTATTCAGGAGAGCTCTCGTACAACGCCACTAATACACAGATGCAGCTTTTCTACTATCATAGTTATGACCATTTCAAACTTGCAAAGATTGACGATTATATATATTCGAATAATGGAGCCTCAGTGGATATAAACCACAATTTTTCGAACTCTTTCAGAGGAGATTTTACTTTCATTGGTTCACAGTATAAGTTTCATACTGTGAATGAAGAACAACCCGTAAGTGCCTATCAACAGGCCTACGAAATGGAACATTATGAAATACGAGCTAATTTCAACAAAACATTAAGTAACAATAATTTACTTACTTTTGGTGGTGGAATATTGCTTCACAAACTAAACCGGGGGAATGTAATTCCTTATGGAAAAAGTTCATTACTTTCAACTGTTGCGCTGGGCAAGGAGAAAGGAATTTCAGCATCGCTGTACGCTTCTGACACATACAGACCTTTTCCACTTTTAAGTATTACTGCAGGGATGAGGTTTACAATGTATTCACCACTCGGTCCGTCCACGGTATTCAATTATCAATCTGGCATGCCTGTAGATCCCCTTTACGTAAGTGACACCCTGCATTTTGGTAATAATACCCCCATCCATTGGTACCCGGAACCGGACATTAGGGCGGCCATCAAATACCAGACGGATGAAAATGGGAGTATCAAACTGGCGTTCAATCAAATGCATCAAAACCTATTTATGTTAAATAACACCCTTGCGATTTCCCCCAATGTTCAGTGGAAAATGGCTGACTATCACATTCGTCCTTCTAAAAGCAATCAGGTCTCATTAGGAGTGTTCAGGACGATTCCCAGAGCTGGCATAGGAGCCTCATTAGAAGTGTATTATAAGGAAGAAAATAATTATCCCCAATTTAAAGATGGGGCTTCATTCTTAGACAGTCCTCATGTAGAAACAGAAATTTTACCGGGAACAGAAAAGAGCTATGGTGTTGAAATGCTTTTAAAACGGACCAATCATAAGCTGAACGGATGGATATCATACACTTATTCACGCTCGCTGATGAGAGTGAACGGCGGGCAAACATGGAATAGCATTAATAATGGGAAAACCTATCCTTCGGATTATGATATTCCCAATGATTTAAATATGGTTATTGACTATCATTTAAATATGAGGGTTGCTCTTTCGGCAATTATGACATACAGAACCGGAAGGACCATTACCTACCCAATTGCAGGGTATTATTTGGAAGGAGTACCATACTTACAATATTCAAGCCGAAATGCATACAGGATTCCTAATTATTTTCGTATGGATGCATCTATGTCTATAGAAGGAAACCTTAAAAGACACAAGCCTCTGCACAGCTCGTTCGTTATAAGTATTTACAATCTGACAGGGAGAGATAACCCTTATACTGTATATTTTAATACATCGGACGGTAAATTAAAAGGATATTACTATTCATTATTAGGAGTACCTATTTTTACCGTTACATGGAATTTCAAATTAGGAAATTATGCTTCGGAATAGAATTTTATGGATTGGCACGATATTGCTTACACTTTCTTCTTGTGTAAAGCAATATTCTCCTGAAATCAAAGGTTCACAGAAAAATTATGTCGTATCGGGGCAGGTAACGATGGGTGCACAAACACAAACTGTAAATATTTC